>JACDHS010000123.1 GCA_013820875.1 Verrucomicrobiota bacterium | reverse complement strand
CGCTTGGTGCGCGATTACGAAACCGCAGAAACAAGCGCAGAAGCTTGGATCTATATCGCTATGATACGAATTCAACTCCGCCGATTGGCTTGATTCCTATGGAATACTGACTTTTCAGACAGGCTCTCAGACTCTGACGGCAACTTTTCCGGCGGTAAAAATGCCGGTCTGGGGCTGTTCCCGGTTTGCAAAGCGCTTACAGTGAGCGATTTACGATGCTGGATGCTGGATTCTGGATTGCCACGCGGTCAGTAACTCTATAGTTCTGGCTTCCCGCTGGGAGAGGGAATCCGTTTTCGGGTTTCTTGGATGTTTTTCGCAAAAACCCGAGGTGATTGGCAGTCTTCGGCTTCTAAAAAGACGGAAGGTGATTCTCCCTCTCCCAGCGGGAAACCAGAACTATAGAGTCGATGATTGCTGTGCGGTGCGGGGCGGGGTGATTAAGAAAACTGCCGTCCACCTATCGAGCATCAGATATGCCAGGGACATAACTTCACGACTTCTATTCCGCTGGAAACAGCGAGGAACCAATCCTAAAGTCACAAAAGCTTTATTCCGGCATTTGTGCAAACCTCGGTTCTTCTGATTGACGTTTTTGGGATCAGTCCGAAGTAAGGTTTTCTTCGCGTTGGAATTTGCTGCTATCGTCGATAGATGGTGCTTTTTTACCGTAAAAAATGCTCTATCACTTGACGCCAAGAAGTTTCAGGCCATTTTAACAGACAATTTTTCCGAAAGGGAAGTTGACACTTCAACTCCTATTTGGTTTTATCGCCGTCCCCTTTTAAGGGAAAAGCTATGTACGCTATTTTAGAAACCGGTAGCAAACAATATCGCGTGGTCGCTGGTGACACGCTCCAAATCGAACGTCTGCCTGTTGAGGCCGGCCAAACTTTTACTTTTGACCGCGTGTTATTCGTGAACAACGAAGGCAAACTCAACGTCGGAGCGCCGACTGTTGTGGGCGCGACGGTTGTTGCCGATGTCGTCGAGCACATCCGCGGCAAAAAAGTAGTCAGCTTCAAAATGAAGCGCCGCAAGGGCTATCATAAGAAGACTGGTCACCGCCAGGAATTGACGGTGGTTCAAATCAAAGAGATTAACGCTTAATTTTTAGAATTTATGGCACATAAGAAAGGTCAAGGCAGTGTACGTAACGGACGCGATAGCGCCAGCAAACGTCTTGGCGTCAAAGAATTCGGTGGAACATTTGTGACCGCCGGCAGCATCATTATTCGTCAACGTGGCACCAAATTCGTCGCCGGCAAGAATGTCGGCACCGGTCGCGATTGGACATTGTTCGCGCTGACCGATGGCAAAGTTGCTTTTGATAAAGGCAGCCGCCGCGTGAATATTGTTCCAGTGTTGGCGCCAGCGACCAATTAATCGCTTTTTCCCAATTTCGCAGGCGAGGCGGTTAAAAACGCCTCGCCTTTTTTTATTTCAGCTAAGGTTCAATCTTAAGGTTTAATCAGTATGTTCATCGATCAAATCAAAGTTTACTCCAGGGCCGGACATGGCGGCAAAGGGTGCATTGCGTTCACACGCGAAGCATATCGTCCCAAGGGCGGCCCGAGCGGCGGTAACGGAGGGCAAGGCGGCGATGTCATTCTTGAAGCATCGCATGATCTGAACAACTTGATCGGCCAATTCTTCAATCCGCGCCTGATTGCCGAGGATGGCCACGCAGGCCTGGGCAAAGGCATGGATGGCCCCGCGGGCAAGGACCTCATCATCAAAGTGCCCTGCGGCACACTCATTTGGAAACTGCCGGCCCAACCGAAACCCGACGAAGAGGGAGAAGGCGCGGAAGACGAATCCGAAGAAGAAGAATCTCGTCCGCCAAAATTCATGACTGGCACGAGCTATCGTCCAGTGATTCGCTCTGCAGGCGGCGTGCAGGCAATGGAATTTAATCTGGAAGAACAGGAAGAAGAAGCGCCCCGCAGCAGCCCAAGCCATGAAGGCGCTGAACTGGTTGCTGATTTAACCCAGCATGGGCAGCGCTTTACATTGTGCAAATCCGGCCGGGGCGGTTTGGGCAATCGCAATTTTGCCACTTCCACTCGTCAGGCGCCTCGTTTTGCCCAACCCGGTGAACCGGGTGAGGAAGGCGAATATATTTTTGAACTCCAGATCATGGCGGAAGTCGGTCTGGTCGGTTATCCCAACGCCGGAAAATCCACTTTGCTGACCGCGATCTCCAGGGCGCGCCCGAAAGTGGCGGCGTATCCGTTTACAACGTTGCATCCGCAGATCGGAATTTTGGAGTATCCGGATTTCCATCGTCTCACCGTTTGCGATGTGCCGGGATTAATCGAAGGTGCTCATGAAAACGTCGGTTTGGGTCACAAATTTTTGCGTCACATCGAACGGTGCAAGATCCTTGTTCTGCTCGTTGATATGGCGGGGACCGATGGACGGAACCCATGGGATGATTACAAACAACTCATCAGCGAGTTGGGGATGTATGACGAAAGACTTTTGGAAAAGCCAAGGTATGTCGTCGCCAACAAGATGGACGAGCCGACCGCCGAAGAGAATCTGAAGAAGTTTAAACGCAAAATCCCCAAGACGGCCGTTCTGCCGATTTCCGCAGCATTCGACCAGGGGATGGACAAGTTTAAGAAGCTGATTCGGGATGCAGTGGAAGCGGCGAAGTGAACGTTGCCTCGCATCACGCTTGATTTTACATTTTGCTAGAGCAGAGTTTAGATATGAGCAACAAAGAGATCGTTGCAGATCTTCTACAACGCATTCCAGAGACTGCCTCTCTACATGATATTGCACAAGAAATTGAATTTGTTGCAGCGGTGCGTCAAGGCATAAGCGAATTGGATCGTGGAGAAAGTATCCCGATCGAGAAAGTAGAAGCAGAGCTGCCGTCATGGGTTATAAAGTAGTCCTTTCGCCGTCCGCCCTCCGGGATTTGCAGGACATAGTGCGCTACATTGCTTTAGATGCGCCCAGTCGCGCTTTGAACTTTGGCCAATTCTTGATTTCCAAAACCAAACTGCTTGGCGAGCATCCGGAATTAGGAAGAATTGTTCCGGAGTTTGGGGATGCAGATGTTCGGGAAGTGATTGTTCGTTCCTACCGAGTAATTTATCGTGTTGGGAGGAGAGAGAAGCAGATCCAAGTCATTCGGTTTTGGCATGCAGCCAGAGGTGAACCAAAGATTCCTGGCTGACCCACTTTCCTTCTTTCTTCGCTCACGAATTCTACTAAATTTTCGCCATGCGAATTTTGTCAGGCATTCAACCTTCCGGCGCGCTGCACCTTGGAAACTATTTCGGGATGATGCGCCCGGCGATTGAACTTCAGGAAAAAGGCGAGGCACTTTATTTTATCGCGGATTATCACTCGATGACTTCGTTGTTCGACGCCGAGCAACGCCGCCGGAATACATTCGATGTCGCCCTCGATTTTCTCGCCTGCGGTTTGGATCCAAAGAAATCCATTTTCTTCAAACAATCCGATGTGCCGGAAGTGACGGAACTTTCATGGCTTTTGACGACCGTCACCCCGATGAGCCTTTTGGAAAAATGCACGAGCTACAAAGATAAGGTCGCCAAAGGGATTTCGCCGAATCACGGTTTATTCGCCTACCCGGTGTTGATGGCGGCGGATATTTTAATTTACGATTCCAACATTGTGCCGGTCGGTCGCGACCAGAAGCAACATGTGGAAGTCACCCGCGACATCGCCGTCAAATTCAATGAGACCTACGGCCAGACGTTCGTGATTCCTGAACCGCAAATCCGTGAGGAAGGGGCTGTGGTGCCTGGAACCGATGGGCAGAAGATGAGCAAAAGCTACGGGAACACGATTGAGATTTTTGCCGAGGAAAAAGCGATTCGCAAAAAGCTCATGGGAATCGTGATGGACAGTCGCACCCCGCAAGAACCCAAGCCCGATGCTGATAAAAATCTAGCCGTGCAGTTATTGAAACTGATTGCGCCCGCTGATGTCGCTCGCGATTACGAGGAACGTTTGCGTGCCGGGGGACTTGGCTATGGTGATTTGAAAAAGGGGTTGTTTGAGAATTACTGGAGCTACTTCGCTGAAGCGCGAACCAAACGCGCGGAATTGGCGGCCAATCCGGATTACGTTCGGCAGGTGTTACGGGAAGGCGCTGAAAAAGCACGCGCCCTGGCAACGAAAGTTCTGCAACGCGCTAAAGTGGCTTCAGGGCTCAGTTAAACCCTGAAATGGGTGGAACGAGCTACCAATCCGTTGTCGGAGGCGACCTGCCGCCGACTGTTTGCAATGGGCCTGCTGCACAACGAAAGCGGGAAAAATTTTGCCAACGGGCTGTTTCCTCTCTATAAACCACACACCTATGTCGGCAAAACGCGGATCGGCCAAATCTAAGATCACTTCTCCGGAACAATCGTCTGTTCCCGCTCCCAAACCTTTAAAAAGATTAATGGCGGCAAATCGCAGTGAAATTGCGATTCGCATATTCCGCGCAGCCACTGAGTTAGGGCTTCGCACTGTGGCCGTTTACGCGCAGGAAGATCGGCTCTCAATTCATCGTTTCAAAGCGGATGAAGCCTATTTAACTGGCGAAGGAATGGGGCCTGTCGGTGCTTATCTCGATGTGGACGGCATCGTTGCTCTCGCGAAGGAAAAAGGGGTGGACATGATTCATCCGGGCTACGGTTTCATGTCTGAAAATCCCGCGTTTGCTCGCGCCTGCGCGAAGGCTGGAATTATTTTTGTCGGTCCGCGTCCTGAACTCCTGGAAATGATGGGCGACAAAACGGCTGCCCGTGCGCTGGCTGAAAAAATCGGTGTTCCCGTTTTACCCGGCACAGACGAACCGATTGATGATCGCGAGAAAGCGCTGAAGGTCGCGAGCAAAATTGGTTTTCCCTTAATCATCAAAGCGGCTTTCGGTGGTGGCGGACGCGGCATGCGTGTCGTTCACAAACCAGGTGATCTGCAAAACCTGCTCGACGAAGCACGCAATGAAGCCGGTCGCGCTTTCGGCAATCCAGCCGTCTTCCTCGAAAAATATATTCCGCGCGCCAAACACATCGAAGTCCAGATCCTCGGCGACAAACACGGTAACATTTTGCATTTGCACGAACGCGATTGCTCAGTGCAACGCCGCCATCAGAAGGTCGTGGAAATTGCGCCCTCAGTCGGTGTGGACGACAAGGTGCGCCAGGAGCTCTGCGACGCCGCCGTGCGCATGGCCACGGAAATCAAGTACGACAACGCAGGGACAATCGAGTTCCTCTACGATACGGATACAAAGGCGTGGTACTTCATCGAGATGAACCCACGCATCCAGGTGGAGCACACGGTGAGCGAAGTCATCACTGGCATTGATATTGTGCGGGCGCAAATGTTAATCGCACAGGGATTTCGGTTGCATGGCGCGGAGATTAATTTGCCTGCGCAGAATCAGATTCCGAGGATGGGTTTCGCCGTGCAATGCCGCGTCACCACGGAAGATCCTGAAAACAAATTTACTCCCGACTATGGCAAGATTCTGACATATCGCTCCGCGGGTGGATACGGTGTTCGTCTTGATGGCGGCATGGGCTATGCAGGCGCTGTGATTACGCCCTATTACGATTCATTGCTGGTGAAGATCACGGCTTACGGCCAGGACTTTCACATGGCGTTGCAACGAATGGATCGTGCATTGCGCGAATTCCGGATCCGCGGGGTGAAGACGAACATTCCGTTCCTCGAAAACGTCATTCACAACGAGACGTTTCGTGATGGCTGGGCGACGACTACCTTGATTGATACGACTCCGGAACTGTTCCATTTCAAACCGCGCCGGGATCGCGCGACCAAGCTGCTTAACTTTTTGGGCAACGTCATCGTCAATGGCAATCCGCAATCGAAAGGCTACAAGCCGCCCACTACGCTGCTCCCGGCCGCACGCGTTCCTTACGATCACAAAAAGGCGCTGCCAAAAGGCACGCGCGATCTGTTGCTTGAGTTGGGTCCCAGGAAGTTTGCGGAGTGGACACTGAAACAAAGAAAATTGCTCATCACCGACACGACTTTCCGTGATGCCCATCAATCTTTGATGGCAACACGGGTTCGCAGCTATGACATGCTCGCGATTGCCGACGCTGTGGCCCATCGCACGCCGCAGCTATTCAGCATGGAGATGTGGGGCGGCGCCACGTTCGACACGGCCATGCGCTTCCTGCACGAGGATCCATGGTGGCGACTTCGTCAGCTCCGGGAGAAGATTCCGAACATTTGTTTTCAAATGCTGTTCCGCGGCTCTAACGCCGTTGGATACTCCAATTATCCGGACAACGTCGTGGCCGGTTTTGTAAAGCATGCCGCCGCAAACGGGATGGATATTTTCCGCATCTTCGATTCACTGAACTACACGCCTAATCTGAAGGTTGCCATGGAGGCGGTGCAGGGTACCCATGCGATTTGCGAGGCGGCGATTTGTTACACCGGCGACATCCTCGATCCTAAACGCACCAAGTATTCGCTGAAGTATTATGTGAAGCTCGCGAAGGAATTGGAAAAAATGGGCGCGCACATGCTGGCGATTAAAGATATGGCAGGGCTCTGCCGTCCGTTCGCCGCGCACGCGCTGGTCAAAGCATTGAAGCAGGAAATCGGTATTCCGATTCATTTCCACACGCATGACACCAGCGGTATCAATTCTTCTTCCGTGCTGAAGGCGAGTGAAGCGGGGGTGGACGTTGTTGATTTGGCAATTGCTTCCATGAGCGGTTCGACCAGTCAGCCGAACTTGAATTCAATTGTCGCTGCATTGGAAAATACACCGCGCGCCACCGGGCTCGACTTGGAAGCACTCGGTGAATTTTCCGATTATTGGGAACACGTTCAACAGTTCTATAAACCATTCGATACCGCTCCACGCAGTGGCAGTGCGGAAGTTTATTTGCACGAAATGCCAGGCGGCCAATACACGAACCTCAAGGAGCAGGCCGCGAGCATGGGACTTTCTCATCGTTGGCCGGAAATTGCCCGCACCTATGCCGAAGTAAACCAACTCTTCGGCGATATCGTGAAGGTAACCCCGAGCAGCAAAGTGGTCGGGGATATGGCGATGTTCCTGATCACACGCGGCATTAAGCCAGCCGATGTTTTGAATCTCGAACCTGGTTCCGGTTCATTTCCTGCCTCCGTCATCGACATGCTGATGGGCAATTTGGGTCAACCGATGGGCGGTTGGCCGAAGAAACTGCAGGATGTCATTCTTGGAAAACAAAAGCCGCTCACGGATAGGCCCGGCGCTCACTACAAAGCAGCCGACCTGAAGAAACTCAAAGAGGAACTTTCCGTTAAGCTCAAGCATGAAGCAACTGAAGACGATCTCTACAGTCATTTGATGTACCCGGAAGTGTTTGCGGAGTTTACAAAATTCACTCGCGACTACAGCGATGTTGGCGTTGTGCCAACCCCGGCCTTTTTCTACGGCCTGAAGCCTGGAGAAGAAATTGCAGTTGAAATTGAAGAAGGTAAAACCCTGTTTCTGCGCCTCATTTCTGTTGGCGACGTGGATAAGGATGGTCGTCGCGGGATCACGTTCGAATTGAACGGCATGACTCGTGTGACCTCGATTCTCGATAAATCCGTTCAACCGAAGACGAAAGCCCGCGCAAAAGCAGATCCATCGGACCCACTGCAGATTGGTGCGCCTATTCCTGGATTGATTACATCCGTCAGCGCCACGGTCGGTTCAAAAGTCGCCAAAGGCGACAAACTGATCGTCATGGAAGCAATGAAAATGCAGACGACAGTTTACGCGTCCGCAGATGGCGTTATTGGTGAAGTCTTTGTGCAGATCAGCGACTCCGTGGAAAGCAAAGATCTGCTGATCAAATTGAGGAAATAATCGGCTGCCTGCCGCAGCCATCCGAACTCGGTTTGCTTTTTTTCCTAAACAAGAAGGAAAGCAAACTCTACTTTTTGAGAGACTTAAATTCCGAGATGAGACGATTCACGACTGCGGGATCATGTTCGTCCGCGTTTTTTGAGGTCAGAATACCCAGGCAGGTTTCATCGCTTCTCAAGGCACAGTGCAGGAGAAAATTTTCGAAAACCCAACACATCTGATCGACTTCATTCTTGTGCTGCTTCAGGAAAGCGAATGTACTGGAAACACATTCCCATGAATTATCGAGTGCTGCGGTAGAAATATCAGAGGACGATGCAGCATGGTTGAAGGTGGTTTGATCCGGATGACGAACACCGCAGGCCAAGATACCTTTTGCTTTCGCATTTCGGGCCAACCATCGGTTTGTCATTTCCTTTTGCTGCATGCTGGATGTTATCGGCGATTATCCAAGTTGGACAGAAAACTTTTCCGAACAGCAGAGTAAATCAACTATTCGCCGGATTCCCAGAAATGGCCACGTAAATGCCGGCGTCAGCCTGAAGCTGGGCCACCATACGATTCTTTCCACTCTGCATTTCAAGGAGATCAAGACGCCCGCAATGCATGTTTTGAGCGAGTTGCGTGGATTTTTCCGTGACGAATTCCAAAATGCGTTTGCGCAACTCCACGTCGGGGCATTGCCATTCGTAAAGGACAGCACCTTTTAAAGAAAAAACAGCCATCTCCGTAATCTGAACCGGCTCCTTTTTCAGGGCAGCAGGTTTCAACTTCGGTAAACGAAGGGGAATGACAGGCTGAACGACGGATGAAACTCCGTTCCGGGCGTCTTCTTCTTCCTTCGAGAGAAGATCCGTTTCGTCCCGAAGCCGGGCCGATTCCATCAAAAGATGCTCCCAGGAAATGGTGATGGTGATTCGCGGTGGCGCGACAAAGGGCTTTAATTTGAAACCGCCGCCCATGATCGAGAGCAAACGGTAGAATGCCTCCTGCCCGCTCAGCTCTTTGGCCTGGGCATGGATGATGGCTCCATTCTTGATGAAAATTTCACCACGAGTATCTTTGTTGAACACCTCAAGAATGGCAGAACTCCGCCCCAGACATTCCATTTGCAAAATGTCATGAAGGCCGACCCGGCGAATAGTTCCCTGGAAACCTTCTTCAGACTCGACTCTCGCCAATTCATTGAGCGTGTAAAAAATCGTTTCCATCCCCTCTGGCGCTGTTGGCTTTTCCAGGTAGAGATCCGCACCATTGGCAAGGCTCGCCGTGCGATCATCAGGATTGGGAAAACCGGTGAGAACGGCTTTCGGCAAATTGGGCTGCTTGTTCCCGATCAGCTTGAGCAGTTGCATCCCATCTATGAGCGGCATTTGCACATCGACGACAGCGAGGTGAATCGGATGTTCTTCGAGAATTGAAAGGGCTTTACCGGCATTGGTCGCAGTGTAGATTTCCCATTCTCCACGGCTGTGCGCCTCCATGGCTTGGGAGAAAATCTGCAGAAACTCCGTTGAATCATCAACGAAGAGAACCTTTTTTTTGGGCTTGGTCTCAGACATACGGGAATTCTAACTGCGTCTAGCCAATTCCTGACCAGCAAGCTTCTTGAGTTTGGAGCTATCTACCTCCTGCAGGCCGGAACGAACATACGCCCCATATTTAGGATCGAACGCGTAGCGGAACTGCACCAGGTTGTTTAATGCGGCGAGCGTTTTCAGGTCGGCGACTTCAATGCCGCCCGCTGCTTGGTCCATGATATTTTCAAGCGCCTGCATCACGGTTTCAGCAATTTGTCCGTCCCGCGTGTAGGACAACAAAGTGCTGACCGCTCGAGGATCACTGATTTCCGCCAAAGCGGCCATGGCATCATTGGCAAACTCTGGAGTATGATAGTGCTCTTTTATCTGCGTAATCAAAGGTGCCACTGCGATTTCCCCCTGCATCTTCACGGTTTCCCAATCGCCGAGTTCGATCGCGAGCAAGGCAAAGTCCCTGGCGTCATTCGGCTGCCACCCCATCAACCTCAAAGCATGCGCCGCAGCGGTTCGCACGGACTTATGATAATGCCCGAGCATCACCGACAAAGGTTCTTCCGCTCGTTTATGTCCAATCTTTCCAAGGCTTTCTACAGCCGCTCTGCAAACATCAACATTTTCAGATTCGAGCACCATCACCAACGGCTCGACAGCAAGGGCATCAAACAAAACAGCCGTCTCCCATTGTTGCAAAACGACTGCGCGCAGCACGAGATCGGTGTCGTTTGCCGGCTTCCAGTTCAGAAGATTCAATGCGTACATGGCAGCCTCGCGGACGAACTGGTCCTCGTCCCTGAGCATTTTGACCATCATTGGAATAGCGGCCTGATCGCCAAGTTGTCCCAGCGCCTCTGCGGAAGCCTGTCGCAAGTCGCGGTTGGTAGATTTCAGCCCATGCGCCAGGACCGCCATCGGGCCTTGTGGAATGGCACCGACTTCAGCCGTGAGAAAAGAATTCATTGCTGGGGTTTGGCCGATTGTTCTCAATAGATCTGCGGCTGCTTTTTGGACGTCAGATTCTTCATGTTTCAAAGCATCCAAAAGGTCACGGGTTGCTTGCTTTGCATAGTCCGACTTCTCCCACGCAGAATCCAGCTTATTCAGGGAAACCAACGCGGTGTCGCGGACTGCCGAATTCACATCCAGAGCCGCGGCGATCAAAGGCGTAATTGCAGTTCTCTCGCCCAGGCGCCCTAAAAGTTCCGCAGCGCGCATCCGAAGGTCAGCCGTCTCATCCTTGAGAAAGCGACTCACCGGGGCGACACACGCCGGAAGATTTATCGCCTCCAAGGCATCCAAAGCAACAGAACGCACTTCCCAACTGGGATCGCGAGACAATTTCGCAAGCGGTTCAATGGCCTGCGGCGCTGCAAGGGTGCAGAGCGCCTGCACCGCAACAGCCCGCATATGCGGATTGCTGTCGCTAATTACTTCACAAAGCGGCTGTAAAACTTTTGTTCCGCCGATATAAGCTAATGTTTCCAATGCGGCCATCCGCAACCCAATATCACCTTCCGCCATTATCAAAAGCAGCGGTTCAACGGCCACTTCGCCCAACTTTGCGGCAGCTTGAAATTGATGCAGGGCAACGGCGTGACGGGCTTGCAGAAGATCGTTGGCAGGCCTCCATCCCAATTCATTCAAGGCGGTTGCAGCTTCGAAACGTACTTTACTGCTGTCATCGGTCAGTAACTCAACCAACAGGTTGATACCACGTTTCTCCTTCCGTTCCCCGAATTCCCGTGCGGCACTTTCCCGCACACTGGCATCATCGTGGGTTAATGCTTCCGCCAGAGTGGCATAAATATCGGCCACATCACTCGACGGGGAGACCTTTGCTTTAGTTGATTTGTCCGATTGCATAATAATGGCGTTGTTACCGTTGTTTCCCGCAACACCAATATGGCGACGCGACCAGCTTCTCTGACAGAAGCTGGATCTATCGCGACACTAATGGATTCCCTTAAAAACCGTCAACTCAAAACTTTTCGCGATTCCGCTCTAATCTTCCTTCTTCCGGAACAACTCCGAAGGATCGGCGAGGTTGAGTGAAGAAAGATCGTAACCACCATCAGGCGAACGTTCCCGGGCGCGTGTGAGTTGGACACCGATTCGGGTGATTGTTCCCGAAGCATAATACTTGATAACACCAACGCTGATCTGGGCCCGGAAAATGACAGCCAATAAGCATTGTCCATCAATGCTGTTAAGGAGCAGGCTATAGCTTTCTCCCTGCTGATAAATGGAGCTGAAATTGGTTTCGCTGACCAGACCGGCCATGGCCTGGGTGGCGGCAAACGAAGCAGATGCAAGCGCACCAATGGTCGTGTAATCAAAACCTTCCATTTTGCCGTGTTGCGCAATAAGAAAGCCGCCAATATCCAGGATCAACGCCGCGGTTGCCTCGCTCTTGGTGACCAGATCGCCCAGGGCGCCATCCAGTTCCAGGACGTCTTCTTCGATGAGTTCGGGGAGTGTGAACATATGTTTACTTCCGTGCGCTTTCGTTGATGAATTTATTCAACAGGAGCCGCGTGATCATATTGAGTGATTCAAACACACCCTCAGATTTTGATGCGGAGCCTGTAAACGCCGGCACTTGGACTTCCCGGTTGTTTAATAGAAAATCCATATACTCAACTGGAGCGACATTCGGTAGATCTCGTTTGTTATACTGTAGAACGTAAGGGATGTCGTTCAGGTTCATTTTCAAGCTCTTCAGGTTGTCCGTGAGATTTTGAAAACTTTCCACATTTTCAGCCATCTTGTCGTATTGGGAGTCAGCGACAAAAACGATGCCATCCACCCCCCGCAGGACGAGTTGGCGTGTGGTGTTGTAAATCACCTGTCCGGGAACTGTATAAAGCTGAAATTTGGTTTTGAATCCTTTGATTGCCATTGCTTCGATCGGTAAAAAATCGAAAAACAATGTACGATCCGAGCTGGTCGCGAGCGAAACCATCTTACCCTTGTTCTCCGGGCTGGCGACCTTCACGTTTGAGTGAACCTGCTCCAGATTGGTTGTCTTCCCGCACTTGGCAGGACCGTAATATACGATCTTAACCTGCAATTCCTTCGTTGCCTGGTTGATAATTGCCATAAATTCTTATTATTTGTGTTTCGCCAGTTCCGATGCAATCAGTTTGATCTGGCTTACTGGCAGCGTTTCGCCAGCTTTTCCAACCACTCCGAAATAAATCAGACCCGCCTTCGCAATGTGCAGTGGCGCCTTTTCGCAAGCCACCGTCACGCTGGACATCTCTCCCAGGTTCAATTCTTTCGAATACTGCATCATACGACCAAAAATCTGCGGTAAAAAGGCTGCAGTCGTTTCAAGTCTGAAAGGAGCAGGCAGTTCGCCAGCTACCAACAATCCGTCCGATAAAACCACAATTGAACCTGCAATTCCTTTCAGGCCATTCGTATTCTGCACAATGTCCCGCGGACTCCAATCTGTTTTGGACGAATCCCCAAATAACTCACCCAATGATTCCGCTTCTTTTGCGACCCCAACAGCCGGGGCCGGCATAGCGGGTTTTGGCATTGCAGG
Source organism: Verrucomicrobiota bacterium (assembly GCA_013820875.1). Taxonomy (GTDB): domain Bacteria; phylum Verrucomicrobiota; class Verrucomicrobiia; order Limisphaerales; family JACDHS01; genus JACDHS01. Next base: position 5,030 of record JACDHS010000123.1, on the reverse strand, counting down.
AGAAGTTTTGGGCGGCTGCGGAATCGGCGGCTTAGGCAAGCTCGGCGCAGGAATCGAAGTCGGCCTTGGTGTATTGACAGCCGGAACGGAAACCGGTGCAGCTGCAGGCGGCTTCGGCACCGCGATCGGTGCAGGCGGAGTCGGAAGAACAGGCTTTGGCGCTGGCTCTGCAATCGGCGGCGCTATTACTGCGGCTCTCGGTCCTTTTCCTCCCGCAAAAAGATCCGGGATACTCTCGTCAATCGACAACCTCTTCTGCGCTTTGGCAGGGCGATGCTGCGAAATGAACAACGGAGCAATCACTTTCAGCGGCAGATCAACATTGGTATCGGAGTTAATCTGACTCGTGAAAGAATTAGGCTTCAGCCAGCCAGCAATCTCTTTCCATAAAAAACTCAACTTGCCAGTTTTCAACCCCGCTTCAATCCGGTCCATCGGCAGACCCACTGAGGAATCCCCCAGTTTACCGCTCGAAATCTCTTCTTTGATGTTCTGCGGCCAGTCTTCAGCCAACGAAACCAAAGGCACCGTTAACACTTCACCCACTGCTTCCGAATCTTTCTTGAGGAAAAACTGTGTTTGATCCTGCGGAATGGCTGGCATCTGACCCACCGCAGCCGGCGCTGCTTTGGCAATGGCTGGTTCTGACTTTGGCAAACCTGGCGCTGGAATTTTTGGAGCAGAAATCGGTGCCGTGCTCGGCGGCAATTTAGGAGCAACGATCTTTGACTCCACCGCTTTCGGCAAAGATGGCGTGATGGGTTGCGAAATCTTCGGTTGTGCCGGGGCGAACGCTGCTTTCGCGGCGACTGGAACTGGAGGCGCTTTACGAAATGTCGTGTCACCGGTCGGCTGCGGAAGCTGTTCGCCTCGCGGACCAAAAATATTTCCAACTTCTGGCGGTGCCTCAAGCGTCTTCTGCGCCGGACGACGGGTCAGATGCGCAGCGCTTAAGCGCGAAAGAATATCTGGCAACGGCAGTTCAACCAGAGCCTGGTCCTGGCTGGTCACTTCCAAAAATGTTCCCGCTGGCGCAGCCTGGCGGATCTCACCAAAGGACAATTTCACTGTCCCTTGAGGGAGTTGACTTAAGATACGTTTGAGCGGCAGCGCCAGGTCACCGGCGCCCTGTGACTTCACCAATGCAGTAAGCTCGGGAGACAGGCGGCCCAGCACGACCTTGAGCGGCATATTAAGCACCTCACCCGATTCGGCTGGCGCCGCAGCTACCGGGGCGGCAACGGCTGTTTTGGCTGGCGCAGATGCCGGACGTGCGGCTGGAGCGGAAGCTTTAGGCGCCGCGCTAGCGGGTGCGGGTGCTGCTTTTGGCGATGTCTTTGCCGGAGCCGGTCTTGGAGCCTCTGGTCTGTTTGCGGGCTCTTTTGAGAACGTCCTCGACAAAAAACTCTTCAGTTGGTTGAACATTTTCTCTTGGTTTTCGACGCAGTCTGCCAAACGAGAATAGCTTCGTCGATAAATTTTCCGAAGCTATTCACTGATTGGCCAACGTCAGTTGCGCCAACTGAAGCAATGGCAGTGCCGCACGCGTCAAATTGCAAAAACAAGAACTTCTTCACCTCGGGTTCATTCCCAACACTAACATTTTCCAAAGAACAGGTAATCCCTCCAAAGCAACAGCGGCTTTTGTCTCATGCAGAGTTACCGTTTGAAATTTTTCCCTTTGGATGTTTCGTTAATTTGAAACCACATTCCGAAGTTGAACCGCACTTCAACAGCGGAAGAAAAAACAAAGGCAAAGGAGATTTTATGGCAGCAATTCAGGAAAAACAGGTCAACGGCGTGGATGTCGAAAGCCTCTTTGAAACGATTGAACAAATCAAAGAAAACCCGGAACTGGCGAACTTCAAGTTCCGCGCAACAAACCGTTGGGTGGACGGCACGCACAACCTGGCGAGAGTTAAAGACTTCTACGGGGCACAACACCAAGACGACTCGCGGGCTCCCATGGCATTTGATATCGATGAGCCGCCAATATTGTGTGGGAAGAACCTTGGCGGGAACCCGGTTGAATACCTGCTCGTGGCGCTTTCGGGTTGCCTGACCACCAGCATGGTTGCTCATGCCGCCGCAAAGGGGATCGAAATCAAAGGAATCGAAAGTCGCTTCGAAGGAGATATTGATCTGCGTGGGTTCCTCGGAATTTCGGAAGATGTTCCGGTCGGTTACCAACAAATCCGCGCCATCTTTAAAATCGACGCCGACATCTCGGACCAATCCAAAGCTGAACTTATCGAGATGGGAAAAAAATACTCGCCAGTGTTCAACACGATTTCCAAAGGCTCAACGGTAGCTGTCGAACTGGAAAAGTAAGCGATTCTGGATTCTTGACCCTGCATAGGTCATTATTTGCGCGAATTAGCCTAAAAACCGCAGTTTAACCGCTAATCTGCGCTAATAGTCGCTAATGGAAAAGCGGTTACGTGAAAACAAAGGCTTCACCCCAACAGGTAGTTGGCTTTTCAAGCGGCATTCTTCGCAATTCCCTCTGATTAGCGGTCATTAGCGTAGATTAGCGGTATTGAACTGCCGGATTTAGGATTAGCGGTTAAACTCCGACGTTCACACTGAACTCCTCTACAAAATTTCGTAACTCGAAAAGAGAAGTCGGCGTCAGTGAGATTGGCATCCCGATGTTGAACAGCTTCTGAAACAGCGACATCGGATTGCCAACCAAATCTATGAGAACATCGGGACACATCGTTCGCGCGGCTTTATTGACCCCGCTCGCCTTCACTCTCCTCCTTGCACCTGCTCATGCGCAAAAGCCTGGAAAAGACGCACCCAAACCCGCACCCGACCTGGCCGAAATTAAATATGGTCCGCACGAACGCAACGTGCTGGATCTCTGGAAAGCCAAGTCAGACAAACCGACTCCTTTAGTCGTATTCATTCATGGCGGCGGTTTTCGCAGCGGCAGCAAAGAGAAATTACCCGCAGCTTTACTCGAAGGCCTGCTGCAAAAAGGCATCTCGGTCATCGCAATTAATTATCGGCTTTCACCAGAAGTAAGCTTCCCAGCACACTACATGGATTCCGCCCGCGCCATTCAATTCGCAAGGTCAAAAGCCAGCGCGTGGAACATCGATCCCAAGCGCATTGGAGCATCTGGTGGATCAGCCGGCGCCGGCACCTCGCTCTGGATCGGTTTCCACGATGACATGGCCGATGCGAAAAATGCCGACCCGGTATTGCGTCAATCGACTCGCCTGAGTTGCATGGCCGTCTTCGGCGCGCAGGCCAGTTACGATCCGCGAGTCATTAAAGAGTGGGTCGGCGAAGCCACCGCGAACCATCCAGCTCTTCAAACACTCTATGGATTAAAGGATGACGAACTCGACACCCCCAAAGCGCACCGTATTTACGAAGCCGCTTCCGCGATCACACATCTCAGCAAGAACGATCCGCCGGTATATGCGTTCTACAGTGAGCCACGTGGCCCGCTGCCTGAGAATGCGCGCCCCGGCCAGGGCATTCACCACATCAACTTCGGTCTGCGCCTCAAAGAACAGATGGACAAGCTCGACATCGAATGCGTTGTCCGCCACCGCGACGAAGGCACAAAAATGGAAGTTGAGATGGTAAAATTCTTCACGAAGCACCTGCTCTGATTCAGAAGGATGCCCATCCCCAATGTGCTGCCGGCAAGATGTCGGCAGCACATTAAACAAAAGAGCCGCCCGGAGTACCCGGGCGGCTTGTGTTTTGGACCTCGAAGAGACTGCTTACAGCGTTGTCACCGTGAGGATCGTGCTCTTCGCACTTTCACCACCATTGTTCAAAGCCGACAATGCGACTTCGACAACTGAATTACGCGGCAACTGTTCCAATGTGAAGTCCAGGTCTCCGCGCAGAGCGACCGAACCCAACACCGCATCGACACCCACCACCCGCGCCCAGATGCGATACTGATCCGCACGGGCTGCCGGTGGCCATTTGAAGGAAACGGAGGTTTCACCGATCAACACCGCCGTCAGACCTACCGGCACCGCAGGTTTTTCCTGTGCGCCTGGTTTATTGAAACCGAAGGTTACCCAACGATCATCCAACGCACCCATTTTGGATTTGAGGATCGCCACCAGCGCCCACAAACGAAGGCGCAGCAGATTCCGGTTATCCTTGCGAGCCAAGCGTAGACCAGCGGCTGTAGTTTGCTGCGCATTGAGCGTCGTGACGGCTGCTTGCAACTGGGTGTGCAGGAGATCCGCCTGTGCGGCCGTCACCAGGAGTGGTCCATTTTCCCGGGTCGGATTGTCTGTCAGGAACGTTTTGATCGTGCTGAGCAACAATTGCATCTTTGCTGTGGAACCGGGCATGGCCAGCGTGCCGACGAACCCGACCACATCCCAGGCCTGCGAATATCCGTTCCCGACGTGCGGCTTGAGAAGTTCCCGCACCAACGTGGCAAAGTGCCGACCGGCTGCCATCTTCGCCTGCACCGACGCCTGGGAATTCCGGAGGCTGCCGCGACCGAGTTGCGCCCCATTTCGTGCCGCGGTCAGATTCGCTGCCGCCGTCCGAATCCCTGTGCCAATATCCGGCGTTACTTCAAGAGCCACGCCCAGACCATCCAGGCCGTCTGCCGCCTCGATCCCCAATTCGAGCAGATCGGCCTCCTTATTATTTATGTTTTGTTTCATAGGATTTGTTTTCCTTTGAATTACTGCCTACGAACTTCCGGGAACGACATTTTGTCCCGCTCACACGTTGCTCTCACATTGGAAAGCATCCCCGGACTTTCGCTTTTTGTTTACGTCCGAATCGCCAATCGATCGAACCCAACCATCTTACCAAGGGCAAAGTCGGCCAAATGCCTACTTTGCTCATTTTCTTAAAAATATTTTTAGTATTTTCTATTTACTGGAGATCAACGACTTACGAAGGAAAACGAGGTTCCTCGCTGTTTTCGGTGGAATAGGATTTGGAAAAGTCTTCGATCGGTGAATTCCTGTTCCGGAGGAACACTTGAGAATAGCCCAATGTTTCAACATTGGGTTCGAAGTGGGTGAGTT
>JACDHS010000010.1 GCA_013820875.1 Verrucomicrobiota bacterium | reverse complement strand
TTTTCAGGTTCAGGTCTGCCTGTATCTATGGCTGTGGCAGGTTTTGGTGCTGCTGCTCTTTGGTCACCAGCAGGAATATTTTCAGGTTCAGGTCGGCCTGTATCTATATGTGGAGGTTTAGCAGTATCTGCAGGTTCATCAAATGGTTTTACCACCGGCTCACAAGTATCATATGGAGGAACAAGGTAACTAACCGTAGGGTCAGTATTGAAGGTCCACCTACATTTAGAATCCACTCTTTCTCTAATACGTATTAAAAGTGAATTGGATGATGAATTATCGTCCTGGGACATTAATTGGTTTTAATATTGAGTAATTATTTGTTGAGAAATGGGCATATCATCCATTTGTTCTTACTAGAATTTCACCATTTCTTTTCGCATCAAACCTCGTAAATACATCTTGCATCAATTCAAGTTCTACAAACTCAAATCGGCTGTTGGCATGGTAGATGTCATTGTTAGTAATAACCTGATTGGGGCTATTTACCAATACAGCGATCAAATTTAAAGTAGACGTCAGCCGTTTTATTTCCGGTCCAGGCGCCTCAAACAATTGAAAATCGCTGCAAAGGCTTTTCAGTTCGGTTAAGGAATGGATGTCGTAAACACACCGGGCGCTGCCAACCGAATTGTCCAGCATCTCCAGGACGTTGATGGCTCTCAGCAAGGGCCTGCCTGTTTTTTCATTGAAGGTAGGAAGATGCCGCTCGGTGACAAAAGAGTCCTGGTTCACTATTGCCCGAAATGTAACCTGAAAGGAGGCCACTCCATCGAGTTGCTGTTCTACAAAACGGGGTTTATCTGCCTTAATGAGATTCGCTCCCGTGCTGATTATGCCAACAGGATTGTTGCTGGCGTCGAAACAATCAACATCGATTCTGTAGCTGAAGCTATCGGGTGCTGTGAGTTTCGAGGATGCAAGCTCCCATGCCACGGAATCGATCGAAATCGGTTCTGCTAGAACATATATTCTGCTAACCCATTTGCATTCTTCTTTCCCCACAGAACAAATGGTGGGAATCCCCTCCACCTCCAATATTCGGCCGTTGCTCAAAGTACCTTCATTGAAATCCAGCGCGCCGGCAACGTTGTAAACCCGGTGTCGAAAAGGGTCAGCGAACAGGCCGGAAAACATTTCCTTCATCACCGAAATGCGAAATAAAGGCGCCGGTTTGCCATTGGCATCCAACTGAAACTGGAACATCGGCCTAAGGTCGTCGCCCTCAATTAGAAGTTGTAAACCTGAAATCTCAACCTGTTGGCCCTTCTTCAACGGGGCGGTACGAACCGTGACCGGCACGGCAAGTTGCGCCGCCGGAGCAAGGTTAACTGTCCCGGGATTGTTTGGTGCCTGAAAATAAGCATCCCGGCCTGCAAGTTGTATTCTATCAATAATCATCTCGGATGGTCTCCTCTGTGAGTTCAAACCAAAAATCTACCTGTATTGACGGCGAGAATCCGCTGTTGAACCTTACTCTCAGAGATTCATCAGCTGTGCGAAAATGCTGTTTCGTCGCAGTTGCAGGAAATGTTAAATTCAATGGTATGCTACCTGTAATTATATCTTGTATTTGGTTTTGCCACATTACTTCAGCACCACGGACCCTTTCATTATCTCTATTTGAGAGTTCTCTGCGTGAAAGAATTCTTTTTATTTCGCTACCGCCGAAAAGTGAATTGTCATATCCGACGTTTAGAAACTGGTTGTATGAATACCCTGATTTTGTAGCGCTTTTGTTGATCGAGCCACTCGAACCAGAATTCGCGTTCATCTGAAATGACGGTAGAATCAAATTAGGGCCAGAACTCACATTTACACCAACTCCCGTAGTGATTCCCAGCGTCAAACCATTCAAAAAAGGAACTACTTGAGCAACGGATGTGGGAGATCCAGGTATTGCAGAGGTGGCAATGGAACCGATAGTAATTAGCAGATCCAGCATACCACCAAAGCCCTCAATAATTTCCCCTATCTTAGCAATATCAAATTGAGTATCAGATTGAGTATCAGATTGAGTATCAGATTGAGTCAAAAGACTAGTTAAGTCAGAACCCATTTTAAATAAATTATCAAGAGACCTGATAACATCGCCAAGAGTATCTCCTGCAATTGCAGATATTCCAACTGGCGATTGAGATGATGAGACAATTCCAGTAACCCGTAAGCTATTTGCAGAGGTGCTAATACCCTTCCAAATTTTTTCGAAATCTTTGACTAATTGTTCCCTATTGCTATTTGCGACGGTTGCTGCCCTGTAGCTTTGTATTAATAAGCCGTCAGGAATTAAAGAATCTATGAATGATCTTAGGTCGTTAATGCCTCCACTATTAAACTGATTTATAACGGTTTGGAGGCCCTGTGTCGGGTCAGTAATGACCTTGAGCATATTTCCTAAGGCAGAAACTGTTGCCCAGTCAATGTTCGTCGTATCAGGAAATAATGATGTACTATGAATCCGATTTTCGATGGTTCCATAACTCTCGAATGCACTTTCGTTGATCGAACTTGGGAAATCTTGCGGTCTATATTTAGGTGAATTCCATGAAACTCCATCGCCACTCTCGCTTCTTTTCCACCCTTGAGTTACACGATTATCTTCGTTTGATCTGGAGAAATCATCGTTGCTGAACTTTTTGATTTGGTAGTTCTGTGCTTGTCCAAAATCTTTTTGCGGCAACTCTCTAAAATTTTCGATCATTTCAAATTCTGCAGCTCTCCTTCTGGCGTTTGAATGGATTCTTGCCCCGCCGGTATGCAGCAAATCCAACAAGCTAATAGCAGAGTACATTACATTCTTTGTTTGCCCCGCAACAACCCGATCAATGCTGAAATTGAATCCCTCATTCCCGAGCTTTGCGAAGTCATCAGCCAGTTCAGGCCCAATAATGCGGTAGTGCATCGCCTTCACTTGCTGTGTTTTTGCTGCCCTGGGCTGAACAGAGACATGCGCTGACCGAACCAGGTGAAGTGAATGAATGGCAACCTGGCCGTTCTTCTGGCCTTTGTTTGTTAATTCAATTGCGAAGTACTTGGCTGACGAAGTCCTGCGAAAAGGTATTCCTTTCAGCAACTGTGAAAAGATCACTTCCTCAAACGTGTCGATCGTTACATCGGCAAGCAAGTGGGCGTACTTCGAATGGAAATCTACTGACGCTGGCGAGACTCCTTCAACGGGATCAATTTCAAAAATCTTAACGCCGATGCTCTCGCAGAAATTCGTTTCGACAGGAAGCCGAAACATCACCGCGAGAGCGTCCTCTAGCAAGGTTCTCTCTTGTTCCGTCAAGGGGTTGTTGCCCAACGCCATTCCTGAGAAGTTCGCAAACCATTCAGCCAACCCGCCTGACTCGATGTCCTCAGGCAGCATAAGAAAGAGTGCTTTCAATCCAGCGATACATCGTTCGAGCTCTTCACCTTGTTGTAGGTAAAGCGTGACGCTCTCGTCAGGCTGCAATAAATCGGAAATAAAACATTCCGAAATCAGCTTGCCGCTCCTCAAGGGTGGCACGTTTGATAATTCTTGAGGATAACCGAGGTCTGCGTAAGAAATCTGAAACTCTCTGCGTTGGCCAAGTGCGCTGTGAGCAGTGTAAAGAATGTATCCGCCTTCCTGGTTTGCATTTTTCTCCGCGCCTTGGCTCTTCTTTTGAAGTTTTTTCAGTTTTTGCGTGAGCTCTTGAATTCGCTTTTTGATTTTCTCCTTATTTTTAGCTTTGCTCTTCAGTGCTGCTTTGAGACCGACCAATTCAGCTTGAAGTTCTTTGATGGTTTTTGCGCTTGAACTGTCGGCGTCCTTTTTCCCTTCTTTCAAAAAGTAAAACTCATATTCGGGAAATGCCCTCCGAAGAACATCCTCGCGTGTGCTGTCTCCATCGATCTTAGGTCGATGAGGGTAAGAGGGCTTCACTCCAAGCAACCCCGAGTGCAGCCGTGCATGCCGCTTTGTCTGTTCTTTATATTCAAAGAAATACAGGTAAGGCATCGCGAATCCCTTGAACCCTTTCACCAGCAACGGATTGTCTGCCTGGTCTGCACGTGCATCGAGATCAATGATTCTCGGGATAAAAGGGAGGTCCGTCAGCGTGAGCAGAAATAAATTGGTTTTGACCGGATCGATGGTCAGGTAATTCAAACCGCTATGCGAAATCATTTCCTGCCGGGTATATGCGAACTCGGAATCGATGAATTGACTCCGTTCGAACCCCAAATGTGCATCCAAAGACCCGCCGTTGAAGGCTGGAAGCGGAGTTAGTCGGATTTCCTTCGGCAATCCGAAATTCCCAACCGTTAATCCTTCGGCTGTGTTCTCAATCCTGCTGGAAACAAACGGATAGCCCTGAAAACAGATCCCTCCAACGGGAGCCAACCGGTCTAGCAGTATCAAAAAGGAATAATCTTTGTCCTGGTTCGACCAAAAGGGGTTAACCTTTGGGCCGTTGGAAGGTGAGTCTAGCACCATTTCGAAAAGGTTCTTTTCGTCGTAGCCAAAAATGGACCACAAAGGCTCGGTATCGGGGAACGGAAGATCAGGTGGATTCCTGAAGGCATTAAGCAATCCGGCTGCGCCAATGTTGCCGAAGGACAATAGATTGCTGTCGGCGACAGGCATTGTGTTCATGCCATTTACTGGGCGGTATAGAACACCATTTTGGACAATGTCCGGGAGAAACTTGGAATAAACATTATCAACCACAGCATCGCTCTGGTCACGACGGCTCTTAACCTCGATTGTCAGGGGGCCTGGATCCCTAGGATAGCTGGTGATTCCATTTATTCGGATCGATGGTCCAACGATCGTTCTCAGCGGGTAAAAGTTAGTTTTGATCATACGGCCAGTATTTCGTCATTCCAGAGCACCACGATGACGAACATCGGCGTTCGTCTCTTCCGGGGTAAGCAGTTGCGACAATTGTAGTTGAGACGAAATGTGTCAATAGAAATATATTATAAAGGGGGTATTCATTAGAGTGCCGATGAATATCAAAAATACGCGATCCCCGATTATTATATTGAGTTTGCACGAACGCGTTGAGCGCACCCCAGGAAGCTATTTGTACTAATTGAGGCTGGATTTGCTGAATGCGGCGATTTGCTCAGTCACCCATTTGATTTCTCCGTGTGGTCTTTCCTGAAGACGCAAAGCCAGCGTTGATCGGGTGAAGACTTACGTGTGATGAGCTGAGGAAACACCAGCCTTTTTAGCTTTATCGGATTCTCACCTTCCGGGTGGAACAGTTTGCAGTCCAAAAAGAGAGAATCCATTGCCTTCGTGAACTTTGGGCCTTTGCGTTAACATCCAACTGCCGTTTTAACGTTCATCGTAGGAATATCCGTTTTGCGGACAGGCGCAACGTAGCGTAGCCGTCCTCGGCTGCGAGTTCTGGCACCGTCCCGGTGCCAGTTCATCTCACCCGAAATGTCTTCCAGGAAACTGAGATGCGCCCCAAAGTGGTCCTATTTTCACAATAAAACGTCCATCGTTACGAGGAATGACTAACCGTTCCATTGCAAAACTTATAGCGTTCTCAGTGGCAGCGGGTAGTGCGCCACAATAGGCTCACAGTTACCAGTAAAGCTATGTATGTTATTGTGAAATTCTAAAGAATTACCTGTAAAGGCAAGTAGTTCATCATAAAATGCTCACCGTTACCGGTGTCGATAGCCAGGTTGCTACACAACATTCACTATTACGAGTAGCGCCTAGTAATTCGCCTTACACTTACTCAGCGCAACTGGGAAATGTCAGAAGTTTGCTGTGAAACATTTAGCAATTGCAGGTAATGGCACAGCAATTCTCTGTGAAATATTTACAGATACTGGGAAAGGCAATTGTTTGACTGGAAAAAGATGGTCATGTTTTCGTAAAACTGCCATTTTCCGCGGGCTCGGAGAGGGATGGGGCAGGAAGGAGACTTTTTGCCGCTCCCGATGATCGCTTTTGTAGGTTATTATGAAAAATACAATCACAAGTTCGCCGGTGAAGTTGATTCCGCAGATCGCGTTGGCCATTCCGGGTGTCACTAAGTATGAGGCGGCGCTTAACCTTCCCGTCGGCATGGCAGTCAGCATGCAAATGAAGAGAACGGCGTTGGTCGCCAGCGACTCAATTTACGAGCAGGCGAGGCTCGATCTCAAAAACGCCACCGCTGCCCGGCGGCTGGCAATCAAGAAAGCCCGGAACCATGTTCGGACAGTTCGCGAACTGATGAGGCCAACGCTGACTCCAACCTATTCGCAGGCCTGGGATGCCTTTGGTTTTTCGGGATCGCTGAAGGTTCCCGGCAAGGTGAACAGCCTGGTGCTGATGTTGACCAAGTTGGGCAGTCATTTGGCGGCGAATCCTGATCTTGGCGCCGATGAACCCCACCTGGTTGCAGCGAAGACCGCAGCTCTGGAAACAGCTTTGGTCACGGCGAACACTACTGTGAACAAGAAGAAAGCGGTTTTGCAACGATCGCTGGAAGAACGCGCGGAGAGGGCGGAGGAAGTGCGTTATATTCTGCGCGAGTTGTCCAGCGCGCTTCGATTGAAACTCGCTCCGCTCGATTCGCGCTGGGTGGAATTTGGGTTTAACAAAGTGGGAGCCAAACCGACGCCGGATGCACCCACCGGCGTCACTGCGGTGCTGATCGGAACGAATGCGATTTCCGTGAAATGGCCGCCGACAGCGCGTGCGGAACATTATCGCGGTTGGAAACGGGTGGTCGGTGTGGATGCGGAGATGGTTTTCGTAGGCAGCACGGCGGATTTGGACATGTTGATGGAAGAGTTGCCGGGTAACGCGGAGGTGGAGGTGGCGCTTTCGGCTGTCAACAATGGGGGTGAAAGTGTGAGGAGCACGGTGGTGATCGTGAGGACGCTGTAGTTAATTTTTTAGGTCAAGAGCGGCCAGCAGCTTTACCGCAGTTTCGACCAGCATTTCGCCGGTCTCCGGTTTTACCCGGGCATTGGTCACCTCGTAACTGCCTTCGCTGAAAGCTTTTTGGGTGGGAACATAGCTGGGGCGATCGTTGCAGATGGACATCACCAGCGTCTTTTTGAATGGTGAAGCTTTTTTAATGGCGAGGCCCAGTTCCACAAAGACTTCGCACGGCAAACCGACCAGTGCGGTGTCCGCATCAAGGCGAAACACCTGGACTTCCATCGGCCAGCGCGGTCCTTTTTCCGCGAGATCAATCGCTTTGACGGCTTCGACCTTGAGGAAGAAACTTGCCGACGAGTCAGTAAGCTTCGACATCTTTTCCTTCGCCGACGCCAGTCGTTCTGGTGTCACTTCCTGGATTGGCGCCAGGATGGTTTCAGTTTTCACAGCGAACGACGGTTTTTTGACCGTCTTCAAGGATGGCATCTCTCTCAGTACCGATTCGCCCAGGGCGCGTCCATATTTCTCGGCTGCCTCGAATCCTTTGAAAGGATCCTTGGTTTTGACGTTGATCTGGTTGATGTCCCCGGAAGCTCCGGCGGCAAACGCCGAGAGGTAGTTGGTGCCGAGCGCCTGCTTCAATCGTGTCTCAAGGTAGAATGGGTAATCAGCGCTGAAATCTGTTCCGCCGACGCAGTCCGCGTGCATCGCGAACACCGTCAAACCTCCGATCGCCTGTTTCTTCTTTGGATCGCGCAAAAAGAGAATGCCGACGTCTGGATCGATCGGTCCGGCTGGCTTTACAATGTTCGTGTTTAGTTGTCCGGGATTGAAAGCGACAGTGCCGTTCTTCATATGAAAGCGTCGGTTGAACGAAATGTCGTCTCGTGTCCCGATGCCCGTTTGCAGTTCGGCAGTTTTCAATTTGCCATTTGCCTCCACAATCGCCTCGACGATCTGGCCGATCAGGACTTTGGGATAATCCACTTCTTCACGTGGATCTTTGCCGAACTCCTTCACCGCTTCGTCGTGCAGATAGTTGCGGATGGCTCCTTCAAACAAAGGAGCCGTGTGACTGTGTGTTGCCGAAATGAAAATGTTGGCCACTGGAATTCCGGTGCGCTGGCTGGCGATTGCGCGGGCGTTGGCGGAGATATTCAAGGAGATGCCGACGAGATCGCAGAAGACCATGGCAAGTTTTTGTTTGCCGTCATCCAGAATAATGGCTTTCGCCCAGAGCGGATCGTGTACGCCGGTGGAAAGTCGTTCGTTAAAATAGCCTGCCATGCGATAGCCGATCGGTGGAGTGATGTCTTGTTGTCCGACACCGGCTTTAATTTTTTGCGCGTGAGCGTCGGTTGCAACAACGAGGAGAAATAGAAAAGCTGCACAGCGAGCAAGGAATCGTTTCATAAGTGCCACATTGCATTCACCAGGGCGCTGAAATGGAATACAACAATGGTTGGGGAGTAAAATAGGCCCGGCTTGGTTGGGGTTTCAAGAACTGAAAAAAATCCCGCCGAGTTGCCCCGGCGGGATTGATGTAAACGGTAGCGAATTACGGAGAAACAAACACCATGCGGATTGCATCAGCGATCACAACACTGCCGGTGCTGAAGTTGTCCGTGATACGAATATTGCCGCTTGTGCCTGTGGCAAAATTGTAAGTGCCGACGAGGTTCCATTGCCCGCCGTTGATTTGTTGGTTTAAAGAAACGGTTTGAGAACCGCCGCTGTAGTTAACCACGATTGGGGCACCGGTTGTCCGGTTGCTGCCCTGTGAATGCCATTCATACACAGCGTAACTTCCAGCGGTTTGGATGTTGGGCGTGTATTGCAAGTAGGCCGATCCGGTTCCCTGTCCTTTGTAGCGATAATCGGAACCAAATTTATCGGTGGCACTCGTGGCGAGGGTCCATGAGCCCACGATGCTGGCCGAAGGATTATCCATGATGATTACGGGTGGAACTTTGACGAATCGGATGGCATCCGCAATGGCCACCTGGCCGCCGTCAGAGAAACCATCGGTGATGCGGACATAGTTGCCGGTGCCCGCCAGCATGTTGAAGGTGCCGAGGAGGTTCCATTGACCGCCGTTTACTTTTTGGTTCACATTGACCGTGGTGGTTGGCCCGTTGTAACTGACGACATGGGGAGCGCCGCCGCTGCGATTGCTGCCCTGTGAATGCCATTCAAAAACCTGGTAATCACCGGCGGATGAAAGATTCGGCGTGAACTGCAGGTAGGCGGATCCGGTTCCTTGTGATTTGAAACGATAGTCCGCGCCATATTTATCCGTGGCGCTTGTCGCGGTGCTCCATGAGCCGCTCACGGTGGCAGCCGGATTATCAACGATCACATCGGTCCCGCCGCCTCCACCGCCTGAGGACATGACGAGATTGACGGTTTTAATCGTTCCTGCTTCGACCAGAATATTGCCTGTCGCGTTGTTCAGGCCAGTTGCGCTTGCTGTGACTGTGTAGGAACCGGTGGGTAACTCAAACAAAGCATATTTGCCATGCACAGTCGTTTTCTGGGTGCGGGATGGACTGGTGTTGATGGTAATGGTGGCATTGTAAACCGCCGCACCGGTGTCCTGCCGGGTAACAGTGCCTTTGACGACGCCTTTTGTTGGATTGGTTTTCCAAGGCAGAGTCGGGGTGTTTTGCCAGGTGGGTTGGAAATTATTTTTGATGTAGTTCAACGTGGTCGTTTGAGTGACCGTGCCGCTGTTGGGAATGCGATAGCTGTAGAGCTGGCCACCGAGAAGCGGCTTGTTACGCACGTAATTCATCTGCACGACAGTATTTTCCTTCGTGTTCAAGTAGGCGCCCTGGCCCATGTAAACGCGGCGCACCCCTTGATTGTTGAAGGCATCGGTCACGCGGGAGTTAAACGTGGAGTTGTCGGCCGTGTAGTTCATCGGCATACAGATATCGAGAATGCCTTCGTTGTTCCATGCAGCCCAATCCTGGAGGCGATGGGTGAAGGCATCGGATCGGCTCGCAAACACAGAGGTGGAAATCACGAGGTTGGGTTTGATGGCGAGCAGATCGGCGCTGGACCAGCGCAGGAAATCGGTAATCTGGCGGCGGCGCCAGTTGGAAAACTGGGTGTTGCTGGCTGACGGTTGACCGGTCAGTCCAAACTCGGCGTTGTAACGAGCGATGGCGGTTGGATTGTACCCGGAATTCTGTTGCGGATAACGAATGTAATCCCAATGGAAGCCGTTGATGTTGTAACGGCTCACGACATCCTTCGCCATGTTGTAGTTCCACATCGCTGCATCGGGATGCCCGGGATCCAGATAGTAACCTTCTCCAATGAGGGTCGCCCCAGTGGAGTTTCGCGTCAGGTAACCCGGATGCAAATTATACACGTGACCCGATTGCGACGGGGCCGTGGTGCCGCTCCAGATCAGTTGTGTAACCGCCCAGCAATGGACTTCGATTTTCGGCGTGCCCGTATTGCATTGATTGATCAATTCCTGCAGGGCGTCGTAACCAGAGGCGATTACGGTGGTGCGCGGGTCACCGTTTGGGGCCTGCGGCATGTAGAAAGCATCACCGCGGCGGCGCATCTGCACGACGACAGCATTGAAGTTATAAGTGCGGCAATGATTCACCAGGGTCGTGACCTGGCTCGCGTTCAAGAAGCCGGCTCCCCAGGCATCCACCCAGAGGGCGCGAAATTCTTGTGCATTAGCGTTTTGGGCAAAGCTGCCGCTGCACAGGAGCGCAGCTATGAGGCAGGTTTTCTTTAGGAGGTTTATTAGTGTTTTTTTCATTGGGTGTTTAGTTACAGCGTGAGTCAGGGGGAAAACGCAAAATACAAAAGGATTGGGCAAAGATGTTGTGTCTGCATAGCTGTCTTTGGGATAACGCTTTATAGCTCCCTCCGAATGGAAAAGATATAGGTATTTTTTCTGATCCGGATTCAACTTTCGACTGAAACCCTCTTGCAACTCAGTCTCAATTCCAATAACTTGCCGCTGACGTGAGTAATTGTAGTCCAACAGCCAGCGAGTGTTCAAAGCCGCTACTGTGCCCTTTGAGTCGCGTCACGGTTGGCACGGCTGTTCGCATCAGGCAATTGTCCACCTCACCTGAAGTGACTGTTCGCCTTCGTGAAATGGGTTTTTGCGAAGACCAATGCATCAAGTTGATCAGCCGGCAGAGCCATTATATCTGCCAGGTTTGCCAGTCCCGGATCGGCCTTCATTCACAACTGGCCGACCACATCTGGGTCGAACCGATTCCCAAACAATTGGTTGCATAATTATGGGAGGGGACAGTCAACCGCTTACTTCTTTAGTGCTTGGACGGATCGGAACCGTCACGGAAATCAAAATTCCAGCGGAACATCGTGGGCGTTTGCTTGAAATGGGCTTGCTCGTCGGCACACCCGTTCAACTGGTCCGCTTCGCGCCACTCGGAGATCCTGTTGAAATCAAAGTGCGCGGATATAATTTAACCATTCGCAAGCATGAAGCTGAACAAATCATGGTTCGTCCACATGCATAACGAGGTTTCCTGAGCTACTTTGTCCGCCCAGAAATGAAAGCTGCCGAATCCGAACCACCCCTGAGCCGCGGCGTCCAACGTTCTCCATTGAATGACTCCCGGTCCAGCGTCCGCAATCGCGAGCTCTACGTCGCGCTCACCGGCAATCCCAATTGCGGCAAAACCACTCTGTTCAACGTTCTCACCGGGTTGCGGGCGAAGGTTGGCAACTACGCTGGCGTCACGGTGGAACGGAAGGAAGGCAAGCTGCTTGGCGGAACTTCCGACCTGAAGATCAACATCATCGATTTGCCGGGGACTTACAGTCTCAGCCCGCAATCATTGGATGAACAGGTTTCGAGGGACATTCTGTTTCATCGGTTGCCGGAAGTTCCTGCTCCCGCCGCTGTGGTTGTGGTGGTGGATGCCTCGAACCTGCAACGAAATCTTTACTACGCCACCCAGGTCATTGAACTCGGTTATCCCACCATCGTCGCGTTGAACATGATGGATGTGGCCGAAGAAAATGGTCACTCCATTGATACCGAACAATTGTCGGCTGCGCTTGGGGTTCCGGTTGTTGCGATCGTTGCCAGTGCTTCGCTGGGAGTGCCCGAGCTTCGCCAGAAAATTGTTGCCACCATCCAGGAAAACCGGCGGATGATTCCGCGCCAGTTTTGTGAACTGTCGGAGAAATTCGGCAAAGAAGCCCAGGATCTCGCCGGGTTGTTGGAAAAGACTTTTAACGAACGCAAAACCCAGGCTTCCGCTGAGGCCTTGCTGATTTTAAGCGACGAACGGGCGGTGGCTTCCTCCAGTCGAGAACATTATCCAGTCGCTGTTACCAACCATATCCAGGAAGCCCGCAAACGTCTCGAAGCTGCAGGAGTGGATTGGCGCAGTGCGGCGATTGAAGCGCGTTATGCGCGGGCGTCTGCCATTCAGATGGCGGTCACGACCGAGAAAGAGATGCTAGGCGACTCGTTCAGCGACAAACTGGATCGTGTGCTCACCCATAAAATCGGTGGGATGTTTATCTTTGTTGCGATCATGGGACTGATGTTCCAGGGGATTTTTACTTTTGCAGAATATCCGATGGGTTGGATTGAAGGCGCGCTTGATTGGCTGGGCAACACCGTCGGCGACCTGATACCCGAAGGAGCTCTGAACAGTTTGGTCGTGGATGGAATCATCGCGGGCGTGGGCGCCGTGATCATTTTCCTCCCGCAAATCTGTCTCTTGTTCCTGTTCATTTCCTTGCTGGAAGACACCGGTTACATGGCTCGTGCTGCGTTCCTGATGGATCGTTTAATGAGCCGGGTGGGGTTGCATGGGAAAAGTTTTATTCCGATGCTCAGTTCGTTTGGTTGCGCCATTCCCGGCATCATGGCCACGCGCACGATTGAAAGTCCCAAGGATCGGTTAGTCACCATTTTGGTTGCGCCGCTGATGAGTTGTTCCGCGCGGTTGCCGGTTTACACGGTGCTGATTGCGGCCTGTATTCCGGAGCGGGTTTACGGGTTTATCGGGCTCAAGGGGTTGGTGATGCTTGCGATGTATCTGCTTGGCATCGTTGTCGCGCTCGGGATGGCGTGGATTTTCAAAAAGACATTGCTGCGCGGCGAACCACCGTTCCTGGTGATGGAACTGCCGCCTTACAAAAAGCCGGTGCCCAAAGTGATGGTTCGTCACATGTGGGAACGCGCCAAGATTTTCCTTCGCCGCGCCGGGACAGTTATTCTCGGCATTTCCATTGTGCTTTGGTTCCTTGCCACGTATCCGAAGAGTCATGAGATCGAAGAGGAATATGCTGCCAAACGGGCGGCGCTGAGTACCGAGGCTTCGTCTGTATTCACCGAACCCGATGCCTTGTTGAAAAGCCGGGAAGAACTGGAAACTGAAATCTCCAAGGAAGAAGCCGGTGAAAAATTGCGTCGCAGTTTTGCCGGTCGCTTCGGTCGCGCCCTGGAACCGCTCATTAAGCCGCTCGGATTCGATTGGAAAATCGGCATAGGCCTGATCAGTTCGTTTGCCGCGCGGGAAGTGTTCGTCAGCACCATGTCCACCGTTTACAACGTGGGTAAGTTCGAGGATGACGAAAAAGGGGTTGCCAATCTTGCCGAAACCTTGCGCCAACAAAAACACGCCGATGGCAGCTCCATTTTCACACCGCTGGTCGGCATCAGTTTAATGGTGTTCTACGTCTTTGCGCTGCAATGCGTCAGCACCGTGGCGATTGTCCGACGCGAAACAAATTCCTGGAAATGGCCGATCTTCCAATGGGTTTACATGGGTGTGCTCGCCTGGGGATTCGCTTTTGTGACCTATCAGGGTGGCAAGCTTCTCGGGTTTTAGACGCTCTGCCAGTTCTTTGGCAAAGATTTGACTGCCCCTTCGGAACTTGAGCGCCGCTCAATTGAACCCCCTCGGCTAAAGCCAGTGGGGTTCCCTCTGATCACCTCTCCATTACAGGTTGCAACGACCCAAATTGGAAAAATTACGCTTTTTTCGCACGTAACCGAGAGGCAATCCGTCCGGATCGGGACTCGGTTAGCGTAACCGAGAGGCAATCCGTCCGGATCGGGACTCGGTTAGCGTAACCGAGAGGCAATCCGTCCGGATCGGGACTCGGTTAGCGTAACCGAGAGGCAATCCGTTCGGATCGGGACTCGGTTAGCGTAACCGAGAGGCAATCCGTTCGGATCGGGACTCGGTAAAGGTACCCAAAAGGCTGGTGGAATCGGATTTCCACTTGGACCGCGAGTTTATGACTGCCCGCATAAACCTGGAAAAAGCAGTTGAAACCACAGATGGAACCGGATGGACACGACCTGCGGATGGTCCGCGGAACAATTCACCCTCCTTGCAGAAGCGCACGCCAGCCTCCGGTTCCAGATAGATCGCCGCAATATATCACATTTATTCGATTGGAATCGCGCGATAGAAACAGGCTTTGGCGGTGGCGTTCTTGTCTACGACCTGGAAGGAGGTTTCCGCAAGGAGATTCGTGCTGATGGCCTGCCAGTTGGTCAGATCGTTGGAACGTTGCACCACGTAGGTGTTTCCGATTTCGCCATTGAGGTCCACGGTGAACTCGCTGCCGGTAAGGCTTTCAGCCGTGGGAGTGGTCAGTGTGGTTAGTTTGGTTGATGGACCATCGAAGAAGAGGCCGTTCATGATGGCATTAGACGGGCCGATGCGGGTCACGCGAACCCGGACGTTGCCTGAAATATTGTAGGTCAGATAACGTCCGGTGGAGAAGTTCTTGATGGTCCGTCTGTTTATCACTACACCGGTTGTTCCATCGAGGATTTCAATGGTTTGCACGCGACCCCGTTTGTCCCAGTCACAGAAGTAAAGTGCCAGGCGATGCATTTGGCCATCGGTGATGTTGACGTCCACGTTGAAGCTGTTCTCTGCACACCAGGCAGAGAGAATGCGATCGTCGGAGTTTGCCTTCTGCAAGCCGTTGATATCGCTGGTGGACTCCTGCCAAACCCAGTTGGTTTTACCACTTGGTATCGCCTTGCCATACGTTGGTGCTTTGACTGTGTCGCTGATGATATTGTAACCGTCATCCCCGTAAACACCTTTCCAGTTGCCGCGTGTCGTGATGTCAGCCTTCAGGAACATTGCTTTATTGCCCACCACCACAGGATTGGTGACGCTGATGGATACTGCGGCGGACGTGGTTGTTGCACCGGCATTGTCCGTGGCGCGGGCGGTCAAACTGTGCGTTCCAGCAGAAACGTTGCTCCAGGTGAAGCTATATGGGCTGCTGGTCTTTTCGCCTAGTTTGGTCGCACCGGCAAAGAATTCGACTTTGCTTATGGTTCCATCGGCATCAGTTGCGTTCGCTGACAGAGTGATGTTCGCACCGGCGACAAACGAAGCACCGTTGCTTGGGCTTGTCACGGCAACTGTTGGCGCCTGGTTGACCGGAGGCTGGTTCGTCAGGGCGGCTGCATCGAAGAACATGCCGTTCAACACCGCGTTGGAACCTGCTGTGCGCGTGATTCGAACTTTAACTTTTCCGGCAACATCCCAGGAAAGATATTTGCCGCTGCTGAATGCAGACATGGTTTGCGAGTTCAACACTGCGCCAGTATTCGCATCAAGCACTTCAACTGTTTGCGCACGACCGAGGTTGTCCCAGTCCACAAAGTAGAGCGACATACGATGCGCTTTGCCGTCGGTGATGTTCACGTCAACCGTGAAGCTGCTGGCTGAATACCAGAGAGCAAGAATGCGGTCGGTGCTGCTGCTGGCTTTTTGCAAACCTTTCACATCGGTGGTGGACCATTGCCATGTCCAATCAGCTTTGCCGGTCACGGTCACCTGCGAATAGCTGGGATACTGAACTGTTTCGTTGATCACGTTGAAACCTTCCGCGCCATAAACACCTTTCCATGTGCCACGGGTCGTTGTGTCTGATTTCACGAAGATGGCTTGTGTTCCGGTGACGGGAGTTCCGCCACCTGAACCGCCGGTGGTGATCGTGAAGCTGGCACTGGCGACAGCGCTGCTCGTTCCATTCAGGATCGCGATCGATTTCACAGTGCTGGTGCTGGTCAAAGTGAACGGAGCTGAGTAAGCCTGCGACGTAGCGGTCGGGGTGCTGCCGTTGGTGGTGTAACGAATGGTGGCTCCGCTGGTGGCGGTGCTCAGTGTGACGGTGACGGAATCGGTGTGAGTGCCGCCGTTTGGTGTGAACACCGGGGTAGCCACGATCGTTGCGGCAGCAACCGTGATTGAGGCTGCGCTGGATGTGGTGGTTGCTCCGGCATTGTCTGTCGCTTTGGCCGTTAAGCTGTAATTACCAGCGGGAACAGAGTTCCATGTGAAGCTGTAGGGGCTGGTGGTATCTTCGCCCAACTTGGTTGAGCCCTGGAAGAACTCTACTTTGCTGATGGAACCATCTGTGTCAGCAGCGGTGGCATTGAGTGTGATGCTGTTGCCAGCGGTGAACGAAGCGCCATTGCCCGGACTGGTCAACGCAACAGTTGGAGGTGTGTTGCTAGGAGTGCTGCCGCCGCCGTCATCAGGGTAGCTGGTCCGCACATGACGAACGACCACTTCATCAATCCAGCCATCAAAGTTGCCGAACTTCAAGGTGGCCGGACCGTTTGCCGACCAGTTGTTCAGGTCAGAGCTGGCGATTGTGGCGAGCGTCTGGCCATTAATTCTTACAGTGTAACCGCTCTTATCAATGCGCATGCGCAGGTGATGCCAGACGTTTTTCGTCAAGGCAGGAGTTACCTGCGCGCTGCCAATCGTGTTCGCGCTACCCAAACGGAACACCGGGCCGGCATACATGTCTTCGCGCAATTCCATGAATGCGTTCCAATTTCGTTCCAGTGAAAGGATCGTTGCGTTGGCTTTGTTGAAACCTTTGAACGCGTTCACATAGATCATGGCGTCCACCACGATCGCCTGGGTGTCGTTGGCCCAGGTGTCGGCGAAGGGAATCGCGACGCTGGCCTGATCGCCCACATCAAAGAAATGCAGATTTGCGCCCGAACGATCCTGCATCCAGCCGAGATTGCTGTTGTCGAAAGCCGCATTGGCGGTTTTGCTCAAGGCACTCTGTTTGCCGACTGCATCGGCGAGGCTGTTATCCAGATGATACAGCGCGACCATGTCCTGGGAGACGGCCAAACGGGCGGATAGAAATGAGTTCGGCGCGGTGTCCGTGGCGGTGGTCGCATTGAAATCTGCTTTCGCAAAGACGCGGCGTCCATCCGGCAACAACGCTTCCGCTTCCACCCACTGTGGGCCAGTGTTCTTCGCTGCAAAGGTGAACTGTGCACCCGGAGTAGGTTCCTGGTCGCGAGCTTCCCAGACGATCGTTGCATTGCTGAGGTCAACACCTGGGGCAGACAAACCGATCGTGATCTTTTGATTGGCTGCAACTGAGGCCGGTAAACCGGTGATGGTGGCAGTCGCGGATTTCCATGCCTGGGTTTTCTTCGGTGTTTGCGCCATCAACCATGCAGTCGCACCGAGACCGCGTGCCTGCTGTGGGTTTACCATTTCAGTGGCTACATGGAATGTGTCGGTCCATTTCTCGTATGGAGCAAACATGTCATTCGAGCTTGTGCTGTCGGTCGGGAAGACGAGGGAATTCAGTTCACTGCCGTATTGCCAGATGTTGGGTGTGCCGGGCCAGACACTGCCGATCGGAATGCCGCTCGGAGGCAGCACGCGACGATCATTAGCGGCGTATTGATTGACCGTTTCACGCTGGCGCTTCCAACCGACACCGGTCATGAAACCCATGTTCAACGGATTACAACCCGCTTCGTAGTTAATCGCGCCGATGGTTGCATCGATGTAATCCTGTTTGGGGCTCAACTGATAAGCTGTGGCGAGATCGTAGGTCTGCTCAACGGACATGAACCAGCCAGCCGAGCGGTAGGGCTTGTTCCAGGTCGGGAACGGATTCGCATAGGCGCTGTCTTTCACGTATTTCACCTGGTCATCACCGGCTGCGATGATTTCCGCTTCGCACTTGGCGAGGTAAGCAGCGTTCAAAGAGTTTGCCGGCAAGCGTCCGCTGCGGGCAGCGAAGGCATAGCTGCGAACGGCGCAACCGTAGCCTTCAAACAAGCGCCACCAGGACCAGCGGCGGGTATTCGGATCAGCCGGATCAAAACGGCTGGTCAATTCCGTGTGATACTTGGCTTCGCCGGTAGCGAGGAACATTTCACAGGCAGCCCATGCAATTTCATCGCGATCGCGAAACTCGTTTCCGTAATGTGTAATCTTTTGGTAAGCACCAGCGCGGCCGTACTTGGCCCAGGCGTTTTCGAGGAATTGCCAGCCTTTCTTCGCTTTGGCGAGATAGTCGGCTGCTTCATTTGGAAACGCTGCTTTGAATTTCGGTGACGAGGCAGCCTGGGCCAGCGCCGCTACCGATGCTGCGGTCGCTGCGGTGGTTTTCGGGAAAACAACCAGATCATCACCGAGATCAGTTCCGGTGAGTGAAACATTGTCTTCGTAACGACGATTCTTCGGATACACGAGGAAGTAAAAGCCGCCGTCTGCATCCTGCAATCTCGCGAGGAAATCGAGTTCCCACTTCGCGGTTTGCATGACGTCGCTGATGCCGTCGCCACTTTCCGGCAAACCTAAATTGTCCAATGCAGCCACGCCCTGGAAGGAATCCACCGCGAACATCAGGGAATGCGCGAGCTGCGCGACGTTAATGGTGTATCTGCTGTAATCGCCGGCATCATGGTGACCGCCTGACGCGTCGAAGGCGGTCTTGTTAATGAACGGATACAAGCTGGAGTTCACATCTTTTAATTGCGGCGCACCAGTTTGAGAATTGGCGAAATCTCCAGTGACACTTGCAAGGGTGTTGTTGACGGCGGTGAACGTCATGTCAGGCACCAGCACAAGCTTGCGATGGCACGCGCCTTTTTGGTGGCGGCTGTGTGGATAATCATTCGCGTGACCGCACCGTTGATGATAGAGGCCCAGTCCATAGCCGCGAGCGAAGGTCGCTGCAATACCTTCATCAATCATAAAGGCGAAAGATGCGCCCATGCCGGGAACCTGGAGACGATATTCACCCGGAGTTTTGAATGCGGAGAAATCGGCCTCATAAACCTGCTGATAAGGTGTCGGTGTATAGGAATAGCCAACATCCCTGCGGAGAGTCAGCGCGCCGGTGTGGACCACAGCGCCATTGCTGACGGCGACGATGCGAAAACCGCCGCCAACAGGAATGCTCATCTCGCCCATGTTGCCGAGGTAATAACCGACCATCGCCTTTTTGACGTTGTTCGGCATGTAACCTTCGCCATTGACGTGAATCGCCGGATTGAAACGCAACGGGTCAGCCGTGGTGGTGTAATCGTTAACTGCGCTCCACAAATTGCCGCTCGGATTTTTTACGGTGACGGTTTGTCCATCGGCGATCGCCGAACTCAGGCGCAGATAAATCTGGCTGGAGATACGCAGGTCGCGGTAGTTCAACGGAGCATAGAGCGGGCGGCGCTTGAATCCGACTGCCTGGACTCCAATGGTTTGACCATTGGCGGTGACGACAAATTGCGAAGTCGAAGGCGCGGCAAACGAGCCGTTTGATACGAAATTCCATTGGGAGACGGTGGACGCTTCTTTCGCTTTCGTGTGAATCAAAGTCAGCTCCAGCATGGTGGGTGAAAGAACGCGCAAGCCATAAGATCCGACAGCGGGCATGGCCATCGGATTTTCATCCGTGATTCGCAAATCTGTCTGGGCATTTACTCCAGAGAAAGCGAGAACAACCAGGAGCATTCCGACCAGAAAGGTACGGAATAAATTAGTTCTGTTCTGTATTTTATACATCGTTTTAAATTTTTTTAGCCGGGTATTTATGCCGACCTCCTTGTTTCAGAAAAAGTACCGGCGTATCCCCTACCGGTACTGACCGTTAATCCTTTAGACGGTCTTGGGACAATTTCCTAGCCTTATTTCAGCAGCGGTGATGCCAACGAAGTGAGTAGGGGTGAATAAAAAGGTCTAACAGCCGAGTGGTGTCTTGCTTCTGGATGAAGTGTCCAGATAAGCCCAGCATATCACGGAAATCCTGTGGAATATTTGAGAAAAGAGTTTCGCTCTCTTGAGACGAAGGGCTTTTGAAGAATCAGATTCGAGAAATATTCAAAGTTTTTTTCGAAATCAGACACCTGCGTGCCTAATCATGAAACGCCGAAGAGTTTCTGGATGTCGCGCACTGTTTCAACCAGGAGATCAATTTCGCTAGTGGTGCTGTAGAAATAAAAGCTCGCGCGGATGGTTGAATCCACCCCGAGTTTTTTCATTAGCGGTTGATTGCAATGATTGCCGCCGCGCAAAGCGATGCCCTGTTCATTCGCCATTGTGACGACATCGTGGGAATGAATACCGTCGAGCATAAAACTCACGACGCCACTACGGCCAACAGGAGGACCGAAGAGGCGAATCCCTTTTAGAAGAGTTAACTTTTCGTAAGCGTAAATTCCAAGCTGTGCATCGTGCCCGGCAATCTTATCGCGCCCGACGGCATCCAGGTAATTCATCGCTGCGGCCAGTCCGATTGCTCCGGAGATGTGCGGTGTTCCTGCTTCAAACCGGTGCGGTGGTTGTTTCCATGTGCTTTTGAAGAAATCGACTTCTGCGATCATATCGCCGCCGCCATGGAACGGCGGCATTTCCTCCAGGAGTTCGCGACGTCCGTAGAGCACCCCGATGCCAGTAGGGCCGCACATTTTGTGACCGGAGAACGCGAGGAAATCACAGCCGATCTCTTGAACGTTCAGCGGCAGGTGTCCCGCGCTTTGTGCGGCATCTATCAGGGTGGTAATCCCCGATCGACGCGCCAATGCGCACAGTTCCTTTATGGAATTGATTGTCCCGAGTGTGTTGGAAATATGCGTGACGGCGAAGAGTTTTACATTCTTGCGTAACGCGAGTTTGAAAGCCGCCAGGTCGAGCACCCCGTCTGGTGTTACCGGAACATACTGAATATTAGCCCCCGTGCGCTCCGCCAAAAGTTGCCACGGCACGATATTGCTGTGGTGCTCCATCTCGGTAAGGAGAATGGTGTCGCCAGTCTTTATGTTTTTCGCCCCCCAGGTGTGGGCAACCAGGTTGATGCTTTCAGTGGTGCCACGGGTGAAAACAATTTCCGAACTGTGACGGGCAGAAATGAAGGTGGCGACGGTTTGCCGTGCATTTTCGAAAGCGACCGTTGCACGATTGCTTAACTCGTGGACTCCGCGATGGACGTTGCTGTTATCGTGCTGATAAAAATGGATGATGGAATCGATGACCGCCTGCGGTTTCTGAGTGGTCGCAGCGCTGTCCAGGTAAACGAGCGGTCGCCCGTGAATTTCTTGCGACAGGATCGGGAAGTCTTTTTTTAGATGTTCGAACATGTCTCGCGCTGACGTCTCATTTTCGATTGGGTTTTGTTCGGGCAGGGTCGTATTCTCCCCGAACGAATCTACAGCCCCATGAACGCCCGTGCCAATGCCAGTGAAAAGCTTTCTTTGGGTAGATTTGCGCCTGTCGCTTTTGGCTTTCTATTGACGTTTGCCATCCTGGTTGTTTTTTCGCCATTGCTGAAAAGCGACTTCATTAATTTCGATGACCCACATTACGTCACTGAAAACCCGCGCGTCAGCGAAGGATTCACATGGCCCAATGTGAAGTGGGCGTTCACGGAAAGTCATTCAGGCAACTGGCATCCGCTCACATGGATGTCGCACATGCTCGACTGTGAAATGCATGGGTTGCGCGCTGGTGGACATCATTTTACCAATATCCTTTTGCATGCCCTGAACAGTCTTCTGCTCTTCGCGTGTTTCCGCCGGATGACCGGCGCGTTTTGGCGATGCGCTTTGGTCGCCTGGCTCTTTGCTCTCCATCCATTGCATGTGGAATCGGTCGCCTGGATATCGGAACGCAAAGACGTTCTCAGCACTTTCTTCGGGTTGCTGAGCCTGTGGTTTTACATCCGGTTTGTGCATCGTCAAAGTGGTGCGGGTTGGAAAACTCCTGGCGCTCCGGCTGCCTATTCTCTCGCGCTGATTGCGTTCGCGCTGAGCCTGATGAGCAAACCAATGCTCGTCACGTTTCCCTTTGTGTTGCTGCTTCTGGATGTGTGGCCGTTCAAACGAGGTGCATGGTTCACAGTCGAGAAAGCGGGCAAGGAGAACGTCGGGAAGATTTCCCCTTTGATTATTGAGAAACTGCCATTCTTCGCGCTCAGCATTGTTGCCTGCTTGATTACCGTTCTGACGCAAAAGAGCGGGGGAGCGGTGCAGTCGATTGAAAAGTATTCTTTAGAACATCGGATTGGGAACACGATCATCTCGTATGTGCGTTACCTGGAGAAAACTTTTTGGCCGACCGATCTCGCCATCTTTTATCCGTATCAGACGTGGAATGTTTGGCTGGTCGTCGCTGCCTTTCTCTTGCTGCTTGGCATCACGGTATTCGGCGTGCGAATTTTGAAAAAGCATCCGTTTGTCGCGGTGGGATGGTTCTGGTTTCTCGGAATGCTGGTGCCGGTGATTGGCATTGTGCAAGTGGGTGAACAGGCGATGGCGGATCGTTACGCCTACGTTCCCGTGGTGGGAATTTTTGTTGCGGTGATTTGGGCGATTCATGCACGGACCAAAATGAAATTCCGAAAACCGGTTTTTATGGCAGGTGCTGCTGTTGCCGTTCTTTTGGCATTTCTAACCCACGGACAGGCGAAGCTATGGCGCGATTCCGAAACGCTGTTTCAACATGCCTTATCTGTCACCAAAGAGAATTACATCGCGCACAATACTCTCGGGCTCGAATACATGGGGCGCGGAGACATGGATAAATCGAAATTTCATTTTTCCGAAGCTGTCCGCATTCGCAGGAATTACGCGGATCCACTATGCAATCTTGGAACAATTTTTGCACAGGAGGGAAACCTCATGGAAGCAAAGCGTCTATTTCAGGAAGCGCTCACAGCAGATCCACAGTTTGAGCAGGCGCATTACAATCTGGGCAATCTTTACCGGAACGAAGGAGAGATCGAGGCAGCCCGGTTACAATTTTTAGCGGTTATTGAAATCAACGCAAACAATGCCGATGCCCACAGCAACCTTGGAATCATCGCTGCGCAATTCGGCGATATGGAAACTGCTGCGCGTCATTTTCGAGAAGTGACCCGAGTGCAACCGGAGGACGCAGGCGCATATTTCAATCTCGGACTGGCACTGGCGAACCTCGGTGATTTCAATGCTGCGTACGGGTTTTTTCAGACCGCGCTGATATTACGGCCTGGCTTTGCGGAGGCAGAGCGGGAGATTGCCAATCTGTCAGTAAGATAAGCCCGTATCTCTCCAAGATTTGAAAACCATTCGAATACATCGTGCGGCGGAGCCGCAAAGCGGAGCGCGGCTGTGTCCGAAGGATCAGCCGCAGCGCGTGAGATGTTCATGCGGTTTGGGAAATCTGAACGCTGCAATTCACAGCCGTACCCGCTGCGGCTGATGCTTCGCACAGCCGCGCTCCGTGCCCCTCTGTGCTGAGAAAGCCGGGCCTGAGCTACGCCGTCGCCAAATTACCTTCCAGCAAACTCGACTTCGTCGAACTGCCTGCCGTCTCTGCCGTAGCCTGCAGCGGTTCCCACACCTTCAACGGTTCATAAAACGTATTCCGTTGCACAGGCGTTCTGCCAGCTTCACGGATGGCTTTGACCATTTCGGCTTCGGTTTGGAGTTGGGGCGATTTGGCCCCGGCCATGTGGAAGATGTGTTCCTCGATGATTGTGCCGTGGATGTCGTCCGCGCCGTAGCTCAGGGCGACTTGCGCGAGTTTCATTCCCATGCCCACCCAATACGCGGTGATGTGATCGATGTTATCGAGGTAGATGCGACTGATGGCAATCGTGCGCAGGGCATCGAAACCGCTCGGCACATTTCTTACCTGCATAAAATTATTGTCCGGTTGAAAGGGCAGGGCAATGAAGCCGGTGAATCCATGGGTTTCATCCTGCAACATCCGGAGGTAACGCAAATGATCGACGCGATCGGCGAGCGTCTCGACGTGACCGAACAACATCGTGCAAGTGCTGCGACCGCCGAGTTGATGCCAGGTGCGATGAACATCGAGATATTCCTCGGCTGACTCTTTGCCTTTGGCGATTTCGGAACGGACTTCCTTACGGAAAATTTCCGCGCCACCACCGGTCAGGGAATCGAGTCCGGCGCTCTTCAACTCAACGAGCGTTTCCCGCGCCGACTTTTTAGCGAGCCAGGCAAGATGCAGAATTTCAATTGCAGTGAAGCACTTCAGTTGCAGCCGTGGATCGAGTTGTTTCAACGCACGGAGCATGTCGGTGTAATAGCTGAAGGGCAGGGAAGGATGGAGTCCGCCGACGATGTGAAGTTCCGTGATGCCGAGCGCGAGGGCCTCGCGGGCTTTTTCCACAATCTGTTCGACGCTTAATTCGAATCCATCCTTGTCACGCTTCTTGCGTGAAAACGCGCAGAACTGGCAGCTCAGGATGCAGTAGTTTGAATAATTGATGTAGCGATTGATGATGTAGCTCGCGCGATTTTCATTCTTCCGTTGCCGCACGACGTCGGCGATCGCGCCGATAGTATTGAGATCCTTCGATTCGAAGAGCCGAAGGGCATCGGCTTCTGAAATGCGTTCACCTTCCGCGGCTTTGTAGTAAAGATCGCGGAGCAAGCTGCGTTCGACGACGAAATTCATCCGTTCTTAGGATTACCAGAATCGTTGGCTTTGGCAAAAGATGAGTTTGCTCCAGAAATCCGCTTTTTCGATAAAACTCAATTGTGAGACTTCGCCGACAAGGTCTCACAACGGCAAATCACCACTCAGCGTGAGTTCGCCCCCCATTACGAGCGTTTCCCTCACAAAAACTTTAACGCGGACGTTTACAAGGTTTGCGAGGCGACCGTTGATTTCGGCTTCGATTCGGAGCGTCTCGCCCGGTTTAGCCGAACCGAAGATCTTTACATTGCGCATGGCGGTCAGCTTCAGGTTCGCAAGAGGCGGGATAGTGGGATCCGTTTGGGCGACGGTTCCGCCGAGTTGCGCCGCTGCTTCCACCAGCAACACCCCCGGAAACAAGGGTTGGCCCGGGAAATGGCCGGCCAGGAAACTTTCGTTGCCACGCACCAGGTATTCGCCTGTGCCCGTTTTGCCGGGTTTCAACGCGACGAGGCGATCCACAAATCGAAACTCGGGCCCGTGTGGGAGAGAGGCGAGCGCGTGAGAGAGTGAGTCACTCATTTTTGTTTAAGCGGTTCGATGACTTTGAAATCTGCTGGAATCGCCGGATCAAATAAAACGGGATCAATCTTCTCGTTCACCACCGGGTTTTTGAAATCGTTGCGCATGATGGAGCCATCGGCGAAATGCAGTTCAGTGGCGCGTAACTGGAAGTCATCGGTAGAGAAAGCAATCTTGATTTGTGGCATCATGCGTCGGGCGCCGGCGGCTTTGGGTTCCATGGAAATTTCTGCGACACCGTTTTTCGCCTCGATGGATCGAATTCTGAATTGGTCATCCAACTCTTTGCGACTGCGTGGAAAACCAGCTTCCAGCAGCGACAACGAGTCGCGCCATTGTCCCATTTGATTTCCAACCAGCGGATATTTTTCCACACGCTTCAGTTTTGGATAAATGACCAGCATCTGTTCCGGTTGGCGGACGGCGATGGTTTGCTGGCCTAGTTCCCAGCGGAATTGTTTGGGAGCGGCGAACCAAAGCTGGCCGGTGGAAACCAATGGCTGCGCAAAAGATTTCAACGTGCGGGTTTGGGTGAAGTCGGCGGACCACGTTTTTATGGTGGCCTGTTTCTCCAGCCAATTGGAGATGAGTTGTTGCTGGGAATCCTGGGCTTCGGTCCGAGTGGTGAACAATAGGGCCAGGAATAGCAGAATCCAAAAGGCGAATCGAAGAGGTCGCGCATAGGGGCGGGGACAACTTGTCCCCACAAAGCTACTTGAAACGTGTGGGACCAGGCTGTTCCCACCCCTGGGGCATGTCAGCATCACTTCGCCTGTTTCAGCGGCGACTCTTCCCGGTTCCAGATTGGGACGAAATGGTACCATTGACTTAAATGTTCGCGTATGACCGGTTCGAACGCACGCATGATTTTTTGCGCGAGCGCTTGCCGGGCTTCCATTGGACGTAGCGCGGCGCGTTCGTACTCAATCTCAGGCAAAGTATGCGCGGCATAACCGTCCGCGATGCGCGGCAGGTAAACGGGAACAATCTTGCAACCGGTGGCGCGCGCCAGTTCCGCCGGTGCGACTGAGGCGGCAAAAGGTTTTCCAAAAAGTTCGACGATGACAGAGTTGGCTGGATGCGGACGATCCACGAGGAGCGCAACCACTTCACCGGCCTCGAGTCGCCGGATCACTTCGATAAACGCAAACGGATTGCTGCCTATGACGAGGGTCTCGATGCCCCAGCGTTCGCGGGACGCTTTGCGCATTTCGGTCAGGCGCGGATCGGGTTCCTCCATCGTGATGACGAGCAACCTGATTCCGCGTTTGGCCAGAATGGGTGCGCCGAATTCCCAGTTGCCGAGATGGGGAGTTACAATCAGGATCCCGCGCTTTTCCTGTTTAGCCGTTTCAAAGACTTCCAATCCGCTCCGATATCGAAACAAATGTTCGATCGGAATGCCGCTTTCATAGCGCCAAAGGTCAACGAGCTTCTGCGCAAAATTTTGGAACAGTTCCCGGGTGAGTTTTTCTGCGCGGACGTAGTCGCCATTTACGGCGGGCAGAAGGTTTTCGATGACGATTTCTGGTCGGTTGTTCGAGAAAGCATAATATCCCGCGCCGAACAGACGGGCGAGACCGCCGCTAATTGGCGCAGGAAGCTTCCGGGCAGCAGATAAACCGGCCTTCCATAATTCAGAGCGATAAAGGGCAGAAGCTTTCATTCGGGTCAGCGAGAAAGCATGGCAAACTGTGTAATAATATAGGTGCGGAGTCGTTCAGGGTTCTGTTCGCCCCCTTTTAAAGGCAAACAGACCTGTAAGAACGTCGAAAAACATCTTTTATGGGGTTTCATCACGTTGTGAACGTCGAAAGAGATCTTTTATCGGGTTTCAACACGTATTGAACGCCAAAAAACATCTTTTATGAGGCTTCCGCACGCACGGAACGTCCAAAAATATCTTTTATCTGGTTCCGAAGCGCCTCGGACGGAGAAAAAAGATATTTATTTGGCTCGGAGGCGCTTCGGATGGCGAAAATTGCTGAATCCATGTTTATGAGCACAATCAATGGATCGCCCGCCACCATCTCGGCAGGAAATAAACGGCGGTAATGACATTCATAGCAATGCCAATGGCGCAGATCAGACCGAGGCTCGCCATTCCTGCATTGGATGAAAAAGCCAGGGAACCGAACCCGGCGATGGTTGTGCCGCCGCAAAGGAGCAGGGCGCGTCCGACACTGCGCCGGACTGCAAGGATATCGCCCCGATGCCGATGCATGGCGTGTTGGATGTGGATGCTGTAATCCACCGCTGAACCAAGCAGCAGCGGAATCGCCATCATATTCATCAAATTCCACGACTGATCCGTGAGCGACATCAGGGCAAAGAGACACAGTCCGGCGAAAAACAATGCGGCAAAGCTCAAGAACACCGCCTTGAAAGAGCGAAACGCCAGCCAAAGGGCGACCACCAGCAGCACAAACATCGGCAGGATGACTCGCGGTAAATCGTGTTCCACCAGGTCAAACATCGCCGCACCCAGGACCGTCCAGCCGGACAGGATGACGTCGTTGCGAATCAATTCGTCCGGCCATTGCTCAAGGAGGCGTTGACTGTTTGCAAACTCAGAACCCGGGCCATCCGTGACCGGGTAAACCAGGCCGAGTGCGAAAAATGTGTTGTTCCGATGCGAGGATATCTGGTTCATCGTCCAACGGCTCGCGTCGTTGGTGGGCCAGAATATATTTGTGCTGCGCAGGGCGGATTGCCACGTGTTCAAAATGTTTTCCGTCAGGTGCAAAGATTCACGGGTGAAACCTTGTCCGAGGACAGCGGCATAGAGGTTCGTTTTGTTCTGGATGATTTGTTGGGCGCTCTCCCGGTTTTGTATCTGATGATTTGCCCTGGGCCAAAGCGGCGTCGCCAGTGTGTAGCTCGTGATGAGTTTGTTTTCTGCAGCGGTTTGGAGAAATGTTTCTGCCTGCAGGAGACGGGATGCCACTTCGGATTCGCTCTTTCCAGAGACAACTATCCAAAGCGGTTCCTGGGTTTGGCCGAGTTCAGCTTTTATCTTTTCCAGGGTGCCGTAGGCCGGACTGTTCTTCGGGCGCAATGCTTCGGGAGATTGATCAAAGGTGGGGCCGCCGTAAAACAGAATGCCCACCGAGATGATAAGCAACGCGAGAGTTGCGATCAGGAATTCGATTCCACGTTTTCGACTGGAAGTTTTCTCGTTGTCATCTCCCGCGGGTTGAGGAATTGCTCCCCGATTGCCATCGCTCGACAGAGTAGCGCGAAGCGGTGGCAGATAAGCAAACAGCATTACAGTGGCCGACAGCAGCACTCCGATGGCTACCAATGAACCCAGTTGCCCGAGTCCGGGGAGTCCGCTGAAGTTCAAGATGGCGAAGGCTCCGGCCGTCGTGACGGCAGACCACAAAATGCTCGGGGCCACGGTGCGGCGCACTTTTGGAATCGGTTCCTTTGAGGCGCGCGCTTCCTGGTACAGGATCAGACCGTAATCAACAGACAGGCCCAGGAGAATCGCCGCGAATCCCAGGCTGACTACATTCAGTGTCCCAAAGAACAGGCCGCCGAACGAGAGGGTTCCACCCAGGACAAGGCCGAGCAAGACAAGGAGCCAGAGCAGGGGACGGAATCGGCGGTGCGCGATCCAGAAAAGAATCGCAATGATAACCATGGTGCCGAGAACGGAAACGGTCATGTCACTTTGCATCCCGCTCGCGATCTCCGTTACGAAGGCGGGATGGCCGGTGTAACTCAGTGTTATTTCTTCCGGAGAATCGAGTGCATTGACGGCCTTCGTGACAATCTCCTGAACCAATTTCAGCCATGCATCCGCCTCCCGGTAACCGCTCAGTTCGTAGGCAGGTTGCACAAACACAATGCGAAAAGTTCCATCCTGTGAGGCGAAGAACTCGCTGCCGCCTCCGAACGATTGCGCGCCAGCGCTGACGTTCTCCGGCAATCGCATGAGATCAAGTGGATCATAACCGCGCAGGGCGATGGTTTCAGGCGACAGTGAAGTCGTTATTTGCTCCCGTGCTTCGAGGATCGTGTTCGTAAGTTCATCGCCGGAAAGCCGGTTGGTCAGTTGCCCGAAAACTTCGGGAGGTTGGTTCAGCCAAAGATAAGCGACCAGTTCAGCGCCTTGCCCCGGACTTTCAACCCAGGGTGGTTGCCAGTTCACTTGCGATGCGAGGTTGGTGGCAGCGCGAAGTTCCATGGCAATTGTCCGCGCCGCTTCTTCGGTTTGATCGGGGTCTTCGGATTTAATTGTGAGCAGCAGTTCCTGTCCGTTGGAAAAATTTTGCTGATACAACATCAGCCCGCGAACCACTGGTGAATTTTTCGGGAGCAGATTCAATACTTCGACATCGAAGCGCAATCGGGTGAGTCCGAGTCCGATAGGAATCAGCAGCAGCAGCCAGAGCCAATGACGAGAAAAGCGGGTCACTCCAGAAACCCTTCAATCAATTCGCCAGTTTTCAAGTTCTCGAATCGCCAGCTTGTATCGTCTGTCTTTTGAAACGTCCACGGTTCAGGGACAGGACCGCCCTGCAACGCCTTCGCCAAATGGAGCCATGCGAGACGTTTCGGCGGGTTGCCGCGCCCGGAGTAAGTTCGGTTCTCTGTTGGGAATTCGATCTGCCAGCTATTGGCCTGCAACTGGGCGATTACCATTGGAAATGGATTTTTTGTCATTTGCAGGACCGTCCTGCTTTGATTCTGAGAGGCAAACAACAGGTCGCCGGCGATTTCTGGGGCATTCCGATTTACCTTCCAAACTGCTTGTCCGGATTTGATTTTCCAGCCGGCTCTAGTAAAGTCCACCCTCTCAAATGGCGCGATAGTCCGGCAGGCCGTTGCAGAAAGCAGGAGTCCGACGGCGAGAAAAAGGATTAGTGCCTGTAACAGAGAGGCATGATGGCGCGTCAGTCGGAGCAGATGTTGCATGGCGGAACGTCATTTTTTTTTGAACATTTTTCCAGTGAAATGTCAAAAATGCGGGAACGGCTTGACAGCCGTTGTAGAACAGCGGTGTTCCGTAAGTTGCTAAAGTTTTGTTTGTTTGGTTTAACGGACGTCCACAGTGACGCACGCGGCGAGAGCCGCAATTTTGGAGTGACGGAATGATCAAAGTTGAAAACTTAAAAAAAACGTTTGGCCCTAAAGTGGCTGTGAATGGAATCTCCTTCACAGTAGAGCGGGGCGAGGTTCTCGGGTTCCTTGGACCCAATGGCGCAGGCAAATCCACTTCGATGCGCATGATAACAGGCTTCATCCCACCGACTGCCGGTAAAGTCACCGTGGGCGGTTTCGATATAGCGGAGAATCCGATCGCAGCCAAACGGCTCGTTGGTTACCTCCCCGAAAACGCTCCGGCCTACACTGACATGACGGTTTATGGCTTCCTCGATTTCGTCGCGGAACTGCGGGGGATGCGCGGTGACCAAAGAAAGAAAGCCATTCATCGCGTGGTCGAAATGTGCTTCCTCGAAAGTGTGCTCTACCAAAGTGTGGATACTCTTTCCAAAGGTTACCGGCACCGGACCTGTTTCGCGCAATCCATCATTCACGATCCGGATGTGTTGATCCTGGACGAACCGACCGATGGGTTGGACCCGAATCAAAAACACGAAGTCCGCACGCTGATTCGTCGCATGGGCGAGAAGAAAGCGATCATTTTTTCAACGCACATCCTCGAAGAAGTCGAAGCCGTTTGTTCGCGCGCCATGATTATCGATCGTGGACAAGTCGTTGCCAACGGCACACCGGCAGAACTGAAACAGAAATCAGACATCGCCGGCGCCGTGACGTTGACAGTCGGCGGGGTGACATCAGCGGAACTCAGCCAGAAGCTCGCGCAGATTTCTGTCGCGAAACGCACTGCGATTTTGAAAGAAGGTTCTTCCCGCGTTCTCGCCCGCGTTTTTCCCCGGCCCGATACGGTCAGCGGCGAACTCGCGCGGCAGGTTGCGGAAGTGGCGCAACGCGAGAAATGGCGCCTGGAGGAATTACATACGGAGGAAGGTCGTTTGGATGAAGTGTTCCGCAGCATCACGCTGCCTGAGACTGTGAAGGAGGAACGGAAATGAGTAATGCTTTTAGTAATGTTCGAACTATTGTTAAACGTGAGCTGAAGAGTTATTTCACTTCGCCGATTGCTTACGTCTTTATTGTTATCTTCTTATTTCTGACCGGCTTTTTGACGTTCATGCTGGGCGGTTTTTTTGAGCTCGGCCAGGCATCGTTGGAACGGCCGTTCTTCAGTTGGCATCCGTGGCTCTACTTATTCCTGGTGCCGGCCATTGGAATGCGGCTCTGGTCAGAAGAGCGGCGCCTCGGCACGCTGGAACTTTTGTTCACCATGCCGATCACCCCGTGGCAGGCGATTGTTGGAAAGTTTGTGGCGTCCTGGTTGTTTCTGGCGCTTACACTCATCCTGACGTTCCCCATTGTCATAACGGTGAATTACCTCGGCAATCCGGACAACGGCATCATCCTCACTGCCTACATCGGCAGTTTTCTGATGGGCGGCGCTTACCTGGCGTTGAGTTGCATCACTTCGGCGATGACCCGCAACCAGGTGGTGAGCTTCATCATTTCCGTGGTGTTGTGCTTCATGCTGATCCTGGCGGGCTTGCCAGCGGTATCGACCTTCATCCTTGATGTGCTTGGTGCAGGAGGGTGGCTGGCGGACCTCGTCGGCAACTTCAGCGTCCTGACTCACTTCAGCGGGTTTGAAAAAGGTGTGCTGGATTCGCGCAGCATCATCTTCTTTTTATCGATCATCATTTTTTCCCTGTTCACGACGGGCGTCATTCTGCGAAGCCATCGTGCTGGTTAATAGAAAGGAGCAATACTCATGAAAAAGAATAATTTCGAATCCCTGCTCTACTCAGTTGGCGGCGTCGCCCTGCTGTTCGTTGCAATTGTCGCATTCAACTTCATCGCCGGTCGCGCGAAGATTCGTGCCGATCTTACTGCGGAGAAGGCCTACACCCTTTCGGACGGGACACGCGCCATCCTGTCGAAACTCGACACGGAGATCATCGTTCGCTTCTACGTCACGCGTGACGAAAAGGAGGCCCCGCCGGCGCTTAAGGTCTATGCCAGGCGCGTCGAAGATTTGCTCGAAGAATATCGCGAGGTGTCGAAAGGCAAAATCAAGATCGAGAGATACGATCCGAAACCCGATTCCGATGCGGAAGATTCGGCGAACCTCGACGGTGTCGAAGGTCAGATGGTTCGCCCCGGCGGAGACAAGGTTTACCTCGGGTTGTCGATTAACATGTTGAACGAGAAAGTGGCGATTCCATTTCTCATTCCCGATCGTGAACGTCTGTTGGAATACGACATTTCCCGCGCCATCTCCCAGGTAATGAATCCGGAGCGCCCGACGCTGGGTGTGATGACGCCGTTACAGGCGTTCGGCCAGCCTCAGGCGATGAGTCGTTTCGGGCAGCAACCTGCCGATCCCTGGGTATTGGTCAGCGAACTGCAACGCGATTTCAATGTGAAACAACTCTACATGACGACGGACAAAATTGATGACGACATCAAAGTTCTCGTCCTGATCCATCCAAAGGAGATCACGGCACTCACCGAATACGCCATTGATCAATTCATCATGCGCGGCGGCAAGCTCATCGCGTTTGTGGATCCGCTTTGTTACTTCGATCAACAAGGCCAGAACCCAATGATGGGTGGCGGCCCGAGCAGTTCCACGCTGGACAGGTTGTTTGCTGCATGGGGCGTGGAATTCGACACAACGAAAGTTGTTGCCGATATGAACTTCAAGACCCCCCTGCAGGAGGGAGATGCGCTTGCCGTGCTGAACTTCACTGAGGAAGGCGCGAACAAGGACGATGCTCTAAGCGGCCAGATTGACAGTCTGCTTCTGCCTTTCGCGGGCACCTTCCAGGGCGCACCGAAAGATGGTTTGAAGAAGACCGTTCTGTTCAGCAGC
Organism: Verrucomicrobiota bacterium; assembly: GCA_013820875.1. Classification (GTDB taxonomy): domain Bacteria; phylum Verrucomicrobiota; class Verrucomicrobiia; order Limisphaerales; family JACDHS01; genus JACDHS01. Next base: position 27,630 of record JACDHS010000010.1, on the reverse strand, counting down.
ACAAAGAACTCGCAGTTGGTGGATGCCTTCCTTGCATCGATGCCGGGCGATTCGATCGCGAAAGATTTCCAATCCAGCGGAACGGAATATCCGATTGCCATTCGTTTGACGGGAAAATTCAAAACCGCCTTTCCCGAGGGAAAACCAAATGCCTCTGACGCGCACGACCACGAAGACGGTGAGGATGAAGAAAAAGAGAAGAAACAAGCGTCCGATAATTCCTTGAAAGAATCGAAGGAAGAGACTGCCGTGATTCTCGTGGCGGATGCCGATTTCCTCCAGGATCCAGTCGCAGCGCGGGTTCAAAACTTTCTCGGTCAACGAATGGTCATGTTGCCCAACGGCAATCTTCCATTTGCGCAAGGCGCTGCCGAGCAATTGTCCGGTGACAGCAACCTGATCGCCGTCCGAAGTCGCGCGACCATGAACCGTCCGTTCACCCTGGTGCGCAAGATGGAATCGGAAGCCCAGGAGAAATTCCGCACCCGGCTCAAAGAGTTGCAAGCCAGCCTGGACGAAACCCAACGCAAACTGAACGAGTTGCAACAATCGAAATCGAAGGAGCAACGCTTCATTATGTCGCCGGAACAACAGGCTGAGTTGGAGAACTTCCGTAAAAAAGAAGTGGCGACGAGCAAGGAACTAAAAGAACTGAAGAAGAGTTTGCGACGTGAAGTTGAGTCGCTGCAAACGCGGTTGAAATGGATAAACATCCTTGCGATGCCAATCATTGTCGCCTTCTCAGGAATCATTCTGGCAGTGGTGAAACGCAAGCGCACTGCCGCAAAATAAGGAGTTTGGAAAAATGAACCGAAAACAATTTATTGTTCTATTGGTGCTCGTCGTTGTTATCGGCGGGATTGGCCTGGCTGTTTACAACAAGAATAACGCCTCTTACCAGGGGAGTGCGAGGGCAGGGCAGAAGTTGCTCGGCGACTTCAATGTGAATGACGTTTCACACGTCGTGATCAAGCAAGGCGCCAACGAAGTGAACCTCGTCAAAGTGGGGGAGATATGGACCGTGAAAGAGCGCGGGAATTATCCGGCCAACTTCGAGCAGATCAGCCACTTTGTCCGCAACGCGCAGGAGTTGAAGGTTGTGCAGACCATGAAAGTCGGAGCTTCGCAACGTCACCGCCTGGAATTGGCAGAGCCGGGTCAACCTTTTGCAGCAACCGTGGTTGAGTTGAAGGGTGATGGAGGCAAAGAAATCAAAAGTCTCTGGCTTGGCGCAAAGCACATGCGCAAATCGCAGCAACCCTCTCCTTTCGGTGATGATGGCGGGCATGCGGATGGTCGCTACGTGATGGTCGCTCCGAACTCTGAAACGGTGGCGGTCATTACTGATCCGCTCACCACGGTGGAACCGAGACCTGCAAGCTGGTTGAACAAAGACTTCTTGAAAGTGGAGAAAGTGAAATCCATTTCCGTGCAATCGCTGGAAGCAACCAATTCATGGACGGTGTCACGCGAAAAGGAAAATGGCCCATGGTCGTTTGCCGATCAGACAGCGGAAGAAAACTTCGACACCAATAAGGTTTCGAGCCTCGCGAACGCGCTTTCCTATCCGAACTTCACAGACGTGGTGGTGGACAAAGCTCCGGAACAAACCGGCCTGGATAAACCAACTCTCCTGACGATCGACACCCTGGACGGATTAAAATATGCCTTCAGCGTTGGCAATAAAACGCCGGACGCACATTACTACGTTCGCATCTCTGTTTCTGGCGATCTAACGAAGGAACGGACTGCCGCAACCGATGAAAAGTCTGAAGACAAAGAAAAGCTCGATAAAGAGTTTCAGGACAAGCAGCAGAAACTTCAGGATAAACTCAAGCAGGAGCAGGCCCTGGCCAAGTGGACCTACACGATGCCTTCCGGGAGCTTGGATCAGTTGTTGAAAAACCGTTCAGAACTGATGGTGAATCCGAAAGATGAAAACGAAACGGCCGATGCTGACGATGATGACCTGCCTTCCTTTGGAAACGCGGCGTTCGGCTCTGATCTCCCGTAACTCCAGTTGATGTAGTGGCAGACTGGAAAGCCTGCCAGTTAGCGGGACTTTCCAGTCCCGAGTTCCTTCGCTGGAAAACAGAAAGGCGGCCTTTTTTTTGAGGCCGCCTTTTGCTTTAAAGAATTACGGTAGCAGTTGCACTTGGCACATATCGAACAAGCCGGTCTGCCCCCGAACAGCAGGACGCGAAAGATCCGGAAACAGGCGAAGTTGTGGAGAGAGCTTTTGGAGATGGTGCAGAGGCGCCAGCCTAATCCAAACCCCGGTGGGGTTTTGCGTAACCGCGTGAGCGGTTCGTCGGCCAATTTGTTCTGTTTTGTCAAAACCCTGACTTCTGCCTTCCGCAATTCGTCGTGACGTTTGGTGCGTGCGTGTTGTTGTTTGGGAATTTATGGCCGGTTGTCATCAGCTTTGAAGTAGGAACACGCACGTGCCGAGTTGGCGAGGAATTACGGAAGGCAAAGGTTAGGGGTCAACAAACCAGAACTTGAACTGCGACGAACCGCCTTGCGCTGTTATGCAACGCCCCACCGCCCATGATATTCCAGTTCGGATTAACAACTGAGACTTGCAAGAAAGTGAGATGCGCCCCAAATCGAATCTTTGAAAACAATCCAGTTGAATAGATTGTCAACGTTCTCCATAACTCCTGTTTCAGGCATCAGTATTTCCATGGGGAACAACAGCATTACATGAATTTTTGGGCCAAGACACAGGACGATGGAACACCGGGCATTTCCGTTCGGGATCATTGCTTGAATGTTGGGGCTGTGGCCGGGGCTTTAGCGAGTGCCCTTCCGGAGAATGTAAAACGGATGCTGCCGGAAGGAGTGATCACTCTCGCCGCGTTGCATGACATCGGAAAGATTACCCTGGGTTTCCAAGCGAAGTGCGCCTCGTGGGTCAACACAAGCAATCTCGACTCACAAGTTTTGGAAGAAGCTCCGTTTGCTTCCTCACACCGGCAGTTGTCGGATCACGCCTTGATCAGCCAGGTGTTCCTGCAAAAACTTCTCAAACCTCGCGGAGCACAACTGTGGGCAGTTGCTGCCGGATCTCACCATGGAAGGGTCAAAGGCAGAAACGCTTCATTGTCGAATACCGAGTTCCAATTTGCGTGGGCCGAAGAGAACCGCAAACGCACCACTGAAGAACTGATTGAATGTTTCGGCCCTCTTCCGGTTGCTGCGCCAGATACACGTTATGGTCTATATCACTCTGACCTTTGGCTTTTCGCCGGGTTAATCACCGTTGCAGACTGGATTGGTTCGAACGAAACATTCTTTTCACCCGTGAAAGGCGTTCCACTGGAACAGAGCCGACGACTGGCCCTTGCCGCTCTCCAAGAGATTGGCTGGCCCGGTGGGACGCTTCGCAACACAACCTTCTCCGAGGCGTTTGCTTCCGAGTCGTCCAGTCTCTTTTCGGCGAATCCCCTGCAAGCTGCCGTTGCAGAGGTTGCCGCTACTTCCCGGCTGATTCTGATTGAAGGCCCGATGGGATGCGGCAAAACGGAGGCCGCACTGCACGCCGCACAGTTGCTGATCGCCAGCGGGCAACATCATGGAATTTACTTCGCGCTTCCAACCCAGGTGACAAGCAACAGGATTCACCAGCGCATCAGGCGGTTTCTGCACAACACCCTTGCTGATTCCGCCCGGTTGCGTCTCGCCCATGGGAACGCATGGCTGGAAGATGACTTTGATCTGCGCCTTCATTCTTCGGCAGATGACACGGATACAGACGGTGAACTGGCGGGACACATTCGGGAAGGACGTTCATGGTTTGCCTCCTCCAAGCAGGCGCTTCTTGCTCCTTACGGAGTTGGCACGATTGATCAGGCGCTTCAAGGAATCGTTGTCATCAAACATTTCTTTGTCCGGCGTTTCGCACTCGCGGGAAAAGTCGTCATACTGGATGAAATCCATTCCTACGACGTTTACACCGGCACGTTGGTCACGGCACTCGTTCGCGAACTGATCAACCTCGGTTGTTCGGTCATCATTCTCAGTGCGACGTTAACCGCCGCTCGTCGATCCGAATTGCTCGCCGCAGCCGGTGTCCCTGAAGGTAACGCACCGGATCACTACCCACTGGTCACAGTATCCGATGCCAGCCAGTCGGTTCGCCATCTCTGTCCGGAATGGAACCAGTCAAAAACAATCACAATGCGGGCCGAGACCATCACCGAGCATGAAACCATCGAAGCTCTCGTTGAACGCGCCGAATCGGGCCAGCATGTGCTCTGGATTCGCAACACTGTGATCGAAGCGCAGGAAGCATTCCGTAATGTGCGTAATTCGATGCGCGAAAGCGCCGTTGAGATTGGACTGCTGCACAGTCGATTCCCCTTCGCCCATCGTGAAAAGCTTGAGGAATATTGGCTCGAACGATTGGGAAAAGAACGTCCACAGGATGGTCCGGGCAGTATTCTCATCGCCACGCAAGTAGTTGAACAAAGCGTTGATATTGACCTGGATTTCATCGTCTCCGATCTCGCTCCCACCGATATGCTCCTGCAACGCATGGGACGTCTCTGGCGGCATGAACGCCCCATCCGCGCCACGGACACACCGGAATTCTGGATCCGTTTGCCGGACTGGCAACATGCCTCAACGCTGCCCGGTTTAAAGAAGGCCCTTGGCCGTAGCGCACGGGTTTACGCGCCGTATGTGTTGTTGCGTGCCGCCTCGGTCGTTGCCGGGCGCAGCACCTTGCAGCTTCCTGGGGAAATTCGCCCGCTTCTCGAAGCCACGTATGCGGAGCCGTCCGCAAACGAGCCAGCCATCTGGCGCGAACTGCACGAAGAGTTGGAGAAGGAAAAGCAAACGCTGCAAGGAAACGCCGAAGCTGTGATGCGGGTCTTCGGACTTCCCATGGTTGACGTGGAGGATGACAAGGCGCTTACCCGCCGGAAAGGGCAGCCCACCGTGGATGTGGTACTCATCGCGTCCCTTCAGCAGCAAGCGGAAGGCTGGGTGCTGCAAGCACTGGATGAAACCTCCATCACCGTATCTCAATTCGAGTGGCGACGGAACGCCGCCCGCTTTCTGCATCGCTGGATGGTGCGAATGCCGCGCTGGATGGTGCCTGGCGATGCGCCGCATCCGCGATGGCTCACCGAACATCTGCACGCTCGTGCAACGTTTGCTTGCGTGCAGGACGATGGCCGGTGCAGCTTTGGCGAAATCCCTTCTGACATTTTTTACCACCAACACCAGGGCGTCTTTGCGGAACGCCCACCCAAACCAACTCCTAAACGGATCGACGACGACGATGATGAATTTGACTATTGAACCATGGATTCCCGCGCTGCGGGAAAATGGCACGCGCGACCTGTTCAGCTTGAGCGATCTCTTTGCGAATGCGCATGAGATTCGTGACCTCGCCGTGAAACCGCACGAGCGAATCGCTCTCATGCGCCTTTTGCTCTGTATCACTCAAGCGGCGCTCGACGGACCAGCGGATTCTGATGCATGGGAAACGTGCGAACCACAGATCCAGCCCAGTGTTCGTGATTACCTCGCAAAGTGGCACTGCGCATTTGAATTGTTTGGCAAAGAGTCAAGATTCCTGCAACTTCCGATGCTTCAACCAGGCAAAGATTCTGACGAAGGAAATCCCGCCACTAAACTCGATCTTGCGCTCGCTACCGGAAACAACTCTACCCTGTTCGACAATCGCGCGGGAGAACAACGACTGCTGGTTTACGCACGGGCTGCGTTGAATTTATTGACGTTCCAATGCTTCTCTCCCGGTGGTCGTATTGGAGTGGCTCGTTGGAACGGCAAGGAGACGCCCGGCAAAGGTTCGAGCAATCACGCTCCATGCACTCCCTCCAGCATGATTCACACATTCATTCTTGGTTCAACTCTCCGCCAAACCCTTCGTTTGAATTTAGTTACCAAAGACCTCATTCAAGATTTGCCTGGAAACGGCTGGGGAAAACCGATTTGGGAAATGCCGGTCGCACAGATTGAAGATGCCCCCGCAGTGAAAAACGCCACGCAAACCTATCTCGGAAGATTAGTGCCGGTGAGTCGGGCTGTTCGTCTGAACGACGATGGCGTTTCCATCATTCTCTCCAACGGGCTCGACTATCCGATCTTTCCGGCGTTTCGCGAACCAACCGCCACCATCGTGAAAAGAAAGGATGATGAGTTGGGTGTGCTCCCGGCTTCCACTGGCCGCAGCTTTTGGCGTCAACTCCACGCTGTTGCGGTTAAACGTCGTGCAGCGGCGGACCAAATCTCGGGACCGCTTTCCCTTTGTAATCTGCGCGATGAACAGGACACGGCCCTATGGCTGGGCGCTTTGGTCACTGACAAAGCTAAAATCGAAGACCTCGTTGAAGCCAGTTATTCCCTCCCCGCTGGAATGCTGACCGATCTCGGGCGAATGGCATACGAAGGAGGCGTTCGCTATGCAGAGGAGATCGAAGGCATTCTCATCCAGGCGGTCAAAGCCTATGCCAGCGAATTGAAAGTGGCATCTCCTTCTTACGATGCCGCCCGCCAACACTTCTGGACGCGCATTGAGCAAAACCTTTCCGCCCTGTTCGCTATTGCCAAACAGCATACTCCGCCTGACCAACTCCCCGGATCTGATTGGGGCCGCACCGCTCAACAAGCCGCCCGCGACGCTTACGAGCAGGTTTGCCCCCGCCAGACCCCGCGCCAGATCCAGGCGTTCGCACTCGGATTGCGCCGACTCTCGTTCACACCAAAGACAGCTAAACCCGCCAGAAAAAAATCATGAGCAACAACAAATCATCTCCGAAGGATCGCGCCGCGACCTTCGTCGGCGCCCTGCGCCGCCTCCGCGATGACCGGGGCAAAATGGCCGCGCTCCGCCGTGGTCTCTCATCCTCCACCGTCATGGATGCCTGGCCCGTCGTGGCTGGCATCGGGGGAGACATCGGTCAACCGGGCGAATCGGTCTTCGTAGATGTTGCCGCGCTCTTCGCCACGCATCCCGAAGAATCCAACGGAAGGAACTTCGGCGATACCTGCCGCCAAATCGCACTCGCAGACTCATCGGATGGAACGTTGCCGGACAGTTACGAAAAACGTTTTCGCCGCCTCATCGCCTGCGGCACTCGCGACGATGTGGTGGGCCAACTCCGTGCCTGGGTTCGCCTTGCCTCCAGCAAAGGCTCAGGAGTGAATTACGAAAGCCTCTTTGCCGATCTATGGAATTGGCCGTGGTACGCCGATGATATTCGCGTCCGTTGGGCCAGATCCTTTTGGCATGCAGGTTTGAATGACAGCGCCATTGAACAACTTAACAAACAGGTCGCATGAGCATGAACACACTGACTCCCTCGGCGGTAGCCGGCGTTGATGCCTCAACGCTTCATCTCACCCAAATCCTCGTTGACTACGAGGATGCTGTTCGGCTCCTTCGCATTCGTGACACTTACGATTGGCATCAACGCGTCTGGCAGGCATTCGGCGGGCGCGATGGGCAAACACGCGATTTCCTGATCCGGGTGGATCGCAAAGAAGAGGCGTTCCGCGTGTTGATTGTTTCCCGCTCCACCCCTTCCAAACCTGATTGGTGCCCCACAGATTGCTTCGGCTCGAAAGCAATTCCCGACGATTTCTTTGCGCGTGAACATTACCGCTTCAGCGTGCTGGCGAATCCCACCAGGAAGATGCGCGTGACGAATCCGGATGGTTCGCGCAAGAAGAATGGACAGCGGGTTCCACTCACCAGCCGTGAGGATCTCGTTGCCTGGATGCAGCGCAAAGCAGAGGCCGGAGGGTTCAGCATCAACCCCGATTCACTCCGCATAGTGCCGCGTGGCCGTGAATATTTCCACAAAGCCGGCGCGCACGGCACTCACACTGCCGTTGATTTTTCAGGCGAGTTGACTGTCAACAACCCGGTGCAATTACGCGCCACCGTCGCGCTTGGCATCGGTTCCGCAAAGGCGTTCGGATTCGGACTCCTCGCTTTGTCTCCTTTGTAAAAGCTCTCAAAAACAAAACCATCAAAATACAGAATAAAAATGAAACTGATCGAACTGCACATTCTTCAATCCTTCCCTGTCTCGTGCCTGAACCGCGATGATGTGGGATCACCCAAGTCCGCTGTTTTCGGCGGCATCAACCGGGCTCGCATCTCCAGCCAGTCGTTTAAGCGAGCCATCCGCGAATTTGGACAGGACAATCTTCCTTGTGCCCGGTTTGGCGGACAACGCACCAAACTGATTGTCGCTCCTTTGGCAGAAGCCCTCAAGAAACATGGTGTGAGTGATGAGAAAGTCGCCGGGGATCACGCCAAAAATATTGCGGACAAACTCGCCAAACTCGACAAGTCGGACGACAGCAAGGTCGGCACTCTTACATTTCTTGCCCCTTCCGAAATTGATTCCATCGCTCAACAGGTTGCTGAACTGCTGAAGGCCAATCCCAAATCCAAAGACTACGAAAAAAACCTCGATAAGTTCTGCAAAAACGCCGGGTTGCTCGATGGCGCGGACATCGCTTTGTTTGGTCGCATGGTTGCCAGCCTCCCTTCGCTCACGTTGGAGGGTGCTGCCATGTTCAGCCACGCCTTGTCCACACACAAAGCCGATAACGACCTCGATTTCTTTTCCGCCGTGGATGATTGCAAACCCAAAGGGGACGATGCTGGCGCAGGCATGATCGGGACGTTGGAATTCTCTTCTGCGGTCTATTATCGTTACGCCGCCCTGAACCTCGATCTCCTGGCGGACGACGACCATCTCGGAAAACTTTCCCCGGAAGAACTCCGCCAGGTGGTCGAATCATTCATCCGTGCCACCCTGGAAGCAGTTCCCGGCGCTCGCAGGAATTCCATGAACGCGAACACCCGTCCCAGCTACGTGCTTGGTATCTACAAATCAGCCGGGCAACCGGTACAACTGATCAACGCCTTCGAAGAACCGGTTCGCCCCAAGGCAGGCCTCCTGGATGAATCCGTTGCCAAAATGAAGCAACATCACGAAGCCATGAAGACGACCTGGGACATCGCTTGCGATACCGAAGTCGCCATCCCGGATGTCAACCTCAAAGCCTTTTGTGAGGCGCTCACCAAACATGTCATCTGAAGCCTGCCTCGCATTATTGCTCGATGGTCCCATGCAATCATGGGGCTATGCTTCCCGTTTCGAACGGCGCACCACCGCGCTCCACCCGACCCGCAGCGGGGTGCTTGGTTTGATCGCTGCTGCTGTGGGGATTGATAAACACGCTGAAAATGAAGCGAGCCAACTCGCCCGTTTCGCGGTATTGCGCATGACCACCATGACCTTGCCTCGCGGGGATTTTCGGGGAAAGGAACTTCCAATCCATCGCATGGAGGATTACCACACGGTCACAGGGATTCGTCGTGCCAGCGGGAAAGTGGACAAGGACGCGACGGTTCAAACCTATCGCCACTACCTCCTCGACGCCCGTTTCGGTGTGTTGATCGAGGGACCGGCCGCGTTGCTGGAAGAAGTTGCCTCCGGATTGCGCAACCCTCGCTGGGGCGTCTGGCTGGGACGCAAATCCTGCCTGCCTGCCACACCCTTGCTGGCCGGGGCTGTCGGCACGCGGGAGAATGTCTGGCGTGGATTGCTCATTTGCACCGGTTACACCGGGAATGAATCGCTGCAACAATTCGATCATGTGCTGGAAGTCGCTCCTTCCGAATCCGGAGCCGACACCATGGAGGATGCACCCATCGGCTTCGGTCGTCCGATCGGCGAACGACACGCCCCTCGCTGGATCCGCCGCATCCCCAAATCGTCAATCGCAAATCCCCCATCGTAAATCGAAATGGACTTGTTTGAACGTCCGCCGCTGGAAACTCTCGCGCCTGCCAGGGATCGTTGGACGCCGCTTTACCTCGAGCATGGGCGGCTCGAAGTCGATGATTCCAGCGTGAAATGGATCGGCGCCAACGGCCTGCTTTGCCGCATTCCTGTCGCCACCGTTTCCGCGCTTATCCTCGGTCCCGGCACCACCATTACTCATGCCGCCATCAAAGCCTGCGCGGAATCCAACACTCCCATTTGCTGGACGGGTGAGGAATCCATGCGGTTCTACGCCTTCGGCCTTACCCCGAATCATACCAACGACATGCCCCGGCTCCACGCGGAAGCCTGGGCGGATAAACGTCGCCGCACTCAAATCGCCCGCGCCATGTTCCGAATGCGTTTTCCGGACGTGGATGTGGACGGTAAATCCGTCAAGGAAATGCGCGGCATGGAAGGGCTTCGCGTCCGCGCGCTCTACACCCAATTCGGACTGCAACACGGCGTCACCTGGAAAGGTCGCAATTACGATCGCCAGAACTGGGACACCGCCGATGACATCAACCGCGCGCTCTCCAGCGCCAACGCCAGTCTTTACGCTCTTTGCTCGGCGGTCATCTGTTCCCTTGGCTATATCCCGTCCCTCGGATTCGTTCATGACGCCGGCACGTTGCCATTCGTCTATGATGTCGCCGATCTTTACAAACATTTGACCAGCATACCGGCGGCTTTCCTGGCCGTCCGGCAGGATCCCAAAAATGAGGGGGAACTTGTCCGCAAACTGCTTAAAGAACGCATTGAAGCGGAACGGATTCTCCAGCGCATGCCCAAAGATCTTGCGGCACTCTTTCAAACCGACGAAGCCGCGCCGACCCAGGCTGGCGCGCGTCCACCCTCTGCCATCGCATGACCGTTATCCTTGCCAACGACACGCCGCCCGCCATCCGGGGCATGCTTAAGCGCTGGTTTGTCGAACCGAAACCGAACGTCTTTGTGGGCACGGTCAATCGGCGCACCCGCGACAAAGTGCTCGAATATGTAAAGCGTAACGCGGAGGATATGAGCCTGTTGATCATCACCAGCGAACCGAACTGCCAGGGGTTTCGGATCGAGCGATGGGGCAATCCTGATCGTCAGGACACGCTTCTGAGCGGTCTTTGGCTGGTGGCCGAAGAATGGGTTTCCCCCGAAAACCAGCCTTTCTGATTTCCGGTTTTTCCACTAAATTCCAGTTGTAACCTGTTGATAATGCAGGGTTCTCCCCACACACGTGGGGATGGTCCGGCCCAGTTGAGCGGTGTTCCGTTCATTGTTTGGTTCTCCCCACACACGTGGGGATGGTCCGCGCTGCGGAGTTTGAGATTACGATCTCACGAAGTTCTCCCCACACACGTGGGGATGGTCCGCGCTGCGGTTTCGTGAGATCGTAATCTCAAACGTTCTCCCCACACACGTGGGGATGGTCCGACCCTCTCACCATCGCTGCAGTGAAGCCGCTTGTTCTCCCCACACACGTGGGGATGGTCCGCAACTGCATTGCATCGCCCTGGATGATGTCCAGTTCTCCCCACACACGTGGGGATGGTCCGCCGTTTGAATAAACTTTGTCCGGCGTGGTTTTGTTCTCCCCACACACGTGGGGATGGTCCGTTTCCGTGGATTTTGATTCGGAGCGTGATGCAGTTCTCCCCACACACGTGGGGATGGTCCGGCGTGTTTTCCTGACAACTCACCAATTGAATTGTTCTCCCCACACACGTGGGGATGGTCCGTCTTCATAAATACGGGCAACTACCGCGTATTTGTTCTCCCCACACACGTGGGGATGGTCCGTCGTTCGAGAAATTGGGCGTAACTTTTCAGGAGTTCTCCCCACACACGTGGGGATGGTCCGCCGCTCGTTGAGGTGTATCAAAGCCTTGTGGAGTTCTCCCCACACACGTGGGGATGGTCCGATTTATGCGCGTCGGTTGATGGGGAGCGAGGAGTTCTCCCCACACACGTGGGGATGGTCCGGGGGATGTGGCTTCTTTTAAGCCGCCTGGTGAGTTCTCCCCACACACGTGGGGATGGTCCGAAATCCCGATTGAGCGGACTACGCGCAAAGCAGTTCTCCCCACACACGTGGGGATGGTCCGCGTCCGCAATCCTTGCCGCGTGATGTTGCGCGGTTCTCCCCACACACGTGGGGATGGTCCGCGGGTGGTCGGTATCTCAACTGCGGCAAAACAGTTCTCCCCACACACGTGGGGATGGTCCGGCGAACTTCTGGAAGCGCAAGCGTCATTCGAAGTTCTCCCCACACACGTGGGGATGGTCCGATGGAAAGGCGACTTAAAGATGGATGAGTATCGTTCTCCCCACACACGTGGGGATGGTCCGCAAGGCGCTTCCCGATTGCTGATAGTGAAGAAGTTCTCCCCACACACGTGGGGATGGTCCGCGAATCAAGAGCGGCGCAGATATTCGCGGAAGGTTCTCCCCACACACGTGGGGATGGTCCGAACAATTCGCAGCACTGCTTGACGGCAGGCAGGTTCTCCCCACACACGTGGGGATGGTCCGGCCGCACTTTGCGCGAAATGGAATTGGCTAAAGTTCTCCCCACACACGTGGGGATGGTCCGGACTTACCAGCTTGGGGTATGACTCGAAATGGGGTTCTCCCCACACACGTGGGGATGGTCCGACAACAAGGACAATGTATGCACCGAGGTTTGGGTTCTCCCCACACACGTGGGGATGGTCCGATGCAAAAAATGAATCCGTTCACATTGCGGATGTTCTCCCCACACACGTGGGGATGGTCCGGGTCATCAGCAATGCAAACAGTCACTCTAAAAGTTCTCCCCACACACGTGGGGATGGTCCGGACTGCTGTGAGCCTTTTCCGCTGCCTTTTTAGTTCTCCCCACACACGTGGGGATGGTCCGAATGAACGAATTTTCGGCAAAAATCCTTGGTAGTTCTCCCCACACACGTGGGGATGGTCCGTTTTTGTGCTTGCGTTCAACGAAACACTGAATGTTCTCCCCACACACGTGGGGATGGTCCGGCGGCAAATCTCATTGCAAGCTGTCCGGCAAAGTTCTCCCCACACACGTGGGGATGGTCCGCGTATGGGGACAATGTTCCGCCCCTAAAAAACGTTCTCCCCACACACGTGGGGATGGTCCGTGGTTCCCAACGCCAGACCTGGAATGCCAGCGGTTCTCCCCACACACGTGGGGATGGTCCGGACTACGGCCACGAAACCCCGGTGCCTGACGAGTTCTCCCCACACACGTGGGGATGGTCCGGCGATGCGGCGGGGATAGTAAAGAGCTTTTCAGTTCTCCCCACACACGTGGGGATGGTCCGCGTCCAAACCATTTGCGCGACTGTGAAAAAATGTTCTCCCCACACACGTGGGGATGGTCCGTATTACGGCGCAGATATTGCCGGGCAGAAAGCGTTCTCCCCACACACGTGGGGATGGTCCGAAAAACTAATTCCACAACACACAATAAAACATGTTCTCCCCACACACGTGGGGATGGTCCGTATTTCAAACCGAAATGAACCTGACCGAATTAGTTCTCCCCACACACGTGGGGATGGTCCGAGAACACGACGACGCCGATAAATGAAGTGAGCGTTCTCCCCACACACGTGGGGATGGTCCGAATGGATGCCGATGGGGGAGCGCGAAGGAACGGTTCTCCCCACACACGTGGGGATGGTCCGTGAAGGGAAGGGCGTCATCCCTCGCTCTGGTTGTTCTCCCCACACACGTGGGGATGGTCCGGAGCGGATCCGGGAGTGACGTTGCGGGATAAAGTTCTCCCCACACACGTGGGGATGGTCCGCGGTCCACCGATGTGGCGACGGCGTTGCGGGCGTTCTCCCCACACACGTGGGGATGGTCCGGTTTTAATGAAACCCACAGCAAGGATGTAAGCGTTCTCCCCACACACGTGGGGATGGTCCGGTTCGTCACATCCGCCTGCTTCGATTTATTCAGTTCTCCCCACACACGTGGGGATGGTCCGACGCACGGTTGAACATCATCACAGCGCAAGCGGTTCTCCCCACACACGTGGGGATGGTCCGGTTGTGCGTTTCCGGGATGCGGGCGAGGTGCGGTTCTCCCCACACACGTGGGGATGGTCCGGGACCAGACAGGGGCGGACATAAATTTAACGAGTTCTCCCCACACACGTGGGGATGGTCCGTTGGTTGGTCTATTCGGGAATTGGGTAGATCTGTTCTCCCCACACATGTGGGGATGGTCCGAGAACCAGCGGCCCGTTGCGTTGCGGTCGGAGTGCCCAATAGTTCTCCCCACACACGTGGAGATGGTCCGAATGAGAGCGCTTCCTTTTTCTGCGATGAAGAGTTCTCCCCACCCGCGTGGGGATGGTCCGATGGCCCACTGCCATTTAGTTAAGGTCTAAACAAAGGCAGAAGTCAGGGCGGAGCGGCAACTCCGCCCCACCTTGGTGGGGCAAACCTGCCGGTTTGCCCTGATTTTTGCCTTCATTCCGTTACTTTCATAGTCCGTTTTGCTTAACTAAATGGCAGTGGGCCGATGGCCTGGGCTGAGGGATTGCGGCCCGTTTGGCCTTGGGACAAATCGCGGCAATCGCCGCATGAATGTCCTCACCAGAAAATCCTCGTTTCGGAGCGTGCAGCGAGGTAGGAAAACGCGTTTCTCTCGTCATTTTCAAAGTTGCGGAGTCGTGAGATACGTTTCTCACGTCCTCGCAATTCTTAAAAGATGGTGGGAAACGTATCCGACGTGTCCGCAAGAATTGAAACGTGGTGGGAAATATATCTGACGTGTCCGCAGGAATTGAAACGTGGTGAGAAATATATCTGACGTCTCCGCAAGAATCGAAACGTGGTGAGAAATATATCTGACGTGTCCGCCGGAAGTAAAAAGTGGTGAGAAACGTATCTGACGTTCCTGCAAGAATGAAAATGTCGAAAGAACGTAACTCACGTCTCCGCAGGAATGAAAATGGCGTGAGAAACGTATCTCACGACTCCGCAACTTTGGAAATCGCGTGAGATACGGGTCTTCCGCTGCTGTAAGTGGCTGGGGAAGAGGAGTTTGGGATTTCAGGTTTGAAGTTTCAGGTTGGGAACACAGATTCTCACCCGTTTTAAAATCACACCCCACACACGTGGGGATGGTCCGCTGTGGTTGCTCTTTATGTGCTTTTTGCACAAGATTTTTTTGGTAAGGGACTAAAAAGGGCAGTTAACGCAGAGACATAGCGCGGCGGAGCCGCAAATAAAGTAGGACAGCGCATCTTGCCTGTCCCGGGGTGAAGGGGTGAAGGGGAGAAAGGGAGAAAGGGAGAAAGGGAGAAGGGGAGAAGTGCGGAAGCACCTCCAAACCCCACCGATTGGTCGACGAACCGCTTATGCGGTTACGCAAAACCCCACCGTTTTTTGGAGCATCACTCACACCGTAAAAGGGAGGTTGTCTGGAATTCCCGATTTCCTTCGCTGGAAACAGAAAGGCGGCCTTTTTAGGCCGCCTTTTGCTTTTATACAATTACAGGGAGGAACTCTTATTTCTTCGGATTCGCCGCCTCATTCGTCAATCTCCTGACATCCTCTTCCTTCAGCACTTCGATCTTGGCGCCTTTCTTCAACTCTTCCGCGCTGGGCACTTTGATGATTTCGCCGCTGACGGCGCTGACGGCTTCTTCCGGAGCTTTCTTCACTTCGAGAAGTTCCACTTCAAAAGTGAGCAATGCGTTTGCCGGAATGCCGGGACGACCTTGCGCGCCGTAGGCCCAGTCAGGGTGGATGTAGAACTTATACTTGGCGCCTGGCTTCATCAGTTGCAGACCTTCGGTCCAACCTCTGATCACGCCATTCAACGGAAATTCGGCCGGTTGATTGCGTTTGTAGGAACTATCGAATTCAGTGCCGTCGAGAAGTGTTCCGCGGTAATGCACCGTGACGGTGTCTTTTGCGGTCGGAGAATCGCCAGCACCAGCTTCGATCACTTCATATTGCAGCTTCGGATCGTGCTGCTTTACACCGGGCTTCTTCTCGTTCGCAACGAGAAACTCTTCTGCCTGCTTCAGATTTCCGACACCTTCCGTCTGCCGTTTTTCTTCCATAACGGCTTGCTGTTTCGTCTGCCATTCCTGGATCGCGGCTTGCGCTTGTTGATCGTTCAACCTGGTTGTGCCACCGCTCAGGACGTCTTTCATCGCCTTGGCCAGTGTGTCGAGGTCGAATTCGTACTCTGCGCGTTTCAAGCGATAGCCAAAATCCATTCCGACTGCGTAACTGACTTCTTCGCGTATTTGCGCATCAGTCTTGGCAGCGGCTGGCGCGGCTGGTTGGGTTTCTGTCTTTGTATCTTGTGCGATTGCCTGGGACGCCAGGGCGATCGCAAGCATTGCCACAATCTTTGATTTCATAGTCGATTTTATCTTCCCGGAGAAAATGTTTGCCTCCGCTTGGGGAGACGCTTAACACAGCAATCGGAACTGCGCAAGGGCAGGGGAGATCGTGTTTTCGGGGCAGGCAGCTTCTTCTTTATCGGCGGAACCCGCATCTTCGCTTGATATGGCGTGTTTCACGGGCGGTTTGGCCCCTGTTTTGAGAGATCGTTACGTCTGCTTTCCACTGGGTCCATGGCTGTTCTCTCCAGTTTAATCAAACTTCAGCTTCGGTGCGATCGGCAAAATCCTTTGCATTTTAGCCATCCAGAAAAAGAGGCGCATGCGCCAGGAAATCTTCCAGCCGCCTTCGAGTTCCCCGGCCAGAACTCCGACCACTGCGGAGGGGATATCCCATTTTTCCCGCGGGTGCATGAATAATTCCATGAATGAGGTCGTGTAGAATCCTTCCACCATCTCCCAATAGAAATCCATCGCGCGATTTACCCGGGCTTCATATTGCTTCAGGAGCCGGGAGCGGTTGGGGTTGCCGTTGAGCAGTTCGACAACGGTGTTCGCAGCCAGTTTGCCTGAATGCATTGCAATGAAGATGCCGGAGGAAAAGACGGGATCCATGAAGCCGGCCGCGTCGCCTACGCGGAACAACCGATCTCCGGTCAACCGCTTGTTGCGGTATGAGAAATCGGTGGTGGTCATGATTTCGCTCAGCAACGTTGCATCCTGCATGCGTTCCCGCAGGACGCCGCTGCTTTGCCAGATTTCGGAGAAAATTTCCGGCGCAGGTTTCTTTGCGTTGATGAATTCCTCTTTATCCATCACGCAGCCGACTGAGATTTTGTCTGGTGACAGGGGAATGATCCAAAACCATTTATTGCCGAGACGAACAACCACCGTGTCCCCGCCCTTGGTTCCGGGATCCAGTTTGACGCCGGAGAAATGGCCGAACACAGCCAACTTTCGCAGGCGGGGATGAAATTCGCGCAATCCTTCCTGGTTGCCGGTAAGGTTGCCGCGTCCACTTGCATCGATGAGATATTGCGTTTTGAATGGATGCGTTTTGCCGGTCGAATCTTTGGCTTCAATTGAGACCAGGTCTGAAGTTTGTGTGACATTGCCGACCGTCCAGCCCTGGCGTACCTCCGCTCCAGAGGTTTCTGTGTGCTTCAGTAAAATGTGATCAAACGTGGCGCGCTCCACCTGGAAGGCTTCGGTTTGCCGGGTGAACTTTCCATTTTTGAAAACGAGCGCGATGGATTTTGAGCCGTTGCCGATGTGAAATTGCGCGCCGTATTTTTTGATAGCGCAGTTTTTTTGAAGTTCGGGCAGAACACCCATTTCGGCAAAGATGCTTTGGTTATAGGGAAGAAGAGATTCACCAATATGGAAGCGCGGGAACACTTCCTTTTCCAGGACGAGAACGTGTTTTCCAGCTTTCGCAAGAAAAGTCGCTGCTGAACTGCCACCCGGACCTCCGCCAATAACTATTGCGTCGTAAACATTGTCAGACACGAAGAAATGAAACGTGATTTGAAGGTTGGGAACAAGCGCGCAGTTTGGTTATAAACGAACCGCTCTGCAGTTGCGCCGCGCTCCGTTTCCTACGCCAATCTCACCCACTTTTAATCGCTCCCCCCGGTCCTTGTTTTGGTGTTCCCAGGAATGCGGATGGCACGATTGTTGCGGCTTGCGTCTGTCCTTTCTCCTGCGGGCGCGTAAATCGTCAATGGACATCCATTTTAATCAAACTACTTGCAGTGCAACGATGAATATCCAGGTTCCATGGCTTTAAACCGAATGGTAGTAATCTTCGTTTTGCTTTTGGTGCTTTCCTCAAAAGGGCAAGAAGCAGAAGGCATGTATTTCATGGACAAGGACGTGGTGCGTAGCGCCTGCTACTATAAGCCGCCGGGCAGTGGCCCGTTTCCGGTGATGATTTATAACCAGGCGACCCCCAAACCGTCGCTTGAGACAGGGGATGCCGCTCCGTTTCTTAAGCTTGCGAAGTTTTATTTGACGAATGGTTATGTTCTCTTCCTGCCTGGCCGCCCCATTTTGAATCCTCCTGCTGAGGTGAAGAAGCCTTCGAATATCGTCTCACGTCCTCCTCCCGAGCTAACGGATAAACAGTTGCTTGCCGCCTTTGAAGGTCATAATGAGAATATCCAATCCGCAGTCAGGTGGTTAAAAACGCAATCGTTTGTGGATGTGAACCAGATTTTCATGTCGGGCCACTCTTCAGGAGCCATCCAAACGGTGTTATTGGCGGAAAAAGATTTGGGGATTCGGGGCCACATCGCGTTCTCGCCAGCAGCCTTGCTTTGGGAAAAGCGTCCGGTCCTGGAAGAGGCGCTCCTTCGCGCCGTAAAAAACCAGAAAAGACCGATCTTCCTCATCCAACCGCAAAATGATTTTAGTCTCCATCCATCCATTATCCTTGGTCCGGAAGTTGCGACACAGGGGAAGCCCAACCGTGCCAAGATATTCCCGGCATTCGGCAGGGCGCATGCAGAAGGCAATAGTTTCGCTTTCAATGCACCGGAGATGTGGGGAGAAGATGTTCTTGAATTCATGAAAGAATGCAATAAGCCCTCTCAATGATCCGATGTTTCCTATTCCCTCACGATTTAATGGTTTGGTTACGTTGTATATTGAAAAAAACTACGTGGTCTTTATTCCGGATAGAACCATTGACGGAACAGCGGCCGGGGAGGAAAAGAGAAAACGACAAGAAGCCGCGCAGTCCGAAACCGATGACATCATTGCGGCCGTCTCCTGGTTGCGCCAACGGTCGGATGTGGATGCCGCCCGTGTGGCTGTTTCGGGGATATGTGGGGCAAAGATGTGCTCGCGTTTTTGGAAGCGGCGATGAAGTGAACCTCGGAGAGTGCGAGCTTCCACCTGTCCGTCACAAAGTCTGGTTATCGAGACATTGCCGGACGAGTTGGGCGAGGGCGTGGGGTTGGTAAGGCTTTTGCAGGAAGTTGAAGCCTTCACGGAAGAAGCCCTGGTCGGCAACTTCATCTCGTGGATAGCCGCTTGTGAAAATCACTTCCATTTCGGGTTTATCGGCTTTCAACCGGTCTGCGAGTTCACGTCCGGATAAACCATCAGGCATGACGATATCGGTCAGCACGAGATCAATGGATTGACTTTGCACCTGCCAAAGT
The DNA here is from genome assembly GCA_013820875.1 of Verrucomicrobiota bacterium. Taxonomy (GTDB): domain Bacteria; phylum Verrucomicrobiota; class Verrucomicrobiia; order Limisphaerales; family JACDHS01; genus JACDHS01. The sequence continues at coordinate 8,272 of JACDHS010000010.1, read as the reverse complement.
TCCAGCGCTGAGACACCGGAGTTGGCCTCTATTACCCGGTAGCCGAGGCGTTTCAGAAGGGAAGCAGCGAGGGTGCGGACACCATCTTCGTCTTCAACCAGGAGAATGGTTTCCATGCCGCCGCGCATGCGTCCGTCATCCGCCACTTTGCTCTTATCCGCCGAGCCGTCGGCATTCGGCAGGTAAATTTCAAATGTTGTTCCACGATTCACTTCACTGCTCACCTGAAGAAAACCGCGGTGCTGTTTCACGATTCCGTAAACAGTGGCCAACCCGAGTCCTGTTCCTTTGCCAACATCTTTAGTCGTAAAAAATGGCTCAAAAATCTTCGTCAACAAATCTTCTGGAATGCCGCATCCGGTATCATGCACACGCAAGCAGGCAAATGGCCCGGGCGGAAGCTCCGCAGGTTTGGCGGGGTGAGAGTGATCCACGGAAGTGGTGAGGGTTGCAACGGATAAACTGCCGCCGTTTGGCATCGAGTCGCGCGAGTTGACCGCGAGATTGAGAAGGATTTGTTCCATCATTCCCGGATCAGCGTAAACGATTGGCGAGGTGGAACCAAAACTGACGCGCAAACAAATGTCCTCGCCAAGAACCCGTTGCAAAATCTTGGTCATGTCGCCAACCACCTCGTTCAGATCAAGCTTTCGGGCCTGCATCATTTGTTTGCGGCTGAAGGCGAGCAGTTGGCGGGTCAGGTTGGCGGCGCGTTCGGCGGAACGCCCGATTTGTTCGATGGATTCGCGAGTATCGGACGAATGTGTTTCGTCCATCAGGAGCAGGGACGCATGTCCGTTGATGACGGTCAGGATATTGTTGAAATCATGCGCAATGCCGCCGGCTAATTGACCGATCGATTCCATCTTCTGCGATTGCCGCAATTCTTCTTCGAGACGTTTCTGCGCGGTGATGTCCCGGAACAAAGAGAGCAGCAGCGGCTTGCCGTCCTGCGAGTCGATGAACGAATTGGTATCCTCAAGGTCAACGATTCCACCCGTGCGAAACTTCATCCGCCGAGTGGCCTGCTTTTGCACGATGCGTTTTTTGAACCGGAGCTGGTACTTCTTTAAAAACTCATCCAACTTTTCAGTTTGCGAGTAGGTGACAGTGAATGGTTCGCCTTCCAGTTCTTCCCGTCGCATGCCGACCAGGTTGCAATAGGCTTCGTTGACGGCGAGGATCGTTCCGTTTGCGTCCGTCAGGCGCATGCCATCGACGGAGTTCTCCCATAGAGAATAAAACCGGTTTTCTGAATTCCGCAGATCGCTTTCAGCGCGGATCCGTTCCAGCGCGCCACCGCAATAATCGGCCAGCGATTCCAGGACACGCAGATCCTGTCGATCGTAAGCATCCGGTTCATAGCTTTGGATTGAGAAGATACCGATAGTTCTCTCGCCATGCCGGATCGGCACGTTCATCAGTGAAGCCGAAAGCCGGGAGGCATTCCCAAAGCGAAGTCCATCGGTGCTGGCAAGTTGCTCCGGAGTGCGTAAAAGCAACTCCGCCCCATTCTGCAGGACTCTTCGTGCCATGGGGGATGGACGAGGCCCTGGATCATTGATGATGACTGTCTTGCTGTCTTTGATTGTATCAACGACGAGGACCGGGACCAGTGCATCGCGTTCTGGCTGGTAAAGATCAATGGTGCAGGCGTCCCAGCTAAATAGTTCCGTCGCCGCTTCCATGATAACACGCGCGGCTTCCTGCTCTGTGTTCGCCGAACTCAAGCTTCGTCCGAGGCGCTGCAGGACGACATTATTCTGGTCGAGAATGACCACCTGCAGCATTTCCTTCTCATCGATCGTTACCATGGAAGCGGATAATGCACCGTGGAGAATGGTTCCGTCCGGGCGCAGGTTGGTGACTGCGACTCCGTGAAGCGCGGGACTTTTCAGGGTGAGTGACTGGATTTTTTCGAGCAAAGCAGTTCGTTCGTTGCTGACAAATAAATCCAGGAAATTTGCTCCTGAAGCCTGATGGGAAGCGCTGAATCCGTAAAGCTTCAGGCCTGCGCAGTTGATGTGGAGAATCTTTTCCTCATGCACCAGCAGGGTTGTTGACGGAATGGTCTCAAGCAGGTTTCGATAGGCTTCCCCCACAGAAACCGGCAACGACGGTGGGCGGACGCTCGACGGCAATGGGGCGTCTTCCGTGTTGCTTATCGCATCGTTCTTGTTTTCCTTGGGCACGGGAATTGCGGGAAAGAATAGGGTTCTGCACCGCGAAATGGAATATTTAAGACGGAAAAACTCTTAGCCTTTGGCGGGTAATCTCCCCGAGGAAGAGGTTTGCCTTCTTTACACCGAAGAGTTGCCCTCATTCCCTCTTAATTGTGGCGCAGCGCCTCGACAGGATCCATTTCAGCGGCTCGCATCGCTGGATAGAGGCCGAAAACGATTCCGATCACTGCTGAAATGCTAAAGGCAATCATCGGCGACCAGAATGTCACGATGGTTTTCATTCCCGCAAAATGGGTGACCAGGAAGGGCAGGGTGATTCCGAGCATGACTCCCACGAGGCCTCCTGTGCCTGACAACATCACGGCTTCCACCAGGAATTGAGTGACAATGTCGCGACGCCGCGCGCCGAGGGCGCGTCGAATTCCAATCTCACGGGTGCGTTCCGTCACATTGGCCAGCATGATGTTCATGATGCCGATGCCGCCGACGAGAAGAGAAATCGCCGCAATCGATCCCAGGACAATGTTGAAAATCTGTTTTGTTCGCTCGGCTTGTTTCAACAACTCGAGTGGGACAATCATTTCGTAATCTTTCTTTTTATGATTCCTGGTCAACAGGTCTTTGATGGCGAGGGAGACATTGGCGACCGCATTGCGATCCTCTGCTTTTACGGTGATTTCATGGAGGGGCACTCGTTCCGCCTCGAAACTGCCGGCGCGACGTTTGATCAACGTTTCACCGAACTGCATCCTTGCCGCTGCAAGGGGAATAAACATCCGCTGCACAGGAATGGAGGATGAACCTTGCTGTGCGGTGGCATCTCCCGGCAGTTGTGCCCCGGCTTCCATGACACCGATCACCCGGTAATAATCTTGCGAGACCCGCACGTCTTTGCCGAGCGGCGATTCCGTGGGAAACAACATCCTCGCCATGCCCCCGCTCAACACGCAGACGTTTGCCCCTGTTTCGGACTCGCGGAATGTAAAGAAGCGACCCAATGCTACGCGCTGGTTGCGAATCTCGGGATAGGCGGGCAACGTGCCGACGATCTCGCAATCAACCCGGTGCGTGGCGTTCCAGACATATTCACGGATGAGCCGGGAGGGAACGACGCTGCTGACCCCGGGAATCGTGTTCTCAATGCGCCGAAGATCCAGGTGGGTCAATCCATAATCCAGCACCAGATTCTGTTGGGTATTGGAAACCTTCTGCTCTTCCGGAGGTTTTGCGCTCCGCAGGATGATGTTGAGACTGCCAAGATTTTTAATCTGATCCTGCGCTTCAGAACTCGCCCCTTCGCCGATCGCCAACATCGCTATCACCGAGCAGACGCCGAACACGATTCCGAGCATCGTCAGAAGTGAACGCAACCGATGCAGCCAAAGGCTTTTAAGCGCCAGGCGCATGGATCGGTTGAGCCGCTGGCCGGAGAACTGAAACTCCCGCCGCAGGTTTTTAATATCTTTTTTAACGTCGGACATCGCTCTCCACTTCGCCGTCACAGAATCGCACCACGCGCGTCGTTAGTTGCGCAATTCCCGGGTCGTGCGTCACCATGATGATGGTCTTCCCGCGCTCATGCAGGTTTGCAAAAATATTCAGGATGTCTTTGCCGGAAGAGGAATCGAGATTGCCGGTGGGTTCGTCAGCCAGAATGACCAATGGATCATTCGCCAATGCGCGCGCGATTCCGACCCGCTGTTGTTGTCCCCCGGAAAGTTCGAATGGCTTGTGATTGAGCCGGCTTTCCAAACCGACCATCTTCGCGAGCTCCACCGCGGTTTCACGGCTCTCCTCTTCAGGACGCCCCTGGTAATAAAGCGGCACCTCGATGTTTTCGATCACCGACAATTGCTGGATCAAATTATAAGATTGAAATATGAAACCGAGCTTGGCGCCGCGGATGGCCGACAAGGCGTCGTCTTCCAGTTGTGAAACATCTTTGCCATCGAGCAGATATTGGCCGGTGGTCGGACGATCCAGGCAGCCCAACAAATTCAGCATTGTGGATTTGCCGCAACCGGATGGACCCATGATCGCAATGTATTCACCGGTTAAAAATTCGAGAGAAATTCCGCGCAACACCTCCACGCTCACAGAGCCCATCTGGTAGGTCTTCCGAACGTCCTGAAGTTTTACGATGGTTGAAGCGGACATAGGTCAGGCCGCTGGTTTGGTGCTTTTTCCGGCAGAATCAGGGGTGTCTTCCTGGACGGGGGCGGGGAGTGGATCGCTTTCAGCAGGGCGTTCGTTTTTCTTTTTGCTCTTGCCCTGGGCGGAGCTTTGGCTGGGAGCGCGCAGCAGGACATTTTCGCCTTCGTTCAACCCTTTTTTAATTTCGATAAACTCATCATTGAAATCGCCGATCTCCACTTCCCGCATTTCCACCCGAATACCAGCGACATAACAAAAGTGTTTACCGGCGAGTTCTGACACAGCCTGCAAGGGGACATAGAGGACATCGTCCAATTGTTTCACGAGGATCTCAACTTTCGCGCTCATCCCCGGTTTCAACCAATCGTGTGTTCCCACGATGGTGACCATTGTCTGGTACACTTTGAGGTCCGGATTGGTCCAACGATTTTGTGAGTCGGGCAACAGGGCGACCTTTGTCACTTCGCCCATTAATTTGCGGTTTGGAAATGCGTCCACCTGGATCTTTGCGGGCAAGCCCCTGTGTATTTTTTGGATATAGGATTCATGCACCTTCACCCGCACCCCCATGCGCGTCATGTCAGGGATGGTGATGATCGGTTGTCGCTCGCGCACCGCGGCGCCTTCCCGGATCTGTTCGTTGTTGCTGTAATAACCGTCGGACGATCCGCCGCCATAAACCACCAGTCCTGGCTTCTGAGCTCTGAGCTGGCATTTTTCAAGTTGGGCAAGCCAATCCCGGCGTTGGTTCGCTTCAATGTTGTAACGTCCTTCCGCGCCTTTCAACCGCGCCCTGGACTGTGCCAGTTTCGAGATGCCCTCCTTCTTTTCCCGTTCCAAGCCGCGCAAGGCCTCCTCATATTTGGACACCAATTCCTGCGCCTGCTTTTGAAATTCATATTTGATGAACAGATTATAAGCAGTAACTGTGGTGGCCACCTTCAGTTCGTTGTTCTTTGCCGTGATTTCTTCCGTATCGAGTTCGGTCTGGGTGACGAAACCTCTTTCAAATAGCAGACGCGTTCCCGCCAGCTTGGTCCTGGACAAACTTCGCTGCTGTTCCGCCGTTTGCTTTTCGTCTGTGAGTTTGCGCAATTGCTGCATCGCGGAGCCGTCCCCCAGCATTTCCGCATTGGCATACCTGGTGAAATCCAAAATGCGCCGGGCAGGGGTGGGGCGATTGGGCGTCGAAATGACGGCCGGTCGCAGTGCCGTTTTGTCCGTTTCCTCCCTGTTGAGATATTCTTCCGCCATCCACAGCTCGTTGGTTTCCATGGCTGTGAGCATGATCCGTTCAACGTCTTCGCCCGACACGATCTTGCTGGCGGCGGCTTCGAGTTTGTCGAGTTTTAGTGTAACGACGATTTCATTGAACGCCTGATCACCCATGAACTTTTCAAAATCCATTTTTGCAAACTGCGCCTTTTGTTCAGCCGCCTTGATGGTGCTCGTGTTCTGGTTGCGCTGGATTTCGTAGCTTTGTCTCGCTTCCGTAAGCGAGGCGATTGAGGATTGAAACTGAATTTCCTGCTGCGTCATGCGCGACTGGATGTCCGCGCTGTCGAGTTCCACCAGCACCTTGCCCGACTGCACATCTTCCTCTGTGACCTGGTAACCTTCCTCAACGATCTTCAAAATCTTTGTGCTGCTGCCTTTTACTTCCGAGCGAATTTCCTGCGATTGCAGCGCTTCGATGCTGCCGCCTTCCAGCACGATGATGTCCATGGGCCCTCGCTTAACCTCAAAGGTGATTTCATTCATCGCCTTTGGGCTTCCGCCAAAAATCCAATAGCCGGCCACAGCGAGCGCCAGCACTGCGACGGTTAAGCGCCAGCGCGGTTGTCTGCGCAAAAAATGGAACACTTTAGTTATCACTGAATTCATTCTCCTGTTTGACGACATCGTCCCGGTTTACATCATCCCATTCACCATTCTCTTTGATGATCAAAATGCCGATGTCACGCCAGAACCTGAGCCGCGCCACGGTGTGACTGACGAGCGCGCTCGTGCGCTGGTTTTTGGAATCTATCAAATCGTTCTGGGCATCCACCATGTCGCGGGCTGTGCCGCGGCCCAGCTTCTGGCGAAGATCCTGTTCTTCCACACGGCCCGCGGCGATTGCAACGCCGACTTCACTGATCTCATAGTTCCGTTTTGCCTGTTCGAGATTACGCCAGTCATCCGCCAGTTGCAGTTTAATGTTGTCCACCGCCAGGGCCAGTTTGCGCTGGGCGCGTTCGTGTCGGATGATCGCTTCCCGATAACTGTTGCGTTGAGCCTTGCGATTCAACGGCAGATCGAGATCCACACCGGCATTCCAACGGTAACGATCCCATTGCGGAGTGGATAAGCCGCCCCTTCCGTTGCCCGAAACGTTCGCCGAACCGACCGCATCCAGTTGCGGCAGAAAAGCATTTTTCGCCACCGAGATGTGACGCTCGGCATCGATCAATTCGTCCCGGTCCGTTTCCAGGTCAAGACGGCTGATCAACGCCACCTCAAGGGCTTCGTCCAGCGCCAGTTGAGGATCCACCACTTCGAGTTTGTTCAACTCCGAGTCATCCAGGACGATGTCTGCTTCCACCGGCAGGCCAATATCGATCTTGAATTTATCGAGGCTTTGGCGATAAACACGGACGGCATTGATCCATTTGGATTCTGCGCTCAACTCAGCCTGCCGCAATTGTTCCAACTGCGCCCGGGCGCGAAGTCCCACTTCGGCAAAGGCCCGTTCGCGTTCCACGTTGGCTTTGAAATTCTGGTAACCGCGCCAACTGTTCCGCACCGCATCGCGGTTTTGCAACACGTTGTAATAGCTGGAAGCAATGTCCACCGAGAACTCCTTGCGATACCTGGTGAAATCGCGCATCGAATAGAGAAAACTGCGTTCCGCTTGCGTCAATCTTTCGGCGGCAATCCTTGCGCCCGACCCGCGCAACAACGGTTGCGACAACGTGCCGACCAGCGCTGAGGAACTGGTTAACCGGGGATCGCCGGTGATAAAGCGCAGGAAATCGGTGCTGAAATCGGTGGCGAGACGGGTTCCAGCCCGGCTCAACATTCGCAACCCCGCATTCTGGTCACCCGTCACGTCGCGCTCCACGATCTGGTCCACGCCGCCACGAACCTGGGTGGTCGAACGTGAGGTGCGTCCTCTGGACCTGCCGGAGAAAAGGGGAGCGTATTCATGACGTTCCAGCGTCAACCGAAGAGCCCTGACATAAAGATCTTCCTTCCGGTTCTGGTAGGTATGGCTTTGTTTCACCGCCAGGTTTAGAGCTTTTTCCAGCGAGATGACCCTGGCGTTCATCTCCAAATCTGCGTCAGGCCCGAAGTATTCTTCCGTCTTCTCAAACAGGGGGAGATCGTCGAGCGCGCTTTTCCCCTGGGCTTCCACCGTGAAATTGGTGTCCATGTTCTGCACCAAAGGTGTTTTCTGGGCCAACACAGCGGCCGTTTCTTTATCAGCGGAGGCCCGGTAATGCTTGCTGGAGCAGGAAACGAGAAGCAGCGCTGCAACGACCGTACAGCAGATTTTAACACAACGATGTAATTGGATCGCGCCCATTTGTTTAGGTCAACAAACGGTCCGATCCATCCGACTGCAGCAATGTTATTTGGGAGAACTGCATACTAAACTGCATCTGCTCTTTTTTTGAGCGCACAATTTGTGCCCTCATGCGCCAGTTCGACGCATGTCCATTCTGTTGTATTTAAAACATTTGCAAAAGATTTTTGACGGTTTCTCGGTGTTTTCAACTCCAGAAAGATTACGCAGCCCCGTGTGGGAGCTCCGTTGGGGTTGGAGACCTTGTCATTACCCACATCTTTTTAGTTTACCTTAAGGCTTTCTAATCCTTCGCACATCCAAATGAGTCGCTGCCAGCCACGCCAGATGGTCAGCCAGCCTGGCATTCCGTCAGCCTTGCGCCCAA
>JACDHS010000122.1 GCA_013820875.1 Verrucomicrobiota bacterium | reverse complement strand
ATATCACAGATTAGCGCTACCATTTCAAACAGGTCCACCGAAGAATCGCCGCCCAACTCCGTTTTACGAAATACTCCAGCGGCTCCTATACCCAGTGTTTCAATCTAAGTTCGACAGGCTGCTAGGATCAAACAAGTTGCTCTCGAATGGTTGAGAAGGCACCTCCAAGTCCTTCATTTTGATTCGAAAAATCTCAGACTCCTTTGCGTTCGGACCAATCTGGTAGCGGGCGATTTCCGCAGGGAATTGACCGCCGTGAAAATCGCTCCGGTAAGAGTATTGAATCGTCGCGTAAACTGGATCAGGTGGAACAGATAATTGGATACGACTGGGTAAGCCATTATCAAGCCGCAACGCACCCACTATACTCAAGCCCGTTTCAGTCGTTGCCTGGAATAAATCGCCACTCGCATTCCACGTCAGCGTGCCCGGTTTCAGTTCTATCACACCCAGATTCAACACCATGTTCAATGTCGCCTTAGCAACAGCTTCGGTCCCGCGAACTCCACCGAGATCGTTTGTTGCCTGAGTATTTAGATTCGGATCCACCACAGTGAGATTTCCATTGTGAATTTCCCACAACTCTGAACCAAATTGACCGCTATAGATCTGACCCGGTCCAGATTTATCTACATCATTGGTATTACCGAGCACCTGCATGTAGTAGTGTTCCGGCTGCCAACGGATAGCGAAGATCTGTGTCCGAGCGTGTTCAGGCACCTGAGGTAAATTGACAGTTTTTTCAAATATCACGCGACCAACCGCAGGCTTCTGTTCCAAAAATCGCTTCAGGTCCGGCACCCTGTCGTCAGCATTGATCGCGAAGCAAAAGAAAAGGCTCAGGCCAAATAGGAAAGTTAAGTGCAGCACCGAACGATTTCGAAGTATCATTGTTGTTTAGGTTAAAAACTGCTAAATACGTCAGCTCTGTGACGGCACATTGGATTCAGATCAAAAATTACTGTCAACGAATTTTTTGGGAGTTGTTTCGAGTTGCTATTGAAAAACGGCTTAATCCCTTTGGACAAACACTTTTACGCACCGGTTACTCTAGCGCGCTGATTATCATCGCATCTGGAAACGGGTGATCGGTGTGGATCCAGAAATGGTATCGGTCGGCACATCGACAGACCTCGACTTCTTGATCGAACAGTTGCCCGGCAACTCACAGGTGGAAGTCGCCCTTTCTGCCGGGAATTCCGGCGGCGAAAGTGCGAGAAGCGCAAGTGTGATCGTGCAGACGCTGTAAACCAGAATTCAGTATACAGAATACGACACGAGCCTCCCGGGAAACCGGGCGGCTCTTTTTTCATTATCTTAAGGCTGGCTGGCTTCCGCACGTGCGACTCAACGCGCAAACCAATTTGCAGTTTTCATTTCTCAATTTGCATTTTGTAATTGCCCACCGACAAATCGCCCGTTCTCCTTGAACTCTACCGTTTCCGGTGAACCTTATTCACAAAGGAGGTTGAGTGGCTGGTTCTGCTTCGGTTGCATCGGAACAAAGGTGGTGGCGACGATTCGTCGGTTTTGGTTCTCAAACCAAAACTGATTTGCCCGGTGGCCCTCCGAAGTCCCACTGGCGGCGCGCACTCGGCTTTGCCTTTCCTTATAAAAAGTCGGTCGGCGTCTTACTTCTACTGACCCTGTTACTCGCGGCGATCAATGCGATCGAGCCTCTCATTCTAAAGTTCATATTCGACAATCTCTCCACTACTCCGGAACTTCGCGCTCTGTTCATCGGAATTTTCGGTTTGCTCGGACTCGGTTTGTTTCGCGAATTGGTGACTGGCATCTCGAATTGGCTTACCTGGCACACGCGCCTGGGTATTCACTACGCGCTGCTGGAAGCAACCGTCGGTCGGCTCCAACTTCTGCCGCTGAGTTTTCATCGTACGGAAGGGGTGGGAGCGATCATGACCAAACTCGATCGCAGCATCCAGGGATTCATCGGCGCCCTCTCCCAGATTCTGTTCAACGTTTTTCCTGCGGTGATCTACCTGTTCATTTCGGTGGCCATCATGCTGCGCCTGAACTGGAAGCTCGCACTCATGGTCCTCGCTTTTGCGCCTTTGCCGGCGGTGATTGCCGCGTTCGCTGCCCCGGAGCAAACCCGACGCGAACGTTCGCTGCTCGATCAATGGTCCAAAATCTATTCCCGTTTTAATGAGGTGCTTTCGGGCATCGTGACGGTCCGCAGTTTTTCGATGGAAGAAATGGAGAAGCAACGGTTCCTTAAAAATGTGGAAACGGCGAATCGCACCGTAATCCGCGGCGTCACTCTCGATAGCGGCTTTGGCGCGGCAACCAATCTCGTCATCATGCTGGCACGCATCGCGGCCACAGCGCTCGGTGGCTACTATGTGTTCCAGGGGGAAATCACCATTGGAACGTTGGTAGCATTCCTCGGATACATCGGTGGGTTGTTCGGACCCGTGCAGGGGTTAAGCGGAATTTATCAAACCATGCAGAAGGCTCGTGTTTCGCTCCACGAGATTTTTAACATTCTTGATATGCAGGAAACGTTGGGTGACGAACCCAACGCTCGCAAAGTCAGAAAGATCAAAGGTGAAGTGGTTTTTGAAAATGTGCATTTCAACTATGAGAAGCAGGAACGCCCCATCCTGCGCGGTGTGAACTTGAATGTGTACCGTGGCGAAACCCTGGCGATTGTCGGTCCGAGCGGTTCCGGCAAGACAACGCTGATGGCGTTGCTCATGCGATTCTACGATCCGGTGGAGGGACGTATCCTTCTCGACGGCGCCGATTTGAAGACTCTGAAGCAAAGTTCGCTCCGTCGAAACATCGGTGTTGTCCTGCAGGATCCGCTTTTATTTAACGACACCATCCGCAACAATATCGCTTACGGTAAACCGCACGCGACCATGGCCGAGGTCAGGGCCGCTGCCAAAGCCGCCAATGCCGAAACGTTGATTGCCAATCTTCCCGATGGATACGAAACGATGGTGGGGGAACGCGGCAGTCGTCTCTCCGTCGGTGAACGTCAACGCATCACGATTGCCCGAGCTTTGCTCAAAGATCCGCCGCTCCTGATCCTTGATGAAGCCACTGCTTCGCTCGATGCGGAATCCGAAGCGCTCGTCCAGGAAGCGCTCGATCACCTGATGAAGAATCGCACCACCTTTGTCATCGCTCACCGCCTTTCCACCGTCGTCCATGCCGACCGTATCATTGTTCTGAAAGAAGGTCGCGTCGCTGAAACTGGAACTCACGACGAACTGATGAAAGTGAACGGCTACTACGCTTCCCTGGTGGAACATCAAACCCGTGGCTTAATCCAAAATGAAGGGGAATAACGCGCTGCCAGCGTCTCGCCGGTGTGATTGAAAGGAGGTAAGAAGCCAGATTACTCGACCGGGCGCGCGTCTCCTCACTTTGAACTTCAAACCTTAAACCTTGAACTCCCTCCCCCCCCCATCAAGGCGTTGCCGCTACGGCTGGATTCACTGTCAGCTTGAACGTGGTATTCGTGGAGAGCAACCCATCGCTCAAAGACAAATTAATGATCGTGGTTCCCACCTGATCTTTTGCCGGGATGATCTTCATCGTCCGGGACAGTCCATTTCCGGTGAATTTAATATTTTCATGCGGCACCAATTCCGTGTTGGAAGAGCTGACGGAGATATTCAGGAAATCAGGGAGCAACTCGGCGTCGCGCACTCGAAAGCGAATGCCTGCCTTCGGTTTGTTCTGCAACGTGGTTTTATCCGTGATGCCTGAGAGCATTGGAGGAGTGTTCGTGGATACACCTGTGTTGCTCTGTGGAAGGAGAACGAACACATTGAATCGGGGAGCTGTGGAAGCCGTGGCGTTCTTTTGGAATGTTTTGGCAACCGGCAAACCGGTCATGGGTAAAGTCACTGTGCCTCCAGCGTAAACGCCCTGGGTGATGGGAGGACCAAGAATGTCCTGTGCATTGCGAATTTCGTAAGCTGTTCCCGCCGCCAACGCATTGCTTGGATCCACTGTCACTTCCGGGAGGCCTTCCCAGTTATAAACGATAATATGCGCCCGACCGGCCTCGTATTGATTCGGGCGCACCACAACCAGGTTCGGCTGTTGTCCGGGCGCGTTTGCATCCACGGTAATGTTGTTGTTCACCTGCACGTTTTGGTTATTCGGTGAAAAGAACACTTTGGTTGCAAAATAGTTTTCCTGCACCAGACCGTTTTGAATGCCGCCAATGTAACCGAGATTGACATCCGTTCCGCTCGGCTCGGTTTCAAAGAAGAAGTTACGAACAAGCGAGATGTTCCTGGCCTGGCCTGAGGCAGATCCCACCACAATGTTGGCCTGGTGCTGCCGGGAAATGGCGCTGTTAAAGAACACAACATTTCCTTCGAATTGAAAATTATCCACCACCGGCCCTGTGCCGCTGGTTTGAATGCCCAAAGCATAGTTGGAGAAAAAAAGGCTGTCCCTGACCTGCGGAACACTGGGACTGATACTCTGTCCGTAAAGGCCGTGCCCATGTCCGCGGTCCCCTCCCTGCCAGCCGTTATGGAAAGAGAGCGTTCCATAGATTTCAGGGTTTACCGCTGCAGCGTTGATGCCGATCCCGCCACCAATAGAATCGCGAATGATCATGTTGATCAGCTTCACCTGCGGAGCTCGCAAGTCGAAACCACTCACCGTCAAATCGGTGGTTTGACCCCGTCCATCAGGAGCCCAGAACGCCTTCGGAAACGGCCCACCCTCAGGGGTGACCCGCCGCTTGAGTGAATTCATAATTTCGAATCCCCAATAGTTCACCCAGCCACCGGTCAGTTGTGAAAGGTTGCCGTCAATGATGGCGCGCTCGCCGGGAAATCCTCGGACAGTGATGGGTTGATTCTCAGCGCCCTGCAGGGAACTGAAATATTTTGAAGGCCGATTGTATGCCCGGTAAACACCGCCTCGCAGCCATATGGTGTCGCCGGGCTGAACCACCTCGGAACCTTTCAATGCTTTTCCCAGGTTCCATGGTCGTTCAATACTTCCGTCGCCATCTGTCGTGCCATTTGGCGCAGCATAGAAGTCGGCGCCCTGTGCAATTCCCGCTAGCAACAGCCCGCTGGCGAGCCAGGTCCATGCAAGAGTTCTCCTGGCCGTAAACAAATGATTTGAAATTAAAAAATGTTCCCGTGGACCAGCCATTTTTAGTGATTCCATATCTCCTTTTCCTTTTGTGGTGCAACAAATCTGCCCAGCCAACATTTTCAAACTAGGCCACCACAAGTAGAGATCAAGAGATGCAGCTATCCAACCGCGCGTATTTCGCTCTCAGGGAGCGCATTGTACAAAGCACGGTTTAACCACGAGTGAACGCAAGCCAAAAGAGGGGTGCTGTTCACCTTGCAGGAACCTCTCGTTTTTTGAACAGCTTCTTAATGCCTTTGACCGTTGTTTCAGCCCCTCCGGCCGTCCCTGCGCCGATATCTTTTACGCTGCCACCCAGTTTACCCACTGCCCTGGGGATGACTTTGATCACCTCTTGAAGCACCACCTTGATGACCTGGCGGGAAAGTTCAGCGGTGGAGATGCCGTTTTCATCCATGCCGATGTTGGTCAGATGAATGTCGGAAATCGCGACGGTCGCAGATTTACCCATCATACCGGTGAAGCTGATGTTCACCTTTGCGTTCTTTATTAAGAGTGATTCGACTTTCAATCTCTTGCCCCCTTCGGCTGGTTTTCCGGTAGTGGATTTCGATTTATCCATCGCGGCCACGGCACTGATGTTGTCCAACAACTTCCTGAGATTGCTGCCGCTGAAACCGCCTTCAAAAGTGATTTCCGGGGCTTCAATGACGATGGATTGAACGAGCACCACGTCGGACGTTACGGACTTTATGTCCAAATTCACTTTGATGTCTTTAACCTTGATTGCGGAAGGGGTTTTATAACCTTCTGGATTCCCAACGAACAAGCCATGCAACTCACCTTTCCCGGAGAAGGGCGAGAGGTTCGCGCTGTCCAGTTTGACTTCGGTTTTGGTCACAATTGGCCCGATCTTTTCCACCCCGCTTTTCACTAATGTATTGAGAAACAGAAACGCAGCGACAAGACCAAGAACCAAAAGAATGATCAGCACGAGAGCAGCGCGGGGAATCCATTTTTTCATAAGAACTTCCAAATGTTAATAGGTGAGCATGCGGGAATTGTCACTGGAAGATTATTCCAGGAACGGGAGTTGGACCGCTATTCTGCATTAATAATCGCTCATGAAACGGCGGCCACGCGAGACAAGACTCAATCCTCCGCGCGTTCGCCATGAGGCGCCATCTTCACCAGCTTCGGATCGAATTGACCGATCACTTCAACCAGGTCCGACTGCGCTGCCATCACTTTGTGAATATCTTTGTAAACCATCGGCACCTCATCAAGCCCCGCGGAAATGAGTGTCACCCCGCGCTGCTGCAGGTACCGGTTCACCTCTTTCCAGTTGAATGTCTGGCTTGCCCGTGTCCGGCTCATCACCCGACCGGCGCCGTGCGATGCAGAATGCAATGATTCGGCGTTCCCTTTGCCGCGAACAACAAATCCCGGCGTCGCCATTGAGCCCGGAATAATTCCAATTACATCCGAACCGGCTGGCGTTGCTCCTTTGCGATGCACCACAAGCTCGCGTTCGACGCCATCCACGACATGTTTTTCCTTCCATGCGAAATTGTGATGATTCTCCAGGTCGAGCAAGACGTGCGCCCCGAGGTTCGCCGCGATGTGTTTATGAATGCACGCATGATTCGCCGCAGCGTAGTCGCCCATCAACTCCATAGCCGCCCAGTATTCCTGCCCTGCCGCTTCGTCCAGCGAAAGCCACGCCAGACGCTGCAATTCCTTCGGCAACTCGGGACGCATCTTCACTGCGAGCTTGCTGTAGTAATCACAGACCGAAGCACCGGTTCCTCGACTTCCACTGTGACTGAGCAATGCAACGTAAGTTCCCGGCTCGAGTCCCAGAATTTTCTCTTTGGTCGTGAAGACTCCGAATTCCACGAAGTGATTGCCACTGCCGCTCGTGCCCAACTGTGACCACGCCTTGTCTTTGTTTTGCTTCGTGATGACGCTGCAATTCCAATCCTCGTCCATCACCTCATGCGCGCGACGTTCCTTGAACGATGCGCCGATCCCAAAACGCGTTTCTGCTGCAATCGCACGGGTCAGCCGATCCTGTTTATGCTCCAAATCGCGCAACGGAAGATCGAGCACCGTCATCTTCATGCGGCAGGCAATATCTACCCCGACAGCGTATGGAATGACCGAATTTTCCGTCCCCAACACGCCACCAATCGGCAGGCCATAACCAACGTGCGCATCCGGCATCAACGCGCCAGCCACCGACACCGGCAGCAGGCAGGCTTTCTCCATCTGGTTGACCGCCTCTTCTTCCAAACCACTGCCCCATTGGCGGTACTTCGCGGGGATCAATCGTGTGGGGGGTGGAGAGTTGACGATGGCTTTGGCAAAATCTTTCCGCAACGGATCTTCCGCGAACAGCGCGGGATTCTCAACAATCGCAGACACCTCAGCTTCGATACGCGCCTTATCGCCGCCCTTCAGCACGTATTGAGCGATAAAATCCTGAGCCCGGCGCATCGGTTCACCCAACGGCACTCCCACCCGAACGAGATCTTTTGTGTTCATCTAATTCTTAGATTCCTCCAAAAAGCGGCGGGAGTAAACTGCTGGAGAATTTGGGAATGACTCATTACACCAAAGTTTCGCCTTACTGAAAAAACCGATTTAACTTAAATTCGGCGGTTGAAAGACAAAGGAAGAAGAGAAACCACAGATGGACACAGATATTTCAGCAGAAAGCATTCACCTGTAGGGTGATCTCCATTTTCTTCACAAGCCCTTCTTATCTGTGTTCATCTGTGGTTTCAACTGCTTTTTTTCTAGGTTAAATTAAGGATTACGATTCAGGGGCTTTGGCGTCTTAACTCGATTGCACGTTCACATGTAACGTGTGATTCCCGGCATGGGCACTTCTGGCGCTGGCAGGGAACCGCTCCAGTCAAGGTTGTCCGGTACCAGCTTTTCCTTGGAATTCATGATCATCTCCCAGGTGATTTCCAGGCCGGTGTAAGCGGCCATGCGGCCCATGATCGCTGCGAGCGTGCTATTCGCCATGCGAACACCGTCATTAATCGGGCGATCGGAACGGATGGAGGCAAAAAGTTCGTCGTGCTCGGTTTGATAGCTCAGGTTCCATGGGCCCTGGTAACGCCAGACATCTTTTCCAGTATAAATTTCGGTCTTTGGCTGGGAACGATTGTTGGCAAGGGCAAAGGCGCGTCCGTTCGCCCCGAGAATGTCATCAGACACGTCTTCACTGGTGCGATCCATGTGGCGTGACATGGCAAACCCGCGGGTGCCATCCGCCCAGACGTAATTGGCCTGGAAATGATCATAGATATTGCCGCCGGGGTTTGGGATCTGACGGCCACCCGACGCTAAACATTTTTCAGGTGGGACATCTTTCATCATCCACATGAGGCGGTCGATGCTGTGGACGCAGTTTTCGACAAGAGTATCCCCGCCCAGCCAGGCGAAGTTATACCAGTTCCGGACCTGCCATTCGACATCGCTCATCCCGGCAGGACGGGTGTCGGCGGGAGGCATCGGTTTGACCGCGCCGACGTTGCAAGTGACGTACATGGCGCGGATGTCGCCGATGGCTCCTTCGTGCAGGCGTTTGATCAATTCACGACGCGAATAATTGTAGCGCCAGTCGAACCCGGCGACGATTGCCAGGTTTTTCTTTTTGGCGAGAGCGGCAGATTCAAGGACGGATTTCACGCCCGCCACATCGGTGGCCATCGGTTTTTCGACGAAGACATGTTTGCCGGCATCGATGGCGGCCTTTAATTGTTGCGGACGAAAACCTGGAGGAGTGGTGAGAATAACAACATCGCAGGTTTCGATCACCCGTTGGTAACCATTCAATCCGACGAACCGCCGGTCTGCAGGAACATTGACGCGATCCGTGTGAATCTTGTGGAGATTTTCGAACCCGGCCCTGACCTTGTTCTCGTAAACATCGGCCATTGCATACAGTTCGATGTTGGGATCGGCGTTTAGCGCCTGATTGGCGGCACCATTGCCGCGTCCGCCGCACCCAACCAGGCCGACCTTTAATTTGTCGTTCATGGCTTGTCCGCTCAGGATATTTGGAAACGTCAGCGTGGAAGCTAATGCGGTGGCAACAGTGGCAGTGCTGGAAGTTTTCAGAAATTCTCGTCTGGTCGTCTGCTGGTTCATGCGGAGACAGACTAACCAGCCAGGGGGATATTGATGAAGGATAAAAATCTCTCAACGGGACTCCCCTAACCTAATCGTAATCCTGATTTTGATCTTGCTCAGTTTCCAAAACGAAGAGGGTCGCTACTTTGCCACTTCCACCGGTTCTGTCTCGCTTGATGGAGTAAAGCCAGTCGCTTCGTGCTCGTCGCTGTTGTCTTTATCCATGCTGTTTTTGATCGGGGCAGGCAACATCATGACAGCCGGAACCGTCATAAACAGGCCAGTCAGCAGGATCCACGCGGCAATTTCCCGCGATCCGCCCTGTTCCAGCAAGACGCTCGCGGCGAGCGCGACCATCGTCAGGTTTGGACAGAAGAGCAGGTAGGAGTCTTCCGGTCCTCCTGTCTTGACGAGGTGTCGTTGCAGCACCAGGCGGTAGCCGATCAGGAGAAAACCGGTGCTCATGGCAAAAACGCCGATCCAACTAAACAACATTCCCCAGCTAATGCTGAGTCCCAGTGAGAAGAAAAAGATCGGGATCAGCAAACGCTGGCTGATGGGCGCGATGATGTCTTCCAGCTTCATCCCTTCGTGGCGGGTGCGGCTCATGAAAAGGCCTAGAAAAAAGGCGGTTTTGGCGCTGGAAAGACCGAGGCGTTCGCCGATTGCGCAGATCGCCAGCACAAGCAGAACCAAAAGATGGACCCGCCATTGGGTTGTCTTCGCGACGATTTGTTCAAACAGCGTCTCCACGTGAATGGCAAACCGACTGATCAGGATGAGAACAATGATGATGCCCAGCAGTTTAAAACCGACCATCCAACCGAATCCTTTTTCCAATGCCACCGTTTCGATGGACAGCAGCACGATCGCGAGCATTTCCAGCAGGACCATGATCCGCAGGATGTTGATGCGGGTTTCTGACGAGAGGCCGTGATAATTTTTCCAGGCATGATACCCCATGCCGACGGAGCAACCGGTCAACGCAGCCGCCGCCAGCAGCGATTCCTGCAAGTCCAACCCGGTAACATGGGCGAGCATGAGAATGATGGGATATTGCAAAAGCGCCCATTTGATCGCCATTTTGAACGGAGGGATGAGTTCTTTTACCTTCGGAAGCTCGATCTCCAACCCCACTTCGAAAAGTAGAAGGAGAAACCCAACGCGCCCCGCTTGTTTCAGCATCGTCGATACGCTGGGATCCACGACTGGACCGAAGACAAACCCGAAAAGGACGAAGACAGAATAAATCAACGCCGGACGCTTCAGAACGCGCCGACAAAGATCGGGCACACCCATGAAGAGCAGCAGCAGGCAGATTATTGTTTCAATATGGTTCATCAGCGAACGAGGGCGATGGATCGCATCGCGCAAGTCCACGCCGGAGGTTACGGCGTCGAACCGCAAACTTTATCTAGCCGACAGTTCCAAACCAAGCGGTTTGTGTTGGAAATTGGCGCGTGGGGCGTGATTAAAAGGGGGTGAGATTTCCGAAGGAACGGAGCGCGGTTGTGTGCGAAGCATCAGCCGCAGCACGTGAGACTGGAATTAAAGTGTTTGGAGTCCCAATATCGCTCTCAAAAATCACGTGCTGCGGCTGATGCTTCGCACAAACCAGAACTATAGAAATAACGAACCGCCCTGCGGTTACGCCGCGCTCCGTTGACGGCGGGGTCTCTCGCGTGGGCAGGTTCACTCGCTCGGGTGCTTCTCAATTTGCAATTCCCCCAGCATTTCCAGGCTGCGAACCTGCCGACTTTAAGGCAAATTGAGAATGTCATGAGTGAGCCAATTGCCGATTCAACTCCGGAAGCCAACCGCCAACGCCTGACAACTCTGCGCGAAAGTCTCCTCGTCCTGCACAAGGCGTTGCTTGATTCGGAGCGGATTCAATACGAGCAAACCTTTGGCACGATTCACTCTCCTTACGAGTTTCTACAACGTGTAATTAGTGATCCGTGGTTTGCGTGGTTGCATCCGCTTTCCGAATTCCTGGTGTTTATAGATGAAATGTTGGAACGCGAAGAACCGCTCCAACTTCAGGATGTGGATCAAATCCGCAAACAAGTTCGAGCGCTTCTGGTTGCATCTGAAGAAGGGGAGGGATTCTCGCGAAGTTATTTTGAAGCCCTGCAACGCGAGCCGGATGTCGTGCTGGCCCACGCCGCGGTGGTGAAACAGTTGTCGTCTTGAAAGGGTTTTCACGGTCTCTTCCGCTTTGGCCCTGTTTGGAACGCATCTGCCGCAACCTGTTCACGCGGTAAAAGGTGTGCGTGCGGTTCCCACCGAGTGGCCTGTACGAAAGGAAACGTGTGTGTGTGCGGAACCCGCCGAGTGACCATTTACCCGGATAGGCAGTCTGCGGATCTCCGTTCGCATGCCAGCGACTGACGCATCAAAATTCACAAAGTAATACTTTGTGGGAGGAAATGTCTTTTGAGCCCAGAAAAGGGGGAGTTTTCTTGTTCGATGTCAGGCTTGCGCTGGAATCATCCCGCTTTGGCGCGCGAAATTGAACAAACCACCAGCATCCACCACGGGACGGACGTCGCCGAGCGGTTTGAAATTGTAAACTTTGCCGGTGGACTGGACGGTGACGGTTGCTTGATCAAGATCCACGGTGACCACTTCGCCGGTTTTGAGGACATCGCAGAGGCGTTCGGTGGCTTCGCAGGGATAGAGCTCCCCTGTGGAAACACAGTTGCGGAAGAAGATGCGGGCGAAACTTTCGGCCACGATGATCCGGCAATTGGCGGAACCAAGCGCGATCGGCGCATGTTCGCGGGAACTGCCGCAACCGAAATTCTTGCCGGCGACGACGATTGGATATTGGCTGTCGAGTTGGCCTTCCTCGACAAAACGGGTCGGATATTGGGAATTGGGGAGTCCGACTAGAGCGTAGCTGCCGAGCTTTTCGTACTCTTCGGCAATCGTTGGGACGAGATTCAAATATTGAGCGGGGATGATTTGATCGGTGTCGATGTTATCGCGCACCACGTAAACCGGACCTGTAAAGACAGATTGCATGAGGACACTGTGTCGGGTTGGAGAGCGGTTTTCAACTCAGTTTTGCTGAAGAACCTCATGATCCGTGCAAACGTGGCGTGTGCAGTGGGGCTTTTCATTTATCTCGATCCAATAGGCATGCAGTCGCCGCATATCTTCAGTGAGGTCATCGATAATCCCTGGTTTGGTAATATACGAGTTCGCTCCCAGATCATATGCATGATCAATGTCCGAATCTTGTTTGGATGAGGTTAAAATGACAACGATCAAGCGGCGAATCTCCTGTTGTTGCCGGATCCATTGCAGTACGGCGAACCCATTCGTTCGAGGCATCTTCAAATCCAACAACAGCAAGGCTGGGAATGGGTTGTGTTCGCGGTTCTGGTAGGCGCCGGTTCCGGAGAGGTATTCAATTGCCTGGTCTCCATCCCGCACGGCGATCAAGTTATGGGGAAGGCCAGCTTTTTTGAAAGCGCGTCGCAGGAGCAGTTCCTCATTTTCATCATCATCCGCGAGCAAAATGTTCGCTATTTCTAAAGCTTTCATAATCGACTTTCCTTACGGCAACCTACGCCTCGATTGCTGCATTGAAAGTGGCTTTATGAGAAAATTTCGTCTCTTTTTGGGGAAGAATCCAGAACCCGAACGTGCGGGTTAAAAGCTTTTTGAGAATGCCAACATCGTCACCTTTTCCCCATCGTGGGTGCGTTGAATCACCTTTAAATGTTCCAGGGTGGTGTGGATCGGATCGAGCACCCAGTTCCAGCCTTCACTGGTTTGCTGCTTCATCTTGTAACGCAGTTCTCCAATTATCCAGCCGACTCCAGTCGTGAAGATAAGATCCTGCGCGCTCGGATGCGTCACCCATGATTCGAAGAGATATTCCCAGGTGACCGACATTCCCATGCTGAAAGCGATGCTTCCCGGAATTCCGAAATTGGCTTCGCGCGCCCGCAGATAGGTTTCCGACCCCCACAAAGGGTGTAGAACATAGTTGAAAACTACGGAGTCATCCTCCCATTCGGGTGCTGATTTAAATGCGCTCTTGAAATTATTGATGCTCGGTCCCTCATCGAATGCACCAGCTCCGATCAGCATGGGGAGTCCGATGGACATAAGGCCTAGGCTGTAAGCGAAAGGCTTTTTGAAATCCACCCGTTCAGGTTCCATCAGTTCATCGGCCCAAACCGGGAGACGAATCATGCTGATCGCTAAAAGGATAATGGCTGCTGCTGCACGGGTGCGATTTCTCATTTTGACAGACAGTTTCCAGAGGATTCGTCGAAAGGCAACACGATGATTTGATTTTCGACTCGATTCGAAATTTGATGAAAGGTTTGTGGCTGACGCTATAGTCTGGAGCCATGAAAGCTCTCTTTTTACTGCTCGCCCTATTCGCAACCCTGACGATTCAGGCACAGCCTGCTGGAGAACCGGTTCGACTCTGGATTGAAGATGCCCCGGGTGCGCTCGGTGAGGAACCCAAAGATATTCCCACGCTCACACCTTATTTACCGGATGAAGAGAAGGGAACCGGCGCCGCGATTGTCATTTGTCCCGGAGGCGGTTATGGGAGTCTGGCCGGGCATGAAGGGGAGGATTATGCGCTCTGGTTGCGCGATCATGGCATCGCCGCCTTTGTTCTGAAGTATCGGCTCGGCTCAGGCGGCTATCGGCATCCCGTGCCGTCACAGGATGCCGCGCGCGCGATTCGTTTTGTCCGGGCCAATGCTGATAAATATAAAATTGATGTGAAACGGGTTGGCATCATGGGGTCTTCTGCAGGCGGTCACCTGGCATCCACGGCGTTGACCCGGTTTGATACTGGCAAAGCGGATTCCGACGATCTGATTGAGCGGCAGAGTAGTCGGCCTGACCTGGGCATTTTGTGTTACCCGGTGATTACGATGGGCGACAAAACGCATGGTGGTTCAAAGAAGAATCTCCTGGGGCAGGATCCATCTGTGGAATTGGTGAAAGAGCTGTCCAACGAGTTGCAAGTTACACAGGAGACACCGCCAACGTTCATTTATCATACAGTGGAAGACAAAGTGGTGCCGGTTGAGAACGCGCTGATGTTCGCCGGGGCCTTGCGCGAGAACGAAGTGCCATTTGATTTGCACGTTTACGAGAAAGGTCCGCACGGCAGCGGGTTGGGTCATAAGGTTTATGCGGCATACCGTGACGGCAATTTGCATCCCTGGACGGCGAATTGTTTGTTTTGGTTGAAAGGGCGGGGTTGGGTGAAGTAGGGGGGCGGATGCTGGATGCAGCATCCAGCAGGTTACAATTCACGCTGTAAAATATAATTGTCGCCCGCGCGTCTTAAGTTAAGTTCACGGTATATGGGACCAGCTATCATTTCTCTTCTCGTTGTAGGCGGCGCTATTGTGATCGTCGCGTTCATGGTGATCGGCATCTACAACACCCTCGTCACGTTGCGGAACCGATATAAAAACTCGTTTGCTCAAATCGATGTGCAATTGAAGCGGCGACATGACCTGATTCCGAATCTCGTTGAAACGGCCAAAGGTTATCTGAAGCACGAACGCGAAACGCTGGAAGCCGTCATCACGGCACGGAACTCGGCTGTCGCGGCTGGAGCTAAAGCGGCAGCCAATCCCGGTGATCCAACGGCGATGCGTCAATTGGGGGGAGCCGAAGGCGCTTTGACCGCCACGCTTGGACGCCTCTTCGCCCTCTCCGAAGCTTATCCCGACCTGAAGGCCAACCAGAACATGATCCGCCTGATGGAAGAACTGACCTCCACGGAAAACAAAGTGGCATTCTCGCGCCAGGCGTTTAACGACGCCGTCATGGTTTACAACACCAAACGTGAAACGTTCCCGAGCAACATTGTCGCCGGCATGTTCAATTTCCAATTGGCCGAGTTGTTCCAGGTGGAAAATCCGGCGGAACGCAATGCGCCCAAGGTGCAGTTTTAATTTGGTTGAATGGTTGGATAGTTGCACGGTTGCATCGGGCGGACGCCGCACGATGCAACCATTCACGATTCAACAATGTAACTGTGTAACCTAAATGGACTTTTTCTCTCGCCAGGATCTCTCACGTCGCAATACCAAGCGCCTCGTTTTATATTTCGGCCTCGGCGTAATCTCGACCATTGTCGCGATCTATTTTGTAGTGCTCGTGATTTTTGGGTTCGCATCTGAAAAGTCCAGGACATCCCCTGGGTATCAGGAGAGAGCTCCTCGTGCTGAGTTTTCGTTTTGGAATCCCCAGGTGTTTCTTTGGGTAACTGGCGGAACACTGGCCGTGGTTGTGTTTGGTTCATTGTTCAAAATCGCCGAATTATCCCGGGGCGGCAGCGTGATTGCGTCGCAACTCGGAGGACGCTTGTTGAATCCGAACTCGACCGATCCCGATGAATTGAAACTGCGCAACATCGTGGAGGAAATGGCATTGGCTTCCGGGGTGCCCGTTCCGGAAATTTATATTATGCAGGAGGAGAATGGCATCAACGCATTCGCCGCGGGTTTCAATACCAGCGATGCGGTCATCGGGGTCACTCGTGGCGCAATAAAACTTCTTAATCGCGATGAGTTGCAGGGAGTCATCGCGCACGAGTTCAGCCATATTTTGAATGGCGACATGCGTCTCAACCTCCGGCTCATTGGTTGGGTGCATGGCATCATCTGCCTGGCTTTTATCGGCAGCGTTCTGATGCGCAGTCAGCGTTTCTCAAGCAACCGCAAGAACAGTGGCGCCCCAATTATGCTCGGCCTCGCTTTGTTGTTGATCGGCAGCATCGGAGCTTTTTTTGGCAAGCTGATTAAGAGCGCCATTTCGCGTCAGCGTGAGTTCCTTGCGGATGCCGCTGCGGTGCAGTTTACGCGCAATCCCAATGGCATCGCCGGGGCGCTGAAAAAGATAGGTGGTTATGCTTATGGATCCGAGTTGCAGGCGCCTGCTGCGGAAGAAGCGAGTCATATGTTTTTCAGCAGTGGCTTGAGCAGTATGATGGCGACGCATCCCCCCCTGGCACAACGCATCAAGATGTTGGACCCACAGTTCGATGGGAAATTTCCGCGGGTGCAACTGGATGAAGAAACGAAGAATCGCGCGCGCGAAGCCCTCTCGCCGACCCCGCCTAAGGTCAAAAACGTACCTCCTCCTATATTGCCTGATTTGCTTGGGGGAAATGCTTCGGGGCGGGCGCGGAATTTCGTGCAATCCGCCGGACAGCCCAGCATTGCTCACTTGAATTTTATCGGGACTATCCTGGCGGCCATGCCGGATGAACTGCAACTCGCGGCGCATGAGACCTACAGTGCGACCGCTCTTGTTTACGCCTTGTTGTTGAGTGCGGATAAAGCCGCCCAGGAGGGACAACTCCGCGAGTTGGCCAAGCAGGTTCCAGAACCGATCTACAAAGAAACCATTCGTCTCCTTGCGCACGTTGCCCAGCAGCCGGATAAAGCGAAACTGCCATTGACCGAACTTTGCCTACCGGCATTGCGTCAGCTTTCCCCCAATCAATACGCTGAATTTGAGAGGAATATCCAGTTGTTGATCGCGGCTGATCAGCAGATGGATTTGTTTGAGTTTGCATTGGAGAAAATGCTCCTGCGGCATCTCGAACCCCACTTCAAGCAAGTTCCCAGGCGTATTATCCATTATTATGCGTTGCGAGGTGTGGCGGAAGATTGTGCGGTCGTGTTGTCTGCCCTCGCCCATGTCGGTCATGCCGATTCTGCGGAAGCTGCTGAAGCCTTCAAAACAGGTGTGCGTGGATTGAACCTGGATGTCACCCTGCGGTTTGCGCCACTGAGTGAATGCGGTTTGGAGCGATTGAACACCGCGCTCAATCGGCTCGCGCAATCGGCGCCGCAATGCAAAAAGACATTCCTCGAAGCCGCTGCCGAAACCGTGGCGTTCGACGGCGAAATTCGCACCCGCGAAGCTGAATTGCTCCGGGCGATCGCCGATTCGCTGGATTGCCCGATCCCACCTCTATTGAGTTAGAGCCTGTTTGAAAATGAGTGGAACGGGCTACCAGTCCGTTGTCGGTGGCAACCTGCCCCCGACACCCCGGCAGTCCAACACGCACTAAGCCCCTGTGTAAGGTAGAACAGGCATCTTGCCTGTTCCGGGTGAAGGGGGAGAACGTGGGAAGGCCAGTCAAAGAAACTTCTATTCCACTGAAAACAGCGGGGAACCGATCCCTAACGTGCAAACCACTGACAATCTGCTGTTTGCAAACAGGCGATGCCGGGAAAAGGCATTTTTTTTGCTCCGACGGAAGTTTTTCCCGGGAAAAAGTAATTTCTGCGACGGAAAAAAGGTTGGTTGCAGGGTTAGATGTGCCTGAAATCACTCGAAATAGCGTTGCATCCGCGCCTGGAATCGCTGCGCGAAAAGCAATTGCCGCAAAGTCCCCTGAGCAAAGCCTGCCGCTATGCCTTGAACGAGTGGCCCGACGCCGCCGCAACCCCCAATTTTGCAGCTATTTCATTCAAATTCAGCCCTTTCTCATACCGTCCTAAGCGAATAAACCTTATTCCGGCAGTTGAATTTCAACGCAGAGGCGCAAAGAGGCAAAGGCGCAGAGGATTTATGCTTTTTACCTCATTAAAACACCTCATCTAAAAGGTGAGTGCCTGGGCTCCGCACCGCACAGCGGTCATCGACTCTATAGTTCTGGTTTCCCGAGGAGACGAATTTGGACTGCGGTGGCAAGCGAAGCGCGACACCGCTTTCGGACGCACAATGCGGGGTTTTCAATTTCTGGTGCTTAAATGCGCCCGAAAGCGCTGTCTTTTAAGATCATCCGGACGTGGGCTGGAGACCATCCAGGC
>JACDHS010000214.1 GCA_013820875.1 Verrucomicrobiota bacterium | reverse complement strand
TTGGCCATTTCTGATGATCTGATCCCCTGCCGCGCCCTTTCCCACCGTTGTTCTTTCGCAGGATGCTTCTCAGCCTCATCCGCAACCATCCGTCCAGCGGTTCGAACGTCGTCCAATGACTGTGTTTCAAGTATTCAAACCATCCCTTCATAACAGGGTTCAGTCCCTCTATGATTTGCCCCATGCTGTGCCCCTGCGTTCGTCGCGTTTTGTTCCGGATTTTGTCTTTGATCTTATCCAGACTCTTTTGGCGCGGCCATTTCATGCCTCGCTCAAAGTGGTAGCCCAGAAAGTCATAGCCCCCCTTGGCTGTTGCATCCACTATCCGTGTTTTCTCAGGATGCAGAGTCAACCCGTTCTCCTGCACCCACTGGCGCACCTGTTCCAATATCTATCAGACTGAACCATTTGCCTCCTTTGACTCCGTTTTCCAGAGCCTCCAACATGCGTTTGTTCCAAACACTCCGTTCCACCCATGACCAGCGGTCACGTGCTTCTTCAACTTGCTTAGTCTTAGCTTGCATTGGCTTGCCTCGGCACTGTCGTTGATTTTTTTTTCTTCGGTTGTTCGTCCCTCTCGCATCCACTTTCCTGCATCCCTTCGCTCCACGGGCATTACCCCGCTTCTTCACTACTATGGACGCTCTGTCGTCTGCTCCGGCGCCGTTCTTCGGTCTTGTGCAGACTTGAACTCTGCGTCTGATCCGATGCAGCGATCCCTGCTTAACGTCACTGAACCTTCCTGCCGTTCGATCTCCAACCACCCCTCGTGTTCCCGGCTACGTGACCTGTTTTACTTCACCGGACTTACCGCGCGAGTCTCCTCGCATTCCTTCTTGGAACCTTGGCGTCTTGGGCTTCGCCTTTCACTAGCAGGCTCGCCAACACGACAGGCCGAATCGAGTTCGTCATCCTACCGACCGGCAGTTCGTCTCCAGTTGCTCTCCACCCCGCCTCGCGGCGACGCAGTTACCTATCGGGGCAGGTCAACCCCGAGTGAGGACTTCCACCTCACCGATTCAGTGCGCTCGCAGGCGCACTAGTGGCACGCTTTCCAACCTGCCAGTTCGGGCCACTTTCCAATGGCCAGTTCCATTTCCCTCGGCTGATGC
This sequence comes from Verrucomicrobiota bacterium, assembly GCA_013820875.1. Classification (GTDB taxonomy): domain Bacteria; phylum Verrucomicrobiota; class Verrucomicrobiia; order Limisphaerales; family JACDHS01; genus JACDHS01. The sequence goes on along the minus strand of JACDHS010000214.1, from coordinate 4,382 downwards.
TTCGCACAAACCAGAACTATAAAAATAACGACCCGCTTTGCGATCCCGCAGCCTCTCGGTTACGAGGAAAATGGTGAATTTTCGGCTTACAGTATTTGTAAGCAGCTTTTCATTTCTCGAATGGAGCCAAGTCGATTATCCTCGCCACTCGCATGAAAGCCTTTTCTCGACTTGTCTTGATGTTCGCCCTATTTGGCCCGGTGCTCATAAGCGAGGCGGCGTCGCGGTTGCCCAACATTGTCATCATTTTCACCGATGACCAGGGATACGGGGATGTGGGGGTGTTCGGCGCCAAGGGTTACAAGACGCCGAATCTCGACCGGCTTGCCCGAGAGGGAAGCAGGTTTAGCAATTTCCATGTTGCGCAACCGGTCTGCTCTGCTTCACGCGCGGCTTTGCTGACCGGTTGTTACCCCAATCGGGTGGGGGTTAACGGCGCGCTCGGGCCGTCCGCCCGTCATGGTCTGCATGAAGCTGAAACAACGCTCGCCGAGTTGCTGAAACAAAAGGGTTATGCAACCGGCATGTCCGGCAAATGGCACCTCGGACATCACCCCCAATTCCTGCCTACACGCCACGGATTCGATGAATATTTTGGTTTGCCCTACTCAAATGACATGTGGCCGCACCATCCGGAAGCGAAGAAAGGTTATTATCCGCCGCTGCCTTTGATTGAGGGAGAGAAGCCGGTGAAAATTGGCCTGGACCACAGTGACCAGGAACAACTCACCACCCAATACACGGAACGCGCGGTGAAGTTCATCGGGAACAATAAAGATCGTCCATTTTTCTTTTACCTGGCGCATTCCATGCCGCACGTGCCGCTCTACGTGAGCGATAAATTCAAAGGCAAATCGGGCGCAGGTCTCTACGGGGATGTCATGATGGAAATTGATTGGTCGGTCGGCGAGGTGATGGGTGCGTTGAAGCAGCATGGTCTCGAAAAAGATACTCTCGTCATTTTCACTTCCGATAACGGCCCATGGCTCAGCTATGGAGAACACGCCGGGTCAGCCGGTCCGTTGCGCGAAGGGAAAGGCACCTGCTGGGAAGGCGGGACGCGCGTCCCCTGTATAATGAAATGGCCGGGCAAGATTCCTTCCGGCAAAAAGAATGATTCCATGCTGATGACGATTGATCTGTTCCCGACGATTGCAAATCTCGTTGGCGCGGATCTGCCCAAACAGCCGATAGATGGGCGTGATGTCTGGCCTCTTATTGCGGGGCGACGCGGAGCGAAAAACCCGCATGACGCTTATTTCTATTGGTATGACCGTGGCGAATTGCAAGCGGTCACCAGCGGAGATGGCCGTTGGAAACTACAGTTGCCGCACGGTTACAGGAAGCTGCCTGACGGTCCCGGCGGAAAGGGTGGCATCCCTATCAAATACGATGTCGGGAAAATCACAAAACCAGAACTGTACGATCTGCGTGCCGATATTTCTGAAACACGCGATGTCGCGGCGAAACATCCGGAGATCGTGAAAAATCTGCTGGCTTTCGCCGATCGGGCTCGTTCGGACCTGGGCGATTCATTGACTCGACAGAAAGGCTCCGGGATACGCGAGCCGGGACGGTTGGTGGAATGATTAATCCATCTTGATGGTGACGTGATAGACGTCGCCTGCGCGATGCCAGCCTGATGGAGTGGGATGCAGCTTGTGCAGGAGCTTCAGCATTCCGGAATTGGAAGTCATCACGTCCGCTTCGAAGCATCGAATACCATCGGCACGGGCAAGCTCCACGAGCATTTTCAACAAATAACTGCCAAGACCGCGACGTTGGAAATCGTCATGCACCGTGATGGCGATTTCTGCTGAACCGGGTTTTTCCAATCGCACGTAGCGTGCGCCGCAGATGATTCGTTCCTTTCCGTTTTCAGAAATCACTCCGACGAAACAGGCCCCTTGTGAGCGGTCAATCGTCAGCAATTTACGCAAAAGATCTGGCGAGACTTTTCGAATGGGACTGAAGAAGCGGTGCAAAAGAGTTTCGCGGGAAGAAGTCCGAATGGCTTCGGTGACCAGCGGTTCGTCTTCGGGACGCACATGGCGAAAGCGCACGACCGGTCCGTCTGCCAGTTGAAGTTCGGAGATCCAATCCTCCGCAGCCACAAGGTGTTCAGTTTTCGTAACGCGGTCCTCCATGCTGTAAATGTAAACCACATCGGCGCAGGGAACACTTACGATGCGAAATTGCCCGAGATCCATTTGCGGGAGTTCCCGCGCATGCGTTTCTTCAACGGGGCAGTAAACTGTACGGAATGCACTCGTAAACTTCGGGCAACTACAAAGGGAGACTCGGGCGGGTGTTTGTAATCGAATAACATTTTTAGAAGAGGAGGAATATGAACGAATTCAAATATCGTCGTCTGGACAAAAATGATGCCGCGGTACTGTTGGTGGATCATCAGGCAGGGCTGCTTTCGCTCGTTCAGGATTTCGCGCCAGCCGAACTTAAGAACAACATTCTGGCGCTCGCCGAAATTGCCAAATACTACAAGCTGCCCACAATTCTCAGCACAAGCTTCGAAGCCGGGCCAAATGGTCCCATTCTACCTGAGCTGAAGGAGATGTTTCGCGGCGCTCCTTACATTGCGAGACCCGGCCAAATCAACGCCTGGGACAATGAAGAGTTCGTCGAAGCCGTGCGCAAAACCGGTCGCAAACAATTGATCATTGCCGGAATCGTCACGGATGTATGCGTCGCTTTTCCGACTCTTTCAGCACTGGAAGCAGGATACGAAGTATTCGTTGTCGCGGATGCATCAGGCACTTTCAATGAAGCGATTCGACAGGCGGCCTGGTCACGTATGGCAACTGGGGGCGCGCAACTGTTGAACTGGTTCAGCGTTGCGTGTGAGTTGCACCGGGATTGGCGCAACGATGTGGAAGGTCTTGGCAACCTGCTGTCGAAATACATTCCTGCCTATCAAAATCTAATCACCAGTTACTCCGCGAAATCGGAAGAGGGAAAGAATGAAGTGATGGAAGCGCCCCAACGCGGCATCCGGCCGGTGGGGCGATAACGCGTTTGCCGCACGAAGCAGTGCTTGCTTCCCCTATGATTTAATCGGGCGGGGCGCTGGTGCCGCTTCCGTCCAATCGCTTGATAAGCTGGGCAGTATGAAAGCGGCAGTCCTCTTATCTGTTTTGCTTCTAACCTGCGCAGGTTGCACTACAACCCGATCAACGGACGAGGCTTTCACTCCTTCAGGGAAACACCACGAATCCACGGCGGCGCAAAAGCCAGTGCTTGCCTCGGTTGTTGCCGAAGACGGGGATATGGAAATCGTGAACCTGCTCGATGCGCTGGTTGTGGTGTTCGGTGGCACAACGACCAAAACGAACGCACGCCCAGCGGTTGTTGCTTCTGAATAGTTCCCTACTTTGCAGCCAGGGCACCTTCAATCGCTTGTGTGACCTTTTCTGAATCGGGCTCATCCTTCGAATCGAATCGGGCAACAATCTTGCCATCGCGTCCGATTAGAAACTTGCCGAAATTCCATTTAACATCACCCGGAACGGGAGAATCTTTTCCGCTCAACGCGGTATAAAGCGGGTGTTGTTCCGTGCCGCTTTTGACGCGCACTTTGTCGAAGATGGGAAAGCTGACATTATATTTGCTGCTGCAAAACTCCAGGATCTCTTCATTGGTGCCAGGTTCCTGTCCGCCGAAATCATTGCTTGGAAACCCGAGCACAACGAATCCCTGGTCTTTATATTTCTGATAAACAGCTTCGAGCGGTTTGTATTGTTTCGTGTACCCGCATTGCGAAGCCACATTCACAATGAGCAACGCTTTGCCTTTGTAATCTTTGAGGGAAACGTCCTTTCCATTGATGTCTTTCAATGGAATGTCATAAAGCGATTTGGCAGAAACAGAAAAGGCACACATCGCCGAGAGTAACCCGATCGCAAGGATGGGTATAAAAAGTTTCATGCGCCCAATATTGCCGAACGCCTGTGCGCGGTCAATCGGGGGCATTAGCTGTAACTCCAACCGGCAGGCAAATTCGTCCAGGACATTGGTGGGTTGTTGGGGCAATTCGAACACGTCTTTCGCGCGAAGAAAAAGCGGTAGAGGACTATTTAAGACCTGGCGGAATCTTGTGCATGCGTTTCATAGCTCCCTCACTTTTAAATCACGCCCCCTTCTCTCTGGGCGCATCTCGATACTGCGACGGATCCCCCCAGCGGGTGTAAAAGGGCTGAGTTATCACAAGCGAAGCAGTGTGTCGATTTGCTACGTTTGAGACCCGAAGAGAAAATTGGCCCTTTTCCACCCGAAATTCCCGCAAAAATACCCAAAAGTAAGGAAAACGGGCTGTTTATCCATTTTTTCGTTCTGTTTTAGAACCCTGGTTGGCCAACTTGCCGTCA
>JACDHS010000009.1 GCA_013820875.1 Verrucomicrobiota bacterium | reverse complement strand
AACGAGGTGTCTAAAACAGAACGAAAAAGTAGGTAGGTTGGCCAACGAGGTGTCTAAAACGGAACGAAAAAGTAGGTAGGTTGGCCAACGAGGTGTCCAAAACAGAACGAAAAAGTAGGTAGGTTGGCCAATGAGGTGTCTAAAACAGAACGAAAAAGTAGCATGGTTGGCCAACCAGGGATCCTAAAACAGGTGTTGAACGAGACCGCCACGCGGTCAACGCCTCTATAGTTCTGGCTTCGGCACTCCTTTGCCGCTTTTCGTTCGGTTGCAATGACGATGTGAGGTTCGTCAACAACGGCCCACGCGGCGGTAGTGGACTACCTAAGCCAGAACTATAGAGTTACCGACCGCGTGGCGGTCTCGTCCAAGATCTGACGGAATCTTGTGCATGCGTTTCATAGCTCACCCACTTTTAATCACACCCGAAGGGTCGGGGAGGGTCGGAGGTGTGATGGGCGTGGAAGCGGAGCGCGGTTGTGTGCGAAGCATCAGCCGCAGCGGCCAGGGCTGAAACCATAGCTTCAGGACTACCGACGTTGATCGCATCGCCGTACCCGCTGCGGCTGACTCTACGAGCAAGCGGCTCGGTGAGCGTTTCCGCGTGCTCGGAAACTGCCAGCAGGAAGGTTACGAAGCAGACTTGGAAGCACGCCAAGTCAGCGACAAGTGGTCCATCCTTAACGAGGAACGCAATGTCTCTCACCCTGTTCCGAATGTTTGCTCGTCGGACTCGCATTTATCAGCAGCGCAAATTTCCACCATTGAACCAAGTAAATATTGAGGGCTCCTTTACCATGTGGCAGTGACCATGGATTGGAGAGTCCCCCTGTTGCGGGAGCCGTCACGGTGCCTGTTGATAATTGGCTCAATCATTCCGACGCAGACGGAAAAATTGTTCCGGATTCAAGATTGGTTCCACGGAATAGGGGCTGGTCGCGCCCTCCATCGTGGACCAAAGCCCGGTGACTTCAGAAGCTGTTTCCAACTGCGCCTCTGCGTCTTCCCATGTTAGAATGACCTGGTCTCCGTCTCGCGCGATATTCAGGATGGGAACCGTAGGTCCAGTTGGGACGAAGTTCACAAAGGCATCGATCTCTACGAATCGGGGTTGCCGAAATGTTTGAGGGTTTTCACCCAAATCGTACCCGTGAGAGATGAATCGAAGATACCGAAAGCCCGAATTATTTGGGGCGAAATGATAGCTGACGAGGTTATACCTGCTGGTACCGGTGCCATTTTGAGAACCAGGCACGCCGCCAATTGGGTTCCCCGTGTAGGTCAAGCGGCTATCGAAGCGGGAGCCGGGAACAGGTGTAAAGTTTTCGCCATCGAGCGACGTCTCGAATTCCCCGTCGTAACTGGCTCGGTGATAATCAAACCCGGCCAACCAAAGGTCGATGCGCGTGAGTGCTGGCAGGGACTCGGCGCTTTCCACGGGAATGCCTGTGAGATCCCAGGTAATTGTGACCAGTTGGTCGGGACTTAAAATGACATTGGCCGTCGGAGTTTTTGCTGATGTCGCATCTGTTAATCTCACAACAGAACCACCCTCCGGCAGGCTGCCAGCAAAGCTGCTGACCCCGAGAACACCTTGGAGAGCGTCGTTGTTGGAGAGATTCAGCGGGATGTCTCCCACCGTCTCAACGCCAGTTCCCCCCAGTGTATTGAACTTCCACATCCGCGTTCTTAGCCGTTCGTTGTCGCTTGCCCTCGTTTTGGCAGTGTAAAAGGTGTCCGGCACCAGGCCGCTGTAGGAGACGTCGAATGACGGCGACTCGCCGGTGATGATCAGTTGTTCCGGAGGAACGGCTACTCCATTCAAAAAGAGTTCGATGTCCTCGGCTTCAATGACATTGGGTGCGTCAGTGCTCACTGTAAACTGGAGATCCCCAACGCCTGATTGGAACGTTGCGTTGGGTGCGGGGCTCAGGTTCGTGAACTGGATTTTAAATGGGGGCGGCAGCGGCGGCGCATTTGCTCCAACGCTGAAGGTGCGATAGTCGTAATTCAGCAGATGGCTTGCATGGGCGGTGCGATTTCGAAGACCAAAGAACGCGCCGGCGAGCGGTGCTGTGTCCGTCGCCGTGGCGGCTGTGCCGACTTGATCGCCGGATGCATTAAAGACCGCAAGCGTCATCTGGAGAGCCTCCTCGACATAGACTGCCGTCAGCCTCAATTCGTAGGTTTCGCCATTCGTCGGCAAGCCGGCATTGCCGTTTGACGCGGAGAAGCCTGTCTTTCCTGTTGGTTGCGCAAGGATGCGAAGGGTCCCCGTGCTGCTGCCACCGACGCCCCAGTCCGCGAGGTAATAAGTCTGCCCGTCGGTGATGGCAAAGTTGTTTGTTGAACCGAAAGCGCCAATACCTGTTGTGAGGGCAGCACTGCTCCCTTGAATCGCGTTTACAGTGAACCACGTCGAAACGATTAAGTTGTCACCTACCGCGCCAGAGACATTGACAGTGGTCGTTCCAACGACGGTGCCGCTGTTGGTGGGCTGGAAGTAGTTTAGGAGGGCGTTGTCAGTATCCAAAGCCCACGACCCATTCGCAGTCGTAAGGTCGGTTTCGCTGAAGTCAGTATAATAGCTGGTAAGCGCACTGACCGGGCAGAGGAACAATGTCAGGGCCGCAGCCAGGAGAACTGTTATTTTGTGGTTTTTTTTCATTGGTATGAATTTTCACTTACGTAATAAGGGTGAAGGCGCAGACGCGATTTGCGTTGGTTCTACCTCGGGGCATGGCTATGATTATTCATGCCGTTCAGGGGAAAGAAATGAAAAACGGAACGGCAGCATGCAACTTCGCCGCCTAAAATGAGTTAAGAAAAGAGGAGTTCCTGGTATTGGCACAAGTTTGCCAAACACAAAATCCTTCCGCATGTCATGAAGGTTGAGTTTCAGCCATCACCCTGTCCACTGAGTTACTTACATTATACTTTACATGGATTTGTGATGATTGACCTTTAGCGACATGCAAATTCCTTTGTCCCGAGGCGGCTTTAGGATTCGAACATCAGATTTCGGTGGGCACAAAAATTCGTTTCTGCACGGCATTCTTCAACGGGGTTCAATTCCTGCGATTGCACTGGTGCTGGCTACGCTGTTCTTCTGTCCCGTTTCCGCATTCGCTTCCCCTCGCATTGCCATCATGGAAACTCGTGATCGATACACTGGCGCGCTTGGACTATCGGAATTTCTTGGGTCGGAGCAAATTGCGTTCAGCGATGTAACTGCCGTTCTTCGGGATGGCGGAACTCCAGACCTGGCAACAGTGGATCTTTTGATTGTTGGCGCGTTTATTACGAACGAACCGGAGTTGCGGGCTGCCTATCAACGAATGGGCGCCACTTTTCATAAGTTCGTCGCCGATGGTGGCCTGATCGTTGTTTTGGGTCAGGCTGATCAGGATCAGGAAATGGAAACCTGGATGGAGAAGCCGCGGCGGATTAGACGAGCCGATCCGGATTTTCCAACGGCCTACATCACGCAAAAGGATCATCTTTTACTTAAGCAACCGGAACAGATTACCACTGCCGATCTGCGTGGTTGGCGCGTGCCGGCAACCTGGCCATCGGCGAATACCGTCTGGGAGGCTATCAACGAGTGGAACCAGGGAGCCGTTATCCTGGCCGCCGACGAGTCTTCCACACCGAGCAATGCAGCGATGATCGAAATGGGCTGGGGTGCGGGCCGCGCGATCTTTCTCGCAATGACCCCGGATAAGGCGTTTGTCACTGGTAATGACGTGGCCCGCAAGGGAGGGAGCAAACTGTTGCGCAATCTCATGGCTTACGCGCCGCTTGTGCGATCCGGCGCCGCGCCGCCGATCCAGATCACGCCGACACGCGGTTACAAGCATCCGGTTCAAGGTGTGGTCTATCAGGATCAGAATCGCAACGGCAAACAGGATGAAGCCGAGCAGGGACTCGCGGGTATTGCCATGAGTGATGGTTTCGATGTGGTGATGACGGATGATTCCGGCGCTTACCGGCTGCCGAACAAAGGGAATTCCGCCTTGTTCGTGTTTGTGCATCAACCGGGAAATGTAAAACAAAGCGGGCAAAGCTTTTTTCATCGCCTGCCAAATGAAGCGCCCGCTGGACTTCAATTCGACTTCGGCCTTGAGCCCGAGGTGGTTGAGTCGGATCCCGGTTCTGGTGTTCGCTTTGTGCAATTAACCGATTCTCATGTCCGTGATGTGAGCGACCGCGATTACATGCAACAGGCAACTACGGAAATTTATGCCATGAAACCGCCGCCGGATTTTGTCGTGGCCACCGGCGACCTGGTGGACTGGGGCGTTGATGAGCATTTCCAAAATTACGTTGCTGGAATGCAGCAACCGCCCGTTCCCTATTTCAATGTATTCGGAAATCATGAAATCGTTTTTGGTCCGATAGAGCGTTATCACCAATATATCGGGCCGGATTATTATTCGTTCGAACGCGCTGGCATTCTATTTCTTGTGCTGAATTGTGTGACTCCGAGCGAACGGCAGGACGCGTGGCGGAGACGGATATTGGAGTTAAGGGGCGCGGGACGACCTGTCGTTGTTTTTCAACACTTTCCGCCATCGCTCAAGCAGTTGGAGCAATTCGGGGAAATGGGAGTGAAATCGGTTTTCTCCGGTCATTGGCACAGCGAAAAGGAGATGAAACATGGGACGGTGCAGAGCATCAATTCACCGACATTCATCATGGGTGGAATCGATGCCAGCCCGGCTGGATTTAAGGTGGTGCAAATGGCAGCCGACGGTTCTGCGAAAACAGAATGGCGTTACGGTTTTCAGAAAAAGCGGCTGACAATTGTTTCACCACAAAAAGGTTCACCCGTGAGCAGTAGCTATTTTCCAATCATCATCAATGCCTACGATACCTCGCGGGATGTCGCCTCCGTCCGGTGGCGGCTCGAATCGGAAAACAAGCGGTCAACAACACAAACTCCATTCAGCGGTTTTGGACGCCAGCCTCAAAAGCACGATGATGTGTCGAAACAGATCACAGCGCGTTCCGGCAGTCTTCGGCGCGATTCGGCAACCAGTTGGAGCGCGGCGCATCCCCATCTTCCGCTGGGCAGCTACGCGTTTCATGTAGAGGTGCAGGACACACAGGGAGGCGCCTGGTCGGCCATCCAGCAGGTGGAGTCGCAGATGATCGCACCTGCCAAACCAGAGCCTCGCGGTGATTGGCCGATGTTCATGGGCGATTCCTCCCGCACGGGAATCAGTCCTGGCAGAAGTGGTTCTTTACCGCTCCGTCTCGCTTGGTCTGTGGACACCGGCGGCGACCCGGATTTCGCCTCCCCAATCCTTGCGGATGGACGTTTATACATCACGCTCAAAAAACGCACTGGTGGACGGACAAACGGCGTTGCGTCTTTCCATCCTGTAACGGGCGATCGGCTTTGGCTTTTCGAAACGCCAATGGCAATCAACCACACTCCTGCCTACGCCAAAGGCATTTTGTGCGTGGCCGAAATGGGCGGTCGTATTTACGGCCTCGACGCGGTGAGCGGCGAGAAACGTTGGCACCACGATTTAATTGATGACAAAGCCCGCTACAGTTACTGCGCACCGGTCGCCCATGACGGCTGGTTTTACGCTGGTGTGATGCGGAGATTGGCGCGCCTCCGTGTGAGTGATGGCCAGCTCAGTTGGGAAAAACAAATCGGCGGCGCGGATAATGACTGGATCAGCAGCTATGGTTCGCCTGCGGCAAATGGCACTTACGTGGTGATGTCCGGCCTGCTCTCCAGTGGGGGGGGCGTGGTAGTGAGCCGGGCGAATGATGGTTCAAAAATATGGAGTCATCCCGCGGATGGCGGCATGTTGGCCAGCCCTGCCATTGCGGGTGACAGAGTTCTGTTCTGCACCATGAAATCCATCCTTTACTGTCAGCGACTGAGCGATGGCACTCCGTTGTGGAGTCAAAACCTGGGTGTTGCCGGGAAAGGCGCGAACTGGTCTGCCACCACTCCAGCAGTCAAAGTGTTCGCTCAAGGCGGGGGATTTGTCGTTGCAGGCTCGGGTGATGGCCGCATGTACGGCCTGGATCTGGCTGATGGACGCATTTTGTGGACGCATGTTTCAGCGCCGACTTTGTTCAAAGTTTCACCCTATCGCCGCGATGATCGTCCACTTCTTTCCTCTCCGACGATTGCTGGTAATGAAGTGTTCTTCGGCAGTGCCGATGGGCATGTTTACTGTCTGGATTTAACAACGGGCGAAACCCTCTGGGCTTTCGAGATTGGCGCTTCCGTCATGAGCACACCCATGGTGACCGGCAACGTAATTTACGTCGCCGCAAGCGATGGCCGCCTCTACGCCTTCACATCCGGAAACTCAGGAAAGCCCCTTTAAGCAAAACTTCCTCAAAATCAAACGCGGATGAACTCTTTTCCAGCTCATGTCCAGTTCCGCCAAACCTGGCGGCAGCGTGTGCTGGATGAGCTGGAAGAGCACCTTGCGGATGGAGCGCAAACAGGGAGTTAGGGTGTGCTCAGAGATAAGGAGATTGTCGGCATCTCAAAGCATTAATTGAGCGTGGTAACGATGGTTGCTCACCCACAATCCACGAATTGGCCGCTTGCGTCCATCTCGTGCCTTTTGTAGCGTGACGCCTGATGTTTAGGAACGACATCAACTTGCAGCCAGAAAAAGCGACCAGATTGCTTTACCTCTAGCCTAAAATGTAGCAGAGAAGCAAGTTGAAGGCGTTTCTACCTGCGTAGAAAGTAATCAAGGTAGCCGGTGTGGCGAAATGGCAGACGCACAGGACTTAAAATCCTGGGACCTTAAAAAGTCGTGTCGGTTCGAGTCCGACCACCGGCACCAATTGTAAGCGTTGGAAATCAGCAACTTACGTCCACTCCGATTCCGACGGACACCAAAATGGACGCCATTTTGATGGTGCTGCGAAAAAGCGCTCACAGTACCATCATTGTCCTTCCACAAACCCGTGGAGCGGCAATTCGCACTTCATATATGATCAAAAACTATGAAGAAGCGATTTCGCCTCATCCGCCGCGGCAACAGGAACACCTTTTACTGCGTTGATACAACGACAGGAAAACGTGAGAGCTTGGGAACCGGGAATCCCTGTGAAGCCGAGCGTCTAATCAGCGCCAAGAACGAGGCTGTTCAACATGCCTCGATGGATGAGATGCTCCCACATAAAAAAGGCTCTACCGCCGACCGATTCGAACGGGCAATGCAAGACAAGGCATTCAACTTGAATGCATGGCCCGTATCTATGTTTTGACTTCAGAGGGTTTCCATGTGGTTTCGGAACGCACCCTGCCATGCGGTGACAGTGCTACCGATGGAGAAGGAGGAAAGGTTTCTCGAACGCTTTTCGATCCTGTATCGCCTCCGGAGGATGTGTTAGCCTCAGTTTTCGGAGCCGAGGAAGCTTTTAACGGCTCAAGAGATTGAGGCTTGGTAAGACTGGTGAACGAGGGGTTGCAGACACTTGGTAATCCCTGAAAATGCCTAGTGCCTGAGGTGAGCGCACCCGACCTAGAGTGCTGCAGCTAGCTGACGAATGCTATTCGAGAAAACCGTCGTTGCTAAAGGATTCTCTTACAAATCTTTTACAATCATTTTACTGTGGGCTAACATATTTCCGGATGGGAAAACGTAAGATTAAGCCAAAGAGACGCAATCCGATTGCGGTCTCCCAGGCTTAGAGCCTCGGCTAAGGTTGGAGTGTGTTGTTGTCGAAAGAATAATCACTATGAGAAGTGTCATGCTTCGGATTGTCACGAGTGGTGTGCTTTTGCTCGTTGGATGCGCGCACCGGGCTGCAGATATCCGGCAAGCTGAATTGTTCGGGATGAAATTCTCTGCTGAATATCGCGAGGGGTTGCCGTATCGAGGCGCTGTTCCAGATCGAGGTGCGTCCGACTATTTCTGGGTCACTGATTACAGGGATGGCCGCACTGTGGAGCGTAGGCATTTTTCGGTGCGTGATGGAAAACCGGAATTCATGTTTCGAGATACTGCTCTAGTTCCGGAGAAGACGGAAACAGGAAGCAACAGAGCAGAAGTCGCCGAAGCATTGTTCAGGGGAGCTGTGGATCTCACAGGAGACGAGTACTTGAAAGCAGAATCGGAATTGCTGGCAGGAGGGGAAGCGGTGAACAAAGTGTTACTTGATAATCTGACAAGCACAAACGTCATTGCGCGTTCGATTGCGCGAAACCTGTTAGCGATGAGAACCGGGCTGCTACCTGAAAACCTGCGAGCGTTGCAGATCTTGGATGAAGTTGCGCATAGAGGGGAGATAACGATTCTGGGGCATGCAGAACCTAGTCACATTAGCCAAAGGCTGATCGGAGCTGTGGGGCCGCGAGTTGCCGAATTTCTGGCATTGCGTTTGGTTAAGCAAACGATTCCTGACCATCAAAATAACAACCGAGGAATTGGTGCGTTGCGGTACATCGATGATACCAAGGATCCAAAGGCTCTGGAGCTGCTGAGATACGGAAACGGTAATCCCCTGCGGGTGAAGGTAAAGCTGTCCAAACAGCGGGTGCGCGAAGGCGAGCCATTCCAAGCCACCATGAGAGTCGAGAACACATCGGAAACGCAGCAGGAGATTCGAGTGATGAATTGCCATTGGGACTACAACTGGCGATCCACCCTGCGGCGGAATATCGGATGGAGGCCTTGGACCTGCGACAAAAATTTCGAGGAAGAGATATCGATTCCGCCTGGTGGCGGTTACCAGAAGGAGTTGGAGCTAGTAGCCTATCTGGCCGGGGTCGAAACGCTCTACAATCACCCCTACATCACCTTCCGCATGGGTTTCACACAAGAAGGAGGAAAGACAACCCTTTGGAGTGATGCGCAAACGGTCACGATCTTAACTGAACCCTAGCTGCACACATGACGAAAAAACGTTTGGTGGTCTCAATACTAGGAACATTGGTCTTGGCGCTCGTTTTAGTTGTGGCGGTTGAAGTTTGGCGTCTCAACCAAGGCACGAAAGTCCAAACGGTTTCTGTTGCTCCGAGCCAGGTAAAAGCAGTTGTTGCCGCCGTTCTGGGCAGAGGTGGTGTTGGCGGCGAAGAGATGTCGCGAGGGGATGACAGTCGGTTGGTGGCGGGAATCATTGAGGCACGAGGCGTTAGCGAAAGCGGTGGTTTCCATGGTGATGGCATGGACTGGTATGAAGCGAAGTTGTCACCGGAACTTACACTGGAACTCAAGCAAGTGTTGGAAAGGGAAGCATCACGAGAACAGCCCAGCGAGTTTCCATTGGGGAACGCGCCGGATTGGTTTCCACGAACCTTTCCGAGTGGAACCTTGTTCTACAAAGGAGGCAAACGGCTCGAATGGCTGGCACTTCCACCGGGCGAAGACCGAATCTGGGTGGTTCGGATGCGAACGTGATGAGATCGATTGAAACATTTAGGTTCTAAGACAAACGATTAAGGATCGTTAACATAGCAGCGGTTATGAAGATTATTGGGACACTAATTGCTGCATTGGCAATTGTGCCGCTCTGTCGGGGAGCGGTCATTTTCCCCGAAGCCTCAGAAAAGGACCGCGCAGCGGCAGAAAAGTATGTGAGGCACCACTCTGATTACCTAGTTAAAGTCGGGGGCGGGAAAGAGGAGTTAACAATCGGGTTTCCTCATTTCTCGTATGGTGTCCAAGTTCCCAACGTGCAAGCAGGTGAATTGGTTCGCGCCGCGAAACTTTATTCACTCAGGCATTTAATTCTTAACGACTCTAAGGCGATCGGCGCGGTGGAGCTGACTCCTAGAAGGAACATTTTTGGTCGTCGGAGTTTCCGCACAATCGGCAGTAGCCCTTTGGCAGCTCGCTTCGTTGAGGCGCTAAGCAGTTGATTAGAGGCGGTTTACAGATGGCGGGCTGGCCACTGTCAGTGAAAGTGCCAGTAAACGGTGGTTTTCACAACCCGCTACAAAAACTATTGGGAGAAGCCCTTTATAGGTGCTCATTCTGATATTGGGGGAAGCTATCAGGACACGCGAAACATGGATGCGTTGTATTGGATGATTCAACAAGGACAAGCTGCGGGTGCGGGCGGCGCCATTTTGATCTTAACGAAATCAATTATTCAAACTTTTAATTTTTAAAGGATATGTCGCCTCCCCATGATTCGCGGTTTAATGTCTTATATAGATCGCGTGCCCGGCACCTCAATCGGAAGATACGAAAGGAGCGTTTTCCCAGGAAATCTCTAAAATGCAACATCTATTACTCTTGCTTATGGCATTTGGTTTTACGGCATGTCGAGAACCCCAAAAGGAGAAGAATCTCGTTACTCTCTCGGTGCGTAACGTTTCAACTAATTCCCTTCGCGGTGTTGAACTAGTATGGGAGGGACCGAGAATCCCTGTGGGAGTGCTTTTCCCAGGAGTTGACAAAACAAGCGTCGATGTACCATGGCCCAATATAGATAAGGGAAACATTTCCTTTATCGACGCATCAACCCGGGAATTGTATACCCTTGAAATCTCATTTACTGCTGTTAATGAACGCGTTCGTGCAGGCCGTTGTGGAGAAATCGTGATCAGAATATTAGATACGGACAAAGCAGATGCCGTTTGCGAATGATAACGCTTCTTAGAGTGAACTCGTACAGGCCAACCATATCACGCGAGGTGCCACGGAAATTTGCATTGGCGCTTGGGAGGGTGAGTATTCCCAATCCGCCACAGATGGTTGCCCTGAATATGTTGTTCGCTGTCGCGAATCGTGGACTCGGCTACGAACGCTTCACGAAGGAAGGAAAGCTCGCCTACATCAGACTAAACATCCAAACGCCTAGCCCCGCCTAGCCCACCTCGTTGCGCTGTGTCTATCTTGAGTTTCTCTTCTTCCGTTGTCTTTCAACTGCCGTTTTAGATTCAACAAAAAAGGCGCCACGATGTGGCGCCTCTGTTTTTAGGAATCTGGCTGCCCTGCCCGTTGCAGGGCAGGGAGCAGAATGAGCTAACTGATTATTGCTAGTGCGCGTTGAAGGCTGCTTTCGCAAATACGCGACGGCCATCCGGCAACAATGCTTCTGCTTCGACCCATTGTGCACCGGTTTTCTTCGGAGCAAAGGTGAAGGTTGCGCCGGAGTTCGGCTCCTGATCGCGACATTCCCAGACAATGGTTGCTTCGCTCAGGTCAACACCATCAGCGGTCAAACCGACGGTGATGTTCTGATTCACAGATGTGGAGGATGGCAACCCAACGATGGTTGCTGTCGCCGCTTTCCAGGGCTGATTTTTTAAGTGAGTTTGGGCCATCAACCAGGCAGTGGCACCCAGGCCGCGACCTTGCTGCGGGTTCACCATTTCGGTGGCGACATGGAATGTATCCGTCCACTTCTCATACGGCGCAAACATGTTGTTCGCGCTGGTGCTGTCGGTTGGGAAGACCAACGAGTTTAATTCTGTGCCGTATTGATAGATGTTCGGAGCACCGGGCCAGACGCTGCCGATCGGGATGCCGCTCGGGGGCAGGACGCGACGATCGTTGTTGGCGTATTGGTTCACGGTTTCGCGTTGACGCTTCCAACCGACACCGGTGAGGAAGCCCATGTTCAGCGGATTACAACCCGCTTCGTAGTTCATAGCTCCGATCAGGGTGTTGATGTAACCGCGTTTTGGAACCAATTGATAGGCGGTCACCACATCGTAGGTCTGTTCCACAGACATGAACCAGCCAGACGAACGGTAAGCCTTGTTCCGGGTGGGGAACGGGTTGGCATAGGCGCTGTCCTTCATGTAACTCAACTGGTCATCACCAGCGGCGATGATTTCCGCTTCGCACTTGCCGAGGTAACCTGGCTTCAACGCGCTAGCCGGGAGACGACCGCTGCGTGCGGCGAAAGCATAACTGCGGATGGCGCAACCATAGCTCTCAAACAAACGCCACCAGGTCCAGCGACGGGTGTTCGGGTCAGCAGGGTTAAAGCGGCTGGTCAGCTCGTCGTGATATTTTGCTTCGCCAGTCGCGAGGAACATTTCACAGGCAGCCCAGGCGATTTCATCACGGTCACGGAATTCATTGCCGTAATGAGTGATCTTCTGGTAGGCGCCATCACGGCCGTACTTGGCCCATGCATTTTCGAGGAACTGCCAGCCTTTCTTCGCTTTGGCGAGGTAGGCGGCAGCTTCGTTCGGGTAGGTTGCTTTGAACCGGGGAGAGGAAGCAGCCTGCGCGAGGGCAGCGACTGAAGCCGCGGTGGATGCGGTAGTTTTTGGGAAAACGACCTGCTGATCACCGAGATCTGTTCCTGTGAGGGAAACGTCCGCTTCATAACGACGATCCTTGGGATAAACGAGGAAGTAGAAACCGCCATCGGCATCCTGCAGTTTCGCGAGAAAGTCGAGTTCCCACTTGGCAGTCTGCATTACGTCGCTGATGCCATCACCACTTTCAGGCAACCCGAGGTTGTCGAGGTCGGCCACGCCCGCGAAGGAATCCACAGCGAACATCAGCGAGTGCGCCAGTTGTGCGACGTTGATGGTGTATCTGGAATAATCGCCGGCATCATGGTGACCGCCCAGGGCGTCGAATGCGGTCTTGTTGATAAACGGATACAAGCTCGAATTCACATTCTTCAACTGGGGAGCGCCCGATTGTGAGTTCGCGAAATCACCCGTGACACTTGCGAGGGTGTTGTTCACAGAAGAAAAGCTGCTGTCAGGCACCAGGACCGGCTTGTGATGGCAGATGCCTTTTTGATGGCGGCTGTGCGGGTAACTATTCGAATGACCGCAACGTTGATGATAAAGGCCCAGTGCATAACTGCGGGCAAACGTTCCAGCCACTCCATCATTGATCATGAAAGCGTAGGATGCGCCCATCCCAGGAATCTGGAGGCGATACTCACCAGGAGTTTGGAAAGCGCTGAAATCTGCTTCATACACCTTTTGATAAGGCGCTGGTGAGTAGGTGTAACCGTTATCTTTGCGCAATCTGAGAGCGCCGGTATAAACCACTCCACCGTCGCTTACCCTGACGATGCGAAATCCGTTGCCAGCAGGAATGTTCAACTCACCCAGGCTGCCGAGATAATAGCCAACCATCGCCTTTTTAGTGTGGCTCTGGAGGTAGCCTTCCTGGCTGACATGGATTGCCGGGTTGAAACGAAATGGATTCGCTCTGCTGATATACTCCTTACCGGCGCCGAACACTCTGCGACTCGCGTTTTTTACGGTGACAATCTGTCCTTCTGGAACCGCCGAACTGAGGTGTAGATAAATTTTATTATCAATGCGCAAGTCGCGCTGATTCAGCGGCGCATAAAGCGGGCGACGTTTAAAGCCGACAGTTTTCACTGCAATGGTCTGATCGCCCACCGTGACCTGGAATTCCGAGGGCGACGGTGCGGATAAAGCGCCATTGGAAACGAAGTTCCATGCTGTGACAGCTCCATCTTTTGGTTTGGTGGTGATCAATGTCAGCTCCAGTATTTTTGGGGTGAGAATGCGCAGGCCATATGCACCTACCGGGGGCATTGCCATCGGATTTGCATCCGTAATGCGCAAGTGAGGTTTGGCATTCGCTCCAGTGACGGAGAGTACCACCAGAAAGATTCCGAACACGAGAGTCCGGAATAAATTAGCTAAATTGGTTTTGTTATTTTTTGTGTACATCATTTCTCTGTATTGCCCGGGCAACGGCCCGGACCTTTTGTTTGGAAAAATTGCGATCGAAGTCTCGACCGCAGCGGCTGCTCCTTAAACAGCCGTCAGTTTATTCCTGATGTAGGAGTTAGCAGTGGTGATGCCAACACGGGGAGAGTACGGAGAAAGAAAAATTGGCCTGTCCACCTTCTGGAAAAGTGTCCAGATACACAGGCAACTCAGCGGGGAGATGATCAAACGGTGTCTCAGGAAAGCACGGGACACGACCAAGGCTGGGACGCGCAGCACAATTCACCAGTTATCAATCTGACCCAAAGTCAGATAAAAGTGTCGATTCCATAAACCCATGACGCTTGCCGCTGATGGATCAGAGTTCTGAACTGGGAAATTTACATATACTTTTTCATTTTCGCGTAGTGGCGAGGGTGTTGAAGATCGAAAGTTTTTTAGGTGTCAGCGCATAGATACTCCTCACCTTGGAAAAAATTCTTTGCCGATGACACGGCGGGAATCTCTGGCAAGTAACCTCTGCAAATGGATATCCCAGACCACGTGGCGCGGACAGGACATCGACGATTTGGAACTTCTTGAGAAGCTTCCGCCTGGCCTCGCCAACCTTTTGAGAGAAATCAATGGCTTTACCGTCGAAGATCTGCGGATGAAACAAACGAGCAGCAAAAGCGCGCGTCAATCGTTGATCCCCAATCGTAAATGCCTCAGGACAGACCCTTCACCCAAGTGTCCGCATTGGCCAGCAACCCCTTCAGCCCTTTGCGGTAACAATGTTCATTGGCTGCAATCACCCCTTTGGCCTTCTTCGTTTTCATGAAGTTGAGGGCAGGCGATTCCGATTCCTGCCAGCCAACAAGATCCAACTGCTGATTCGTGCGCGGCTGAACGTAGAGCACATGATCGAACTCCGCTTTCTTATGGACCTCCCCATCGTGAATATGCACCGTCGGAAAAAACAATTTCGAAGCGTCCGCGCGCGAAAAGGAGAACGCCATCGGATGAACCGTTTTGACGCCCGGCTTCAGTTTGAAAACCGCAAAGCCATAGGCCTTGTATTGCGGCAACTTCTCCCAGGTTCCCGCCGGCATCTGGAAACGTTTATCCAAACGGGCAAAATCGTTGACCTTGGGAACGAAGGAAGCTTGGAAATCACCCACATCATGCACCTGCAGCGCTTTTACACTCAATGGGACTTGCCCGTCGTCTTTGAAGGATGCCCTGGTGTCCGGTATATCCACGAACCCTTTGGTCAGATCCTTAAAAAACTCCGGGTACTCTTTCAGATCCACGAATTCGACATCGTTCTCCGGGACGCCGGCCTTCACAGGAATCGGCAGAACCATCGCCAGTTCCTGCTCGGCATCAAGGCTCATGCTGTAAACGATTGTTTGTCGATCCCCCAATCCGGCGCGGACGAAGATATTGGTGGCGTGAACGGAACGGACCGATAGCGAAAAGCAGCACATAACTGCCCTTTACCTGACCAGACCAGCCACCAAATTGCGAGGGAAATGGAATTCGCTGCGAGAATCCAGAATCTAGTATCGTAAATCGCTCGCTGTTAGCGCTTTGCAAACCGGGAACAGCCCCAGACCGGCATTTTTACCGCCGGAAAAGTTGCCGTCAGAGCCTGATTGGCGTTTTTACCGGCGGACAAAGTCTCCGTCAGCTTCTGATTACGTTTTTTACCGGCGGGAAAAATCGTTGTCAGCTTCTGATCAGAACTTTTCCGCCGGAAAAAAATGCCGATCTGGCCCTGAATCAGACCTTTTTTCCCGGGTTCAGAGGCATCAAAAAGCAGAGGGGAAAAGTATCCGTGGACGGGAAAGCATTACGAAGCGACAAGCGGTTTATTTCCCGGGAAAAATGCCCCCACGACCCGATGTCCGACGAACACGCAAAAACCCGGCAGCGCCCTGCCTGGCAAAGCCCCGCACAAACCGTTGCTCCTCCTTTGCCTCCTCGACATGGCCGAAGCGGGAAGACTATTCATCATCTTATTGGTACAAATGTCCACGAATTAGGGAATGGGAAAAGTTACAACGCCGGTGGTTCCATTAGTCTGGAACAAAATAATCAGCCCTGAAGCATGACCTCGGGGATTGTGTCTTTGAATTGGAGGAAAATGTTCTGTTGTGAGGCAGTTTTTTTAAATCGAAAAAAGTTTTCCAAACCGTCACACGAAAATTCTTTGAATCGAGCTTTTAAGGGGATAAACCGTATGCGGCCTTTCGTAAGAAAGGAGGCAGAGCGGAATGCTGTGCCCCTCAAAAAATGAAGAAGCTGTATCTCGAAGACCACGTTCAAAACGATCTCCGCATCCGAAGGTCTTCACAAACCAAACCTCAACTTTCAGGTTTCACGCTCATTGAATTGCTCGTTGTGATCGCCATCATAGCGATTCTCGCAGGCATGTTGTTGCCCGCGTTGGGGCGTGCCAAGGAAAGAGCCAATCGCACGGCATGTTTGAACAACCTTAAACAAATCGGGTTGGGAAGTCAGATGTATGCCAACGATTTTCGTGGGCATTACACGGCTCCCTCGTGGGCGATGGCGGCTCCAAATCCATCGATGTCGGATCGTTCATCCACGGACGATGATGTTTCCTGGCTTTACCCAGGGTATGTTGCAGCAACCAAGACGTTTCTCTGTCCGAGCGCGAGGCATCGAATCGAAACCAACCTGGTTTATAGCTCTCCGACGACCATGGTTCTGCGGGACCTTCACAGAACGGCAAAGATAAAGAACACGAATGGTCATAGCTATGAAGTGTCTGGTAATTTCAATGGCCGCAAAAAAACGGAAACCAGTGTGGCTGGATTTACCATTACACGATATGCGGCAGCGATGAATTCCAAGCCTGGACCGTCAGCAGTGATGTTGATGCTCGATGCCGATGATTCAACTAACCCTCAAGATCAGAATGACTATCCCGATTGGCCTGACGACAATCACGGTGCGGAGGGGGCCAACATGAATTTTTGTGATGGCCACGCCGAGTGGATACCGCAAAGGCGCTTTCTCCACGTGCTGAAACTTTCGAATGACGCCCCCTAAGAACCGATAAAAACACACATGAAAAGACTACTGCAGCTAGCAACACTACTGGCGGTGACCACTTTGCCTCTCAAGGCGGATACAGTGGCTTACTGGGACTTTAACAGCGTAGAACCAGACAGCAACGGCGCAACCGGAACACTGACACCGAAGATTGGAACCGGCATCGCGCAGGTCGTCAATGCAGCCTACACGTTTGCTAATAGTTCGAATGATGATCCATGGGTTTTTGATCAAAGCGCATTGCGGATGGCTGGGTTTCCTTCCACGAGCGTAAGTAATAAGACTGCAGGTGTTGAGTTCTACTTCGACACCACTGGCTACGAAGGGATTACAGCTCGTTGGCAACATAATAACAACGGCAGTGCAAGTCGCTTTTGGCGAGTCCAATATACCGCCAACGGAGGCACAACCTGGAACGATCATAGGATGCTGGAGAATGGTGTTACTACCTGGATCTACTTCGATGTGGATTTCAAAGGAGTTCGCGCAGCAGACAATAATCCCAATTTCGGGTTCCGGGTTGTTTCTGAATTCCAGGGGACTGCGATTGGGAATGGAATCAGGGGCTACGTTCCCAATACATCCGCCAGTTATAGTGCAAATGGTACCTGCTGGCTCGATATCTTGACTGTGGAAGGCACTCCACTGGACGGTAGCAATACGGCCCCGACGATCACACCCATCTCCACCCAGAACACGATTGTGGGTGTCCCAACTGCGCCTCTTTCTTTCACGATTGGTGATGCGAATGAATCCTCTGACAACCTGACAATTAGTTGGTCCACGTGGACTCCAAACCTGATCCAGGATGTTCAGTTTAGCGGCAGTGGCGCCAATCGGACTGTAGTCGTAACACCAGGTTCAACTCAAGGCAGCGGTACTGTAACTGTTCGCGTCACTGACAGCGGCGGGAAGTATTCTGAGATTCAGTTTGTGGTGAATGCGCGCTCCGTGCCGTCGGCGAATACGATTGCTTTCTGGGACTTCAACAGCGAGGAGCAGGATGGCAATGACGCCACCGGGACATTCCTGCCCCGTGTCGGCACGGGCAATGCCCAGGTCCTCGTTGCTGCTCATGTTTTCCAGAACAGTAATAACGCGGATACGTGGACGTTCGACAATAGTGCAGTCCGCATGGTGACTTTTCCTGCTGCTTCCACCGGCAACAAGACCGCTGGCATCGAGTTCCGATTCAGCACGGTCGGACACGAAGGGGTGAGCGTCAGCTATCAGCATAACAACAGCCAGGCAGGCAGTCGCTATTGGCGCGTTCAATACACGCCCGATGGATTAGCCTGGATCGATCACACGGTGATCGAGAATGCGACTGCGGGTTGGATCACCTACAATATTGATTTCGCAGGCATCCGCGCTGCTGATAATAATCCAAATTTTGGATTCCGCCTTGTTGCGGAATTTGGAAGTACCGCTACCGGCACTGGCATGGATAACTATGCGGCGAGCCAGACCGCGAGCTATGCCTCCGGCGGAACGTTCTGGGTCGATATGGTCGTTGTAACGGCTGTGCCGGTTTCTGGCAGCAATACTGCCCCGGCGATTTCCTCCTTTGCCGCGGCCAGTGTCAAAGCGAACAACGTGATCACGATTCCATTCACGGTGGATGACTTGGAAACCTCAACGGCGAATCTGGTGGTTTCGACCATTGTTCAAACACCTGCCCTCATTCAGGATGTTCAACTGGGCGGTAGCGGAGCGAATCGTTCCATCACTGTTACAGCCGCCGATGGCGTCGGAACAGCTACGATCTTTGTTCGGGTCACAGATGCTGACGGGAAATATTCTGAGACCCCGCTGGTCCTTTCGGTGAACCCGGAAAATACCGCGCCGGTTATTTCATCGATTTCTCACCAAACAATCTTTGTGAATACCAGCGCTCAGGTGGAGGCTTTCGTGAGTGATGAGGAGACTAGTGCAGAGAATCTTATCGTCACAGTAGATTCATCCAATCCACGCCTGATCTCTGCGGACAATATCGTCGTGAGCGGGAGCGGTAGCGAGCGCACTATCACTTTGTCGCCGTTTGCTGAGGAAGCCGGAGCTGCCTGGATCACCATCACGGTGTCTGATGGCGCATTGTCCACCACCGCAGGATTTATGCTTAAGGTAGTGCGATCCGAAACGATCGTGCTTTGGAACTTCAACAGCAATCCTCCGGATGGAACTCCAAGCACCGGCACAGAAGATCCTGCGTTCGGCGCTGGATTCCTGACTCCTGTCGGAACTGTGACCAACATTGCGACCAGCCTGTCGGCACAAAGCTTTGATCCAGAAACGGCGGACAACTCAAAATGGCGTTTGGGCGCGTTTCCTGCACAAGGCGAAGGGAACAAGACAAGCGGTGCACAGTTCATGTTCAGCACTGTGGGCTACCAAAACATCGCCATGAGTTGGGATCACTACAACAGTGCCACTGGATCTAAATACTGGAGAGTGCAATACACGTTGGATGGGGTCGAATTCAGCGACTTCATTGCATACACCAATCCGGTGGTTACAACGTTCCGGCCAACCGGTGTCAGTTTCGCATCCATCCCTGGAGCCGATAACAACCCGAACTTCGGTGTTCGGCTTGTCAGTGAATTCGAAAGCACTGCGACCGGTATTGAAAATGACGCTTATGTGGCAGTTAATGCTGAATCGAACTATGGCAGCGGGGGAACGTTGTGGATCGACATGGTCACCTTCACTGGTGATCTACTCGGTGGCAGCGGAGTCTCCCTGACCGTCGTGAGGAATGGAAATCTGCTTGAGATCTCCTGGCCGGCAAGCGCCTCAGGCGATTTGCAGAGCACCGGCGATCTTTCGACAGTTTCATGGCAGAACGTCCCTGAAACAGCCGAAACTATTGATGGCTTCAAGAAGGTGACTGTCTCAGCTTCTGCCGGAATGCGGTTCTTCCGGCTCGCTCAATAAGATGAATAAAGCAAGGGCTGGCCTGTTTTCAGGTCAGCCCTTTTGCTTTTGTAACTTAGGGAATTTACTTCCGTCCATTGTCGCTTGCGATCATGACGTTCTTTTTTCGTATAGCCCTGTTTGTCTTCGCTTTTTGCCTTCTGGTCGAAAGGTTGCCTGGCCAAACAGTCACCGGCGTCAGCAATGGCACCAGGAATTTTCGTGTGATGACTTTCAACATTCATCACGGAGTCGGCGTGGATGGAGTGCTGGACACCGAGCGAATCGCTTCTGTTATCGCTTTGGAGAATGCGGATCTTGTCGGCCTTCAAGAAGTCGATCGATGGACGACCCGTGTGAATGGACGTGACCTGGTACAGGAATTGTCGGATCTGACCGGATTGGATTTTGTGTTCTATGGCCGACCTTACCAGGGCGGGCAGTTCGGCAATGCCATACTGAGTCGCTTTCCAATCAAGTCGAGTGAAGAACGGCTTCTGCCAAGGACCACAGGCACGGAGTTGCGACGTGCCGTTCGGGCAGTGGTGGTGATTGATGGACGCGACTTTTCGTTCTGGAACACCCACTTGGCTGCCTCTGCTGAAGATGAAGCAGAGCGTCTGGCTTGCGTGACCCTCTTTAATGAGTGGCTGCAACAGGAGAAGGCCCCAGCCGTGTTCTGTGGGGACTTCAACGACTTTCCTGATCGTAACGTTCATCTCCTGATGAAACAGTCATGGAATGATGTTTGGGAGCAGGTTGGGTTGGGCGACGGATTTACATTTCCTGCACGCGGACCGAACCGCCGGATTGACTATATTTTCACCGCAAAGGAAAATCCCATCGAAGTATTTCAAGCAGCAGTGCCCTATACCACCGCTTCGGATCATCTGCCTTTGATCGCCACCATGCGGCTTCTTCCAGTTCCAGAGGAAGGATTCCGTTTCCTTTTCGATGAGGGGGAGGGTTCAACGATTAACGACTCGATCCATGGATTGGCTGGGAGTATTTTGGGATCTCTCGCATGGAGCGTGGATTCTCCGAGCGGACACGATGGAGATTGTTCCTTTACATTCTCTGGTGTGAATCGGATCCAGGTGGATGATCCCGAACGGTTGATTCGATTGAGCACCAATCATGGCGATTACACTCTGCAAGCGTGGGTTAAACTGCCAATCGGCCATGTTTCGATTAACCGGATGATTCTCTTTCAGTATGAAGGAGATCCGGGGTTTTCTCTTTCCATCACCACGAATCGATTTTTACACACAACGACCTTTCGAAAGAAAGACATGACCTCTGCAGCGCAGATACCTGATGATGGAGCCTGGCATCATGTTGCGGCGGTTCATCATGACAAATCGCAATTTGAATTTTATATCGACGGTGTTCTGCAATCGATCGTGCCCTATGCGGACGGGCCCGGTACGCGGGATAATCCTGTGATCACCATTGGATCAGCGGCAGGTCAGGGTTCATCATTCTCAGGGTCCATTGATCGCGCGATGTTCACGCCTCAGGCCCTATCTTCGATTCAATTCGATTTTCCGGAGTGGCCCCGTGGTTTGTTACCGAAGTTAAAAGCCCATAAACAAGGTGAAGAAATCATCTTTTACTGGCCCAGTGCTTCTCGTTTTTCTCTTGAAGCCAGAGGGTTATTGAGCGATTCGCCCTGGGTTGCTGTTCCTCACATCACCAGCGGTAAGGAACGTCAGTCCACGGTCGCGATCGAGGGAGATCAACGTTACTTCAGGCTTAAACGAAGCTCCTTCCTCCCCTACTAAATGATGAGGACCGCTCACGGCTTCCCCGAGAGTGGCCATTACGAACGAAAGGTGTGTCTCGGCTGCGTGGTTGAGGGAAAAATTGCCGTCAGAGTCTGGGGGGTGTTTTTTACCGGCGGGAAAAATCGTTATCAGCTTCTGATCAGAACTTTTCCGCCGGAAAAAATGCCGATCTCGTCGTGAATCGGACCTTTTTTCCCGGGTTCAGAGGCATCAAAAAGCAGAGGGGAAAAGTATCCACGGACCGGAAAGCATTACGAAGCGACACACGGTTTTTCCTGTAAAAATTCATCCCCACAACCCGATGCCCGACAAATCCGCAAAACATTGCTGGGCAAACTGACGAAGCTGAACCCAAACATCGCCTCTGCATCACCGCTAGGTGATGCTCCAAAAAATCGGTGGGGTTTTCCTGTGTGAAAACCCTGACTTCTGCCTTCCGCAAATCCTCACCAAGTCTGGTACGTGCGTGTTGCTATTTCAAAGCTAATGAAAACCAACTCCGCCCATCCATATATCTCAAAACAAAACACGCACGCACCAAACCTCACGAGGATTTGCGGAAGGCAGAAGTCAGGGTTTTCACACAGGAAAACCCCACCGTATTTGGACTGCTTCGCACAAACCTAATGCAAATTGCGTTGCTCTCTTGAACTGTGATCGTTACCACAAGGATCTTCACTCAGGAATGATCACCGCTGAATCAGTCTTCCGAGAACACCTTGGCAATGCGTTGAGCGACTATGGCGGACACCTGTACATGTTCGTTGAGGCATTGCGGGCCGGCGATATCCCCGACGAACAACATGCGAGGGTTCCGGGGTTGATAGAACAGTTAAAGCAGTATCTCAAGTCTCACGATCAACCAGAAGAGGATAGCTTGCTCCTTCGCTATGGATTGATTGTTCCAGGATTACTGAATGGTTACGTGCCACCGATTACTGGAGTGTTTCCGGAGCGCGGCGGTTTGTATGAAGATAAAGTGATGGAGATTGCGACGCTGGTTTTACGGCTGCGAGGAGCTCTTGACCTCACTCGACTTGCCATGCCGCAGCTCAGTCCGGATTCCGAAACTTTACTTGTCGCCGCTGCCGAACGGGTGCGAACGCCCATCCCCGACGAACAATGGATTTCGTGGCACCTTGAGATCGAGGAGAATGAGGTGAGCCTCCTGGTTGCGCAGGCATTGCAATACCTGGATGATTCCTCAAAAGAGAATAAGCGAATCGGAACGAATGTGCTCGGCGCTTTAGCTGCATTTCGCCGCGACGGTTTAGGAATTCATGCCTCTGAATTGGTGCAACACGAAGAATACGGACACGTGTATCGAGATGCTTCCAGCGCAGTAGCGCACCAGTTGATTGAACAAATAGAAAAATCTACTGTGGCACCCGGTTGGCTACTGATGTCGCTTGCCTGGACGCGAGGCGAAGCCGCTCGCGAAGCATTTGTCCGATGGCGGGAGAATCCCCCGACATGGGCCACCGGACGTTTCGCGGAGCTTGAAACATTCCTGCGACATGCTGGCTGGTCTCTGGACGCACAAGGCAAACGCAAAGATTTGATTTCGTTACAGTGCTATCGGCTCAACACTACCGCCGATAAAGACACCTCATCGGAAGTTCCCTGCCGGGTTTCAAGTGGTGACACGTGCGGCCATTGCGGGGGGCCACTGGCGTGGCTGTTTGATTTCAGTGTTTTGCCCGCGCAGCTCTTTTCAGGGATGCGCTCAATGGCACCACGGCGTGTATTGGCCTGTCTGCACTGTGCCAGTTACGGCGGAACCGTATATTCCAAATACTCCGAGGATGGATCGGCAGTCGTTCTTCCCGTTAGCGGCAAAGCCGATTTCCCATATCAGGATGACCGACCGCCCTGCACGTTATATCTCCGCAAGGAGGAGTGGACTCCGTTTGCTGCGGCCGAGCCATTCGGGATCAGCAACACACTTGGCGGAATTCCAATGTGGGTGCAAGGCGCAGAGTTTCCCGATTGTCCCGAGTGTCAGAAGCCAATGCCATTCCTCGCGCAGTTCGATTGTAGTTCGCAAAAGCCCTGTGAAGAAGGTGTTTACTACGCATTCTTCTGTGGCACCTGTCGAGTTGCGGCGGTGAGTTACCAGCAGACTTGATGCGTCGACAGGTGGACGAATTACTCTGTGAATGGTGGCGTAACACCGGGCGGCTCTTTTTTGTAACATTCGTAGCAGCCGACGTGAGGAGGCTCCAACTAACCGATGCGATTCGCGAAGAAAATCTCAGAGCCTCCTGACATCGTCTGGTACCAAGGTTTGGATCGTTCGTCGTCCCCGGGAAAACCTGCTTCCAGCGCGCTCACCTTTGGCATACTCTCCGGCAGTCCCTATGCAGAAATGGCTTTTTAAATGGTTGTGTCTCATGTCGTGCATGGCGTTGCTTTTGCCGCTGGGTGCCAGGGAGCTGTCACCTGAACAGTTGGATTTTTTTGAAAAACGGATTCGTCCGGTTTTGGCGGATCGCTGTTACCCATGTCACAGCGCAGAAGCAGATGACTTGAAAAGCGGGCTCTGGCTGGATAGCAAAGAGGGCATTCGCAAAGGGGGCATCTCCGGCAAACCTGCCATCGTTCCACACAATCCCGCCAGCAGTTTTCTCCTCGAAGCGATCGCCTACAAACATGAGAAGGTGCAGATGCCGCCCAAAAAAGCGGGTGGCCAACTGAGCGAGACACAAATTGCTGATTTCATTGCCTGGGTAAACATGGGTGCACCGGATCCGCGCGACAATGTCGTCGCCACCAGGAAGAGTTCGATCAATGCCAAAGAGCATTGGGCTTTTCAACCGGTCAGGAATCCCCCGCTCCCAACCGTGAAGACCAGGAAGTGGGCCCGCACACCGGTGGATCAATTCATTCTCGCGAAGCTCGAGGAAAACGGATTGCATCCGTCATCTCCCGCTGAGAAACGCACCTTGATTCGCCGGGCCACATTCGATCTTACCGGGTTGCCTCCAACGTTCGAGGAAGTGGAATCTTTCGTGAACGACAAATCGCCGGACGCTTTTGCAAAGGTGGTGGATCGTTTGCTGGCCTCACAACATTACGGAGAGCGCTGGGGACGGCACTGGCTTGATGTTGCGCGTTATGCCGATACCAAAGGTTATGTCTATGGCCGTGAAGAAACGAAATTCGTTCATTCGTATGCCTATCGGGATTGGGTGGTTCGCGCGCTGAATGAAGACATGCCTTACGATGAATTCCTACGCCTGCAACTGGCCGCCGACCAGATGGATGGCGCAGATCGCGAAGCATTGGCCGCGATGGGGTTTTTAACTTTGGGACGCCGTTTCCTCGGAGTGGTTCATGACATCATTGATGATCGCATTGATGTCGTGACGCGCGGCACGCTGGGGCTGACGGTTAGTTGCGCCCGTTGTCACGATCACAAATACGATCCCATCCCCACGGCGGATTATTACTCTTTGTATGGCGTCTTTTCCGGAGGCAGCGAACGCGCGGTGCCGCTCTCTTCATCCGCTATTTCAGCCAAGGCCTACCTCGAGTTCGAAAACGAACTCAAACGGCGCGAGGAAAAATACCAAAGCACACTCAGCGCGAAACGAGAGGAGCAAAATAAAAATTTCCGCTCGCAAGTCACCGAATACCTGGCCGCTGCTCTTGATGTGCACAAATTTCCTTCGGAAGAATTCTATTCCTTTGTGCAATCGGACGAGGTGAACCCAGTGGTGGTGCGGCGATGGAGTTCGTACCTTGTTGGAACCAAAAAAGACGACCCGATCTGGGCGCCGTGGCATGCCTTTGCTGCGCTACGGGAAGAAGAATTTGCGGCAAAAGCGAGCGAGATCATTTCTCCGCTGACCAAACTTGCCGAGAAACTCAATCCCATTGTGCGTGCGGCATTCGAAGAAAAACCGCCCGGCTCCATGCGCGAGGTGGCGACCCTTTACGGCAACCTGTTCGACAGCGTGGAAAACAAATGGAAAGAAGCGGCAGGAAACACCAAAGCTCTCTCCAAAGACGAAGAACAATTGAGGCAGGTTCTCTACGCTGCGAATTCTCCTGCGGCAGTTCCAACCGGTGCCCTGGTGGATATCGAATGGTACTTCGATGAACCAAGCCGTGTGCAACTCGGGAAACTTTTCGTAGAACTGGAACGCTGGATCGTCCAATCGCCGGGCGCACCGCCGTACGCGGTCATCATGGAGGATCGTGTAACGCAGATGAACCCGCGTATCTTCCTTCGCGGAAGTCCCTCAAATAAAGGGGAAGAAGTGCCGCGACGTTTTTTGGAAATCCTCTCCTCAGCCGACCGCAAGCCGTTCGAAAAAGGGAGTGGTCGTCGCGAGTTGGCTGAAGCGATTGCCAGCAAAGACAATCCACTCACCGCACGCGTGATGATTAATCGCATCTGGTCGCACCATTTCGGCGCAGGCCTTGTGCAAACCACCAGCGACTTCGGTGTCCGCGCCGAACCTGCGAGTCACCCGGAATTGCTCGACTGGCTGGCCCAACGTTTTATGGATGAAGGTTGGTCCATTAAGAAGATGCACCGCTTGATCATGTTGTCGGCGGTGTATCAACAATCGAGCGACGAACCTGCAACCAAGGGCCAGATGCAGGTTGCTGCCGTTGATCCTGAAAACAAGCTGCTCTGGCGCATGAACCGGATGCGTTTGGATTTCGAGTCTTTGCGCGATGCGCTCTTATTTGCTTCGGGCGAACTCGATCTTAGATCCGGAGGGAAAGCGGAGGAATTTTTCAAACCGCCATTCAGCAAGCGACGCTCCATCTACGGATACATTGACAGGCAATTTCTCCCCGGAACGCTGCGCATTTTCGACTTCGCAAATCCCGATATGCACACGCCGCAGCGCTCTGAAACGACCGTTCCGCAGCAGGCCTTATTCTTCCTGAATGGGAAGTTCGTCGTGGAGCAGGCACGGGCGCTGGCGACTCGCATCGAGAGCGGGACGGATTCACAACCAACGCAAAAATTAAAAAAGATGAAAGCCGGAAACAACGGCCCGGCACTATCGGCGAAGACAATTCAGAATTTCTACAGAGTGGTTTATCAACGCGATCCTACCCCTCGGCAACTGCATGCCGGGCTGTCCTTTCTGCAAAGCGCTGAAACCGTTTGGCAGGAAGAATCTGCAAGTCGCATTCCTTCTGCCTGGAAATATGGCTATGGAGAATTTGATGCATCCGCCCAATCGCTGAAGGAGTTTAAAGAGTTGCCGCATTTTACCGGTGAGGCGTGGCAGGGTGGCAGGAACTGGCCAGACGCCAAACTTGGCTGGCTACAACTGACGGAGACGGGTGGGCACGCCGGGAACAATTTGCAACATGCGGTGGTCCGTCGCTGGGTTTCTCCCGTGGATGGCGCGATTTCCATTGAGGGTATCCTTCAGCATGAACGCGCGCGTGGTGAAGGCATCCGCGCTTACATGGTTTCCAGTCGCCAGGGATTGCTCGGTAATTGGATTCTGCACAATCAAAGTGCCGACGCGAAAGTCGAGAACCTGGAAGTGAAGAAAGGCGACACGATTGATTTCGTGGTTTCCATCCACACCAGTCTGAATAACAACGACTTCCTTTGGGCGCCGCTCATTCGGATGGTCGGGCCGAAAGCAGTTCGCGACGTCAATGGTTACGCCAGGGAATGGAACGCAAAGAAAGAATTCCGTGGTCCTTCGGACGCAATTGAAAAGCCGCTGACTGCCCTGGAGAAATACGCGCAGGTACTCCTGCTCTCGAACGAATTCTTATTTGTGGACTAAAAATGGAAGCCAATTTCAAAAATCATTTTTTCAGTCGCCGCGACTTTCTGCGTAAATGCGGGATGGGCATGGGCGCCGTCAGTCTCGCGGCATTGTTCGGCGAACCGAATCTCCTGGTGCCAGGTGCTCACGCAGCGCAACTTACGAATCCGCTTTCACCCAAAGCCCCGCACTTTCCCGGCCGCGCCAAACGTGTGGTCCATATCTTTCTCAATGGCGGTCCATCGCATGTGGATTCTTTCGACCCCAAACCAGCCCTTGAAAAATATGCAGGCCAATCGTTGCCCGGCGAATACATCAAGACCGAGAGAAAGACCGGTGCGGCATTTCCATCACCTTTCAAGTTCAAGAAGTATGGCCAGAGCGGAATCGAAGTGAGCGAACTGTTTCCGAATATCGGCGAGTGCATTGATGAATTTGCCGTGATTCGCTCCATGAAAGCCGAAGTGCCGAACCATGAGCCGTCCCTGATGTTGATGAACTGCGGCGATTCCGTGCAGAGCCGGCCCAGTATGGGTTCATGGGTAACTTACGGACTCGGCTCCGAGAACCTGAACCTTCCGGGCTTCATAGTAATGTGTCCCGGCGGGTATCCGGTGAAAGAGAATGACAACTGGCAGAACGGTTTCCTGCCGGGCATGTATCAGGGCACCTACATCGATTCCCAACATACCAGGATCGAGAAGCTCATTGAAAATATTCGCAGCAATCATGCTTCCATGAAGGATCAGCGCCAGCAGCTTGATTTGTTGCGCCATCTCAATGAAGAACATCAGCAAGCCAGGCAGCGGGATGGCCGGCTCGAAGCACGCATTCAATCCTTCGAACTCGCCTACCGCATGCAGATGGAAGCGGCCGATGCTTTCGACATTACCCATGAGCCGCAATTCATCCGGGAAATGTATGGTGATGGCGTGCATGGTCGCCAGACACTCATTGCGCGTCGACTGCTCGAACGCGGCGTCCGGTTCATTCAACTCTGGCATGGTGCGAGCCAACCCTGGGACAATCACGAGAAGATCGAAGAATCCCACCGCAAACTGGCAAAAGAAATTGATCAGCCCGTCGCCGCGCTCATCAAAGACTTAAAGCAACGCGGAATGCTCGATGACACGTTGATCCTTTTCTGTGGCGAATTCGGGCGCACTCCCACAGTGGAACTAAGCGACAAAGGCGAAGTGAAATATGGCCGTGATCATAACCCATTCGGATTCACTGCGCTGCTGGCGGGTGGAGGGGTGAAAGGCGGAACGATTTATGGCGCCACCGATGACTTTGGTTTCAAAACTGTCGAGAATCAGGTCCATGTTCATGACCTGCACGCGACGATTCTTCATCTACTTGGCTTTAATCACGAGAAATTTACCTACCGCTATGCCGGACGCGATTTTCGACTGACTGATGTGCATGGGGATGTCGTGAAAGCCATTCTCGCCTGAGGATTCCAGCGTGTGAATCCGAAGCACCCATTGCTGGGAGCAATCAAACAGTTGCCGCAACGCGTTTTTTCATTGATTCGATATTACCGCAGCCGGCATTGGTAATTCGCTCTCCATCAATCAGTCGTTCCTCGATAAAACTTTTTATCCGCACCCGCGATCGGTTCAGAAAACAGGAATGTGCCGTTGGTGCTCGTGGTGTTGGTTGCCACAGAACTCCATGACAAAAAGTCCGCGGTGGAATCAATGACGTAAGTCTGCAATGGCTCGCCTATCAGTTCGAGTGTGAACTGGTTGGAAATGATACTGGACACTAGCATCGGCGGCGGGACGGGATGGACCGCCAATGACACGGTGCGATTGGTGTTGCCATCTCCGCTTGTGAGATTCGCAAAGTCAACGGTGTCCAGGTAGTTGCCGGGTTGCAGCGCAGCCGCTTCGCTGTTGATGGAGACCGTTACTGTTGTGCTGGAGCCCGCCCCCAAAGTGCCGTTCGTCGCCGAAAGGCTGACCCAGTTTTGGGAATGCGTTGCCGACCAATTTAAACTGGCATTACCGCTGTTTTGCAGGGTGTAAAGCTGTGACACTGGCATGAATAGCCCTCCTTCGTATCCACTCGCGGACAACCCGTCGGCTGGCGTCACCGAAAGAACGGAAGTTGTTCCATTCACAGCCAGGCTGACGGAACGAGTCGTGTCGCCGATCCCGTTATCAAGGTTCAGGAAAGCAATGGTGTCGAAATAGCTGCCGACCAAAAGCGCATTCGCACTGCCATTGATGGAAACGGTTACATTAGCTGTTTGTCCGCTGGCCAGTGTTCCGTTTGATGCCGAGAGAGAAACCCAGTTTTGGGATTTCGAAACCGACCAGTTCAACGTGGAGGCTGCAGTATTCTCGATTGTATAAACCTGGCTGGCTGGTGTGAACGGCCCTCCCGCAATTCCCGAGGAGACCAGGTTGGTGGATGGTGTCACATTCATTCCACCGCTGGACGTCGCAGTAAACTGTATTGCCTGACCGTTACTCAATAGCGTGCTGCCGTTAAATGAATATTTCGCCGCGACCAATCCGCTCGAGTGCTCGACTCCGATCGTAGCGCTTTTCCCGGCGGCCGACTGATGATTGCTCGCCGGCTTCACATCTTGATATTGAAACAGGATGCGGTGAAAGCCCTCTTCCAACACCGCTTGAAACGTAAAGGTGGTTGGCGGGTTGGAAACGTGACGCACTCCAACCCATGAGATGACTGCTTTGCGGTTGGGCGCAGTGCCAGTTGTCCCAACATAAACGGTCCCTGCCGCAGCCGGGTTCAAGTCGTCCCAAAATGGAGCGATGATGTTATTGGGAAGGCTGGCGTTCGGGATGTCGGCATTGACAGCCGTCGAAAGCCCCTGGTTTTCGAAACCAATTAAACCATTGGCACTGATGTAAATCTGATCATACGACTGGCCATAAAAGCTAAAGCTGAACGGAAGCGATTGGGCGGGACTCACACCATCGTTACTCAAGGAAAGCGCCGTCATTCCGGTTGGATCGATCCAGTTATAAGTGGCGCTCGAGATAGTGTAATTCGAGACAGCGGAAACGGTCCGCGTCTTACTGCTGGTGAGTCCGTTTGTTCCAGTGACCGTCAATGTCACCGAAAAATTCCCTTCTGAAGTGTAAGTGTGTGTTGGATTCACCGCTGAACTGGTATTTCCATCTCCAAAGGTCCAGGCGAAATTGGTGATGTTTCCAAAGGAGGCATTGGTGAAATTCACCGTCAAGGGCACTGTGCCGGCGATTGGATTCGCCACAAAATCGGATGCCAGACTCGGTCCCATTGCAGTTGCCAAATTTAATCTTCCGCCTGTGACGCATTTTCCTGAGAGACTCGGCAGCGGATCCGTGGATGCGAGAACACGGTCGATCAATTGCTTATACGTTTCCTGCGGGTAACGTGCCTTCATCAAGGCAAAGGCGCCGGCTACCAAAGGCGAAGCGAATGAAGTGCCGCTATTGATTACGTAAGCCGAGTCGCCGGTATGATAGGTGGTATAAAGCGATGAGCCGGGTGCGCCGAGGTCAACGGAAGTTGCCCCATAATTGGAGTAACTGGCGAGGCTGTCGATCCGGGTAGTTGCAGCCACTGCAACGATGTTATCAAGATTGTAGCTGGCCGGGTAGTACGGTGTCGCATCATTGTTGATCGTGTCATTGCCCGCCGCAGCAACGAATATAATCCCTGCCGTCCGACAGTTATTGATCGCGGTGTAAAAGCTGGACGAATAACTGGTGTTCACGAAGCTGGCGTTAATGATGTGAGCACCCTTTGCGCGGGCATAATCAATGGATTGAATTGCATCCGAGAGAAAGCCATCACCGGAATCACTAAAGAAGCGACAAGCCATTAGTTTGACTCTCCAGGAAACACCCACAATACCAACACCATTATTACCCACCGCCCCCGCTACACCGGCCACCTGTGTGCCATGTCCCAAAGTATCGATCGGATTGCCTGTATTATTCGCGGCATTGATTCCATAGACGTCGTCCACGTAGCCGTTGCCATCATCGTCAATGCCGTTGCCCGGAATCTCACCAGGATTTGTCCACATGTTCGCTGCGAGATCTTCGTGGGTGTAGCGGATGCCGGTATCCACAATGGCTATGACAATGTTGCTTGCTGAGTTCAATGTTTGCCATGCTTCGGGAGCATCGATGTCGGCGTCGGCAACCCCTCCGCTTTGCCCGGTGTTATGCAGATGCCAGAGAGAACCGTCAGCATAGCGAGGATCATTCGGTGTGGAGGCAGGAAACAGTTGGAAGTCAGGTTCCGCAAAATCAACCAACCCGCTTCGCTTGTAATTAAGAATCATGTGCCGGACACCGGCGCCTGGAGGCAGTTGGAGCACCTGGATGTTGTCAAAAGCGGGGAATTGCCGAACGACACGGATGTTGCCTCTGGCATGAAAGTTCTGCAGCGCCGCCTCTTTGCCAGCAGCGGGCTTTATTAGAATTCTATCCCCGCGAAAAGGTGCTCCGCCCTGACCTTGGGCCGACGCGCACCAACTGGTTGCGATAAACAACAGAAAAGCGCATGAGGCCAAGAGAAATCCACGTAAACCACGCTGTAATGAAAAATCGTCTCCTTCTTTCTGAGGCATAGCTTCGTATTATGAGCAATGCCCTCGTGATTTACAAGCCGACCTTTTGTGCAATTGACATGCTACACGGCCTGCTCAGAAGCGTGGACTGGTCTTTTCAGCAGTCGCCAGGCCAGAACGCCGGTCATGAATGAGAGCGCGGCGCAGACAAGGTAGGGGAAGCTCGGGTGTTTCTCGAAAGTCATCGCGGCGAACATCGGACCAAGGATACGCGCAAGACTGCCGATACTTTGCGCCACGCCCATGGTAGTTCCCTGCTCATTTGCGGAGGTCAGCATCGAAATCATGCCGAATACTGGCGGGCGCGTCAGTTGGGAGCCGATTGAGAAGACGCCCAGACCGATCAGCAGAAATCCCCACGTGTGCAAATAAGGAATCAGAGCCATTCCCACAGCAGCAATGATCAAACTGCTCGCGATCAATTTTGGTTCGCCCATTTTCTTAACCAACTTGCCAATCGCTCCACCCTGCACGAGGGCGCCCAGAATCGCACAATAGGAGATGAGATAGGCAATTGTTTCCGCACCTTTGCCGGTGCTGATCTCCAGGTTGAAGTTCTTACTCACCAAAAGGCCAATGGTGGTTTCGAATGAGGCAAAACAAAATGTGGCCAGGAAAAAGATTCCGATCAAAAGCCCCATGGTCGGATTCGACATGGTGTGAGTGAACTGCGCAAGACGGGGTCGTGGCATCACAGGTTCGGTGCTCGGTTTCCAGCTTTCCGGCAACATGAACGCCACCCAAAGAAAGTTCAGCCCGGTCAGCACGGCTGCCACCCAACCTGGTCCCATCAGCCCGAACCATTTGATGCTGAACCCACCAAGTGCCGGACCGAAAACGAATCCAAGCCCGAATGCCATGCCGATCAAACCCATGCGAGCGGAACGTTTCTCCGGGGGGGTGATGTCCGCGATGTAGGCTTGCGCCACGCTGATGTTGGCCCCGCAAATCCCTGCGAAAAGACGAGAGATCAGGATAACCCAAAGGGCCACGCTGCCTTCCATCCCCGAGCCAAACGCAAAAATCATGTAGGAAATGGAAGCGCACCCCGTGCTGATCAGGAGAATTGGCCTGCGACCGATTCTGTCCGAAAGTCGTCCCCAGATTGGCGCGAAGATAAACTGCATCAGTGAGTAAACGGCGATGATTGCACCAATCATGAAACCGCTGGCACCAAAATTCTGACTATAGATAGGCAGTAGCGGAAAGATCAAACCGAACCCCACCAGGTCGATGAAGACAGTTAGAAAGATGATCAGAAGCGACGGTTTTCTCATTAGAAACGCGGAATTTGTAATCAGCCTTACCTTCCACTGCGAGAAAATAAACGGAAGAACAGCATCGGCAAGTATCACGTTTGAAGCCCCGAGGATTCCATTTAGAATCGCTGCACACCATTCGGACCACTGGAAAAATCTTCTTTGATCGTTTGCAACCTTTGCACTGCCACCTAAATTCATGCAAGGTGCTGATGAATTGCTTTCCTAAAGAATGAAAAAGGTGCGTTTTGCCAGTTATCTGTTTCCGCCGCTCGGTTTGCTTTATCTTTGGAACAGTCCCGAGTTGCGCCTGCGCAAGAAAATCTTCGGCACGCTTGGAGTTCTTCTCTATTCCATAATTTACCTCGCAGCGGTCATTTTCCTCCTGACGCTATTTACACCACTGGGCATTGAATGGCGTGGCGGATTCCCACCGGTCCTGACGTTTACAAAAACGCTACCAAATTTTGATGCGGTGGAGGCGCATCGGGCGAAGTTGGCCAACGAAGAAAGCGCCCTGCGGTCAGCGCGCTCAGAGGAATCATCCTATTGGAATGGGTTCCGAGGGCCGAATCGGGATGGCGTTTACACCGAAC
This sequence comes from Verrucomicrobiota bacterium, assembly GCA_013820875.1. Taxonomy (GTDB): domain Bacteria; phylum Verrucomicrobiota; class Verrucomicrobiia; order Limisphaerales; family JACDHS01; genus JACDHS01. The sequence goes on along the minus strand of JACDHS010000009.1, from coordinate 27,893 downwards.
AACCCGTTTCCACCAACTGGCCTGCGGCCGGATTCACACCGATTTGGAAACAACCTTGCGGCTCCGGTTACGCTTCTTTCGCGATCGCAGAAGGATTGGCTTTTACAATTGAGCAACGTCGCGAAAAGGAAGTGGTCGCCGCTTATGACATCGAAACCGGAGCAGAAGTCTGGGCGCACAGTTACGATGCGCGTTTCGACGAATCGATGGGCGGGGAAGGCCCGCGCGCCACCCCGGCGTATGACAGCGGCAAAGTGTATTCACTTGGGGCAATGGGTGACCTCATCTGTTTCGAGGCCGACAATGGAAACCTTTTGTGGCAAAAGAATATTCTTCGAGAAAACGCAGGCGAGTTGCTCTACTACGGAACTGCCGGATCTCCGTTGATCGTCGGAAATCTGTTGATCGTTGCTCCCGGCGGCCCGGTTGGAAAATCAGTGGTTGCCTACGACAAAAGTTCCGGAGAACGGATTTGGACATCTCTCAATGATTCCGCCGCTTACAGTTCTCCGATGCTGGTGGAACTCGCCGGGGAACAACAGTTGATCGTTGTGACAGAAACTCGCGCGGTCGGATTAACTGTGGCTGATGGCAAATTGCTTTGGGAAATTCCATGGAAAGTAAACGCCGGCAACCGCAACATCGCGCAACCGCTTCTGCTCGGCACAAATCGTTTTATGCTTTCCGCCGGCTACGCCACAGGTTGCATGGCGGTTGAAATCACGAAAGCAGGCGAGCAGTTCTCAGCGCGCGAACTCTGGCGAAACAGGAATCTCAAAAACAAATTCAGCAGTTCCGTCTTACACGAAGGATTCATCTATGGGCTGGATGAAGACATCCTGGTCTGTCTTGATGCCCAAACCGGTCTGCGCAAATGGAAGGATGGCCGTTATGGCTACGGCCAACTCGTTCTTGCCAGTGACCACCTGGTTATCCTGACCGGCGACGGTCAACTCGCCCTTGTGCAAGCTTCGCCCGAGTCGCACCAGGAATTGATTCGATTCCCCGCGATCCAGGGCAAGACCTGGAATCATCCTGCCATTTCTGCGGGCAAATTATTCGTCCGCAACATGGTAGAGATGGCGTGCTATGATATTACGGTGAAATGAGCTATCGATTTTTTCAGCGAAAGGCGTCCTCTTGAATCCCAACGGCATTCCGCAACACAGCGCAAGGTTGCCCCGGTTCGGTCGGGGCTACCCTGGGTTTGATGGTAAACAAGCTCGTCACCATCAACGGGGTTGCGCAATCGGGTCAGGGTTGAAGTTCCTATTACTGACCTGCCTCACCTTTCTTCTCACCGCAGAGGTAATGGCAGAAAATACAAACGTCGTCGCCAACCCTCCAGTCAAAGAAGTTCAACCGGGCATTTTTGAAATAGGCAAAGTGCGCCTGGACAAAAGCGACCGTTCCATCTCTTTTCCAGCGGCTATTAACATGACCAACGGCCCTGTGGAATATCTCCTCGTCTCTGCGGTGGGAAAACTGCATGAAAGCGTGCTCAAAACGGAAGTGGATCCCATGCATATCCACCTGTCCGCCCTGCTGCTCGGCGCGAAAGGCGCACAAACGAATTTGACGGTTCATGATTTCGACACGAAAGAAATACCAGGCGAAAGCATCGACCTGTTGGTGCAGTGGACAGAGGACGGTCGTGAAAAGAAAGTTCGCGCCGAGCAATTGGTGTTTAACACGGCGACATTGAAAGTAACGACGAAAGGACCATGGATTTACAATGGTTCACAAGTCCACGGTGGCACATTGGTCGCGCAACGGGACGGCTTAATTGTGGCCATCATGTCGGATCCGCTCGCATTGATGAATAACCCGCGTCCCGGACGTGAAAATGACGAGATCTGGGAGGTTAACAAAAGTAGTGTTCCGCCCTTGAACACTCCGGTGCAATTCATCCTCCAATTCAAGGGAACAAAGAAATGAAACTTTTCAGGAACGCGGAATGGGTAACAAGCCATGTGACTCATTGCGTAACCACTTGGGGGCTGATGTCGTTGATACAGAAACGGACCTGCTCGTGTCTTTCATTGTTCGCAATCCTGTTTCTAATTCTCCCAAATTCCGCGTCCTCCCAACCGCCGCCCCAACCGCGCGATGAAAATCTTTCGGTTCGTCTCGAGGTTCAGCGGGCAATCGATCGTGGCCTTTCCTGGCTCGAAAAAAATCAAAATGCCGACGGCACATGGTCCACAGGCGATCAAGCAGCCTTGACCGCGCTGCCACTCCTGGCATTCAAAGGTGAACCCAGTGGCCGTTATTCGAAAGATGAGCCGGAGTTTATCAAGCGCGGCTACTCGTTCCTCGAACAATGTGCCCAGCCAGATGGAAGCATTTACAAAAAGAAGGAACTGCTCACGCATAACACCGCTTTATCAGTCCTGGCGTTTACTGCAGCCAAGGACGAGAAATATAATTCCATCATCCGCAAAGGGCGCGAGTTTTTGATCGGTTTACAAACGGATTTTGGTGTCAAAGGTGAGACTGATAATGTGTTCGATGGCGGCCTTGGATATGGACCGAAGTACGAGCATTCCGACATGGCCAACACTCTTGCTGCTCTCGAAGCGATCTACTATAGCCGCGAGCATCTGAAAGATACGAAAGCGGAGGCCAGCAAAGAACTTGATTGGGCCGCAGCAATTGAATTTCTGCAGAACTGCCAAAATCTGCCCAGCCACAATAAACAAGACTGGGCTTCCGACGATTTAGAGAACAAGGGTGGATTCGTTTATTATCCAGGCCACAGCATGGCCGGTGAAACGAATATCTCAGGACGTGTAACGCTCCGTTCCTATGGCAGCGCGAGTTACGCCGGTTTATTGAGCTACATTTACACCGACTTAAAACGCGACGATCCGCGCGTGCAAGCGGTTTACAAGTGGCTCCAGCAGAATTACACGCTGGAAGAAAATCCCGGCATGGGACCGCAAGGGCTTTACTATTATTTCCACACCATGGCCAAGGCACTCAGCGCCTTGGATGTGAATGAAATCAAAACGGCCGATGGCAAAGAAGTGAACTGGCGTCACGACCTCGCCATGAAGCTGATTGATTTGCAGAACGCCGACGGCTCCTGGATGAATGACAACGGGCGCTGGTGGGAAAAAGATCCAGCGCTTGTGACGGCTTATTCCATTATCGCTTTGGAACGGATCTATCGCGGGTTATAATAGAGACAACATGAACATGGTCACCATCGCAAACTGTCATAGTCTGGACGAAGCCCAGGGATTGAAAATGCTCCTCGAAGGGGCTGGCATCCCGTCGTTTATTCCGGACGAAAACACATCCAGCGTCGCCCCTCATCATTTTCTCACGACCAGCGGAGTCCGTATCCAAGTGTTGGAAGAACACGTTGAAGAAGCCAAACGTCTTATCGAGCAGACTCGGGAAACTTAAGAAAGATTTTTCTCGATCCCCACTCAGTCCTTCCGCTGTTTTACTTGAATCGTTGAAGCCACTTCACGCACCCCTTCAGTTTCCAGGGCGATGGCCATGGCGCGTTTGACTTCTTCAGCAGATGAAGCCGAACCGGCGAGGGTCACAATGCCGTCAGTCGTGTTTACGGAGATGCGCAACGAAGAAAGATCAGGGTCGAGAGCAAAGCGGCCTTTGATTTCTGTCGTGATCCGGGTATCGGCAGTCGCATCCTTGATAGCGGTGCCAGCTTGTTCAGCCTTCTTGCGAATGACTCGCCCAGTGCGTTCCAGTTCATCCTGGATCTCACGCGTATCCAGATTGGTGAGGCCCTGACTGACCTTATCCTTCAAAGTTTCGGCACTTGCAGACGCTTCTCTCTCCGCACCGGTCCGATCAGCGCGACGCTCTGGACCAAGAAAATACAGGTAAGCACCGATTCCAATCGCGGCGCCGATCAACAACACAAACAGTGTCTTCATGCCCTCCAATTTACTGTGATGCAAAACGGGACGCAATCCTCTGGCGCCACTACCCACCTGCGGCGCAGTCCTCCGTTTTGCGACACACACATCCTATTCTATAGCGTTTCTCGAAATAGATTTCCGAAAAGGTGGGGCAAACCTGCCGGTTTGTGTGTCACGAAACATTTTGGGGATTCTCCGACTCGGTTTCAATTTTGCGTGTTTTTGCGGGCAGGTGCGGAAGCTTCATTCGGGCAAATTGTCGAAAAATAAGGGTTTTTTCACTTTGGGTCGCCAGAAACGTGGCCTGGAGAGTCTCAAGGCCACTTGAATATTAAATCAAAACCGCCTGGACGGTCTCAAGGCCACTTGAATATCAAATCAAAACCGTCTGGACGGTCTCAAGGCCACTTGAATATCAAATCAAAACCGCCTGGATGGTCTCAAGGCCACTTGAATATCATATCAAAACCGTCTGGATGGTCTCAAGGCCACTTGAATATCAAATCAAAACCGTCTGGACGGTCTCAAGGCCACTTGAATATCAAATCAAAACCGTCTGGACGGTCTCAAGGCCACTTGAATATCATATCAAAACCGTCTGGATGGTCTCAAGGTCACTTTCCGATGCTTAACTAAATGGCAGTAGGCCAGCGGAAATTATGACTCACCGATTTCAGGCAAAACCCTCTCATTTGAGGATTTTGTCTGTTTTTTCCAATGACCAATCACGCTCTCTCATTAACCAATGCGTTTTGCGGACAGGCTCTATTCTACTTGTAGTTAATCCATTCTGGTTTTTTTTGGGCTTTTGGGACAAAGTCGGGTTAAGTCACAATGAAAACCTATCAAACCTACAAAGGTCTTCCTGCTGTTTCCGGGCTTTGCTCCATGGAAGATGCCGCAAAACCGGGACTTTCCATCGAAGATTGTGTCGCACGGCTGAAACGTTATCACTGGGTTTTAAAACGACTGCATTACATCTTCCTGGCTCGCCTTACCGCTGAGCCAATTTACGAATTGAAGATGGCATTCTCGCTGCACGGCCATTACTGCGCGGAACACGTTTCGACCTTTGCAAAGCGTGTCGGGGAAATGCGCGAACCACCGCTCGGCCTTGATGCCGTTCCTGACAAGAACCTCGACCTTTTTCTCGATGAAATCCTCTGCGCGCCAACCACCGAAGAATTGCTCGTTGCTGTTTATGAAAAAGCATTGACCGCACTGAAGCGTGGTCTGGAAAGCCACATTCGCGATACCAATCCGCTGGCGGACGCGCCAAGTGTTCGGCTTTGTCGCCATGCGTTCATCGAAGTGGACGACATGATCGAGTATGGAAAAACTGCCGTGGCTTGCCTGGTCGATAAAGGGCACCGCGAAAAAATGGCTGATTGGCTTGTATTACTGGACGATTGCCTCGCTGCAGCAGGGGATCTGGACGGCTCACAATCACCCGCAGAAAAAAACATTCTTCGCCAACATTCTGCAAAGCCATTTGCTTACGACAAAGTTCCAAAACGCGACGAACGCTTTCCGGATCCTTACAACATGGGGGTCAATGCCGAGGTCTTTCTTTACGACGAAACAAAGCCAGCGGAAGCCAAAGTGTTGATGATGTTTTACAAACGGCTTCGCGAAATCGATGTGCCGGAAATGCAGGCGAGCATCATCGTCGAGACTCAGGGCAAACCGTGGGATTATTACCGCGACATGACCCGCCAACTTTGGGATGAAGCGCGCCATGCCATGATGGGTGAGGTCGGCTTTGCCAGCATCGGTGTCGATTGGCCGCGCAACGTGATGATCAATCACACCTGGGCGCTCGGCTTGAATACGCAACTCACGCCGATCGAACGTCACGGTGTTTTATATTTCATCGAACAAGGTCTCATGCCGAAAACCGGCAAACGCTACGAATGGGAAGTCGGTTTGCAATCGCAGAACGCGTTGAGTGCCACCTTCCAGGACTATGATTGGGCGGATGAAGTTCTTCATGCCCGGATCGGACGTGACTGGTATTTGAAGAATTTCGATACCCCGCGCGAAGGGGTGGAATACGGCGACAAATGTTGGTCCAAAGTTTTGATGGGCTGGAAGCAATGGCGGGACGAAGGTTTGACGGAGCATCGCAACTGGTGGCCAGACTGCTATCAGGATGCCTGCACGAACTGGGGGATCACACCCGATCCTGAAGTGCTCGCCTACAACACGAGTTACGAACAAGTGCGGGCTGATTTGAAGAATCTTTCGGCCTCGGCTTGATCGGAGTCACGAGTTTCAAAAGGAAACGGGCTGATTCCAACTGCCAGCTTGTTTCCTGGCTGAATTCGTGGAACTAATAATCCCGCGAAAATGAAATCGAAAAAATCGAAAACCGCTAATCCTTACGCCAACAACCCGCGTCCATTCTCCAGTCCAGTCCTTGACGGTCCAGATCGTGCGCCCAGTCGCGCGATGCTTTATGCCGTCGGATTCAAAGAAGAAGATTTCAAAAAGCCGATCATCGGCATCGCTTCCACCTGGTCCATGGTGACGCCGTGCAACTCGCATATTGACAAGCTTGCGATTGAAGCCGAAGTCGGCACAAACAAAGCCGGCGGCAAAGCGATCATTTTTAATACGATCACTATTTCCGATGGTATTTCGATGGGGAGCGAAGGAATGAAGTATTCGCTCGTGTCGCGCGAGGTCATTGCCGATTCAGTCGAGACGGTGGTGGGTTGCGAAGGGATGGACGGAATCGTGGCGATTGGCGGATGCGATAAAAACATGCCGGGCTGTCTGCTGGCCATCGCGCGGATGAACCGTCCAGCGGTGTTCGTGTATGGCGGGACTATTTTGCCGGGCTGTATTACCGGCGACACTCGCAAGCTCGATATTGTTTCGGTCTTTGAAGCGGTCGGCGAGCACGCGAACAAGAAGATTGATGACGCCCAACTGCAGAAAATTGAGGCGTGCGCCATTCCTGGGCCTGGCTCCTGCGGCGGCATGTACACGGCGAACACGATGGCGAGTGCGATTGAAGCGCTCGGCATGAGTTTGCCCAACAGTTCCGCACAGAACGCGATTTCCAAGGCGAAGAAAGAAGATTGCCAACGCGCGGGCGCGGCGGTGATCGAGATGATCAAGAAGGGGATTCGTCCGCTCGACATCATGACGCGCAAAGCGTTTGAGAACGCCATTACCATCGTGATTGCACTCGGTGGTTCCACGAACGCCGTGCTCCACTTGCTGGCGATGGCGAATGCCGCTGGCGTGAAGCTCACGATCGATGACTTTACGAAGATTGGTAAACGCGTTCCGGTGCTGGCCGATCTCAAGCCGAGTGGCAAATATCTCATGTCTGAACTGGTGGCAATTGGCGGTATTCAGCCATTGATGAAAATGTTGCTGGAAGCTGGTTTACTTCATGGCGATTGTCTGACCGTTACCGGGAAGACGCTGGCTGAAAATTTGAAAGACGTGAAGGGGTATCCAGCCAGCCAGCAGATCATTCGTCCGTTGAAGGATCCGATTAAAAAGGACAGCCACCTGGTGGTTCTCTATGGCAACCTCGCTCCGGAAGGTGCCGTGGCCAAGATAACTGGAAAAGAAGGTTTGCACTTCGAAGGCAGGGCCCGGGTTTTTAATTCTGAAGAACTGGCAATGCAAACGATCCTCGATGGCGGCATCAAAAAAGGTGACATCGTCGTGATCCGTTACGAAGGGCCAAAGGGCGGTCCTGGTATGCGTGAGATGCTCGGCCCGACCAGTGCCATCATGGGCAAAGGTCTCGGCAAAGATGTGGCGCTGATTACCGATGGACGTTTTTCTGGCGGCACGCACGGTTTCGTTGTCGGCCACATCACACCGGAAGCTTACGTGGGCGGGCCGCTTGCGTTTGTTAAGAACGGAGACAAGATTGTGATCGATGCTGAGAAACGCGAACTCACGTTAGGCATTTCCGTGAAGGAAATGAGATTGCGCACCAAAGCATGGAAGCCGATGCCGCCGCGTTACCTGCGTGGTGTGCTCGCAAAATATGCGCACCTGGTCTCCTCCGCTTCCACTGGAGCGGTTACCGATCAGAATTTGAAGCTCGGTTAAGCGAACGCCACGTCATTAAGCGGCGCATCCGTGGATTGCTTTGGGCTTTGGGCAGGGAACGATTTGAAAAAAGAGGCTCCAAGTGGAGCCTCTTTCGTTCTGAAGATTGGAGATCGGATTATTTCGACACCTGAGCGCCTTCGATCTGGATAGGAACGATATCGTGCAATGCCACGGCATATACGATGTCTGCGCCGAGAAGCTCCGGGGTGAATTCTGGCCCACCCGCTTTGGTTCTGATGGGAAACGCATTGTTATAATTTGGGTCTGTTGGATAGACCAGTTTTCCCTGGCCGCTTTCGTGGTCCACCCTATCTGAACCGGCGCGAGCTTTCCCGTTGAATAGATTGCGAATTCGGATTGCCGCAATCGTTGCACCGTCTGGAATGCCAAAATCTGTCAGTTCAAAGGCAACGGCGTTGATTCCATGCAGCTTATCAACCTGGCTGGCAAACTGGTAACGCGGTGCGCTGAATTCACTTGAACCCGCTTTCCGAACAGAAACAGCAAAGCCTTCCCAAGTGGCCACTTCATAAATGACGAAGTCTGCCCCATCTCTGTTTTGAAGACCATGATCCAACCAGGTCAATTCAATGGTGCTTCGATGAATGTTGGCAGCAGGCAGAATGTCTGCTGCTTGAGGCAGCGTAATGTGACGAGACAAGCCGCTTTTGCTCCTGCGCCCGAGGAGGCGCCCGATGGATTTGCTGTGATCGAAATTACGATAAAGATTTACCTTTTGACTTGGAACATCAATGTAACCTTCGTTGTAACGGGCAAACGTTCCACTGCTGAAGTCCCGAAGATTCAGTGGACCTTCAACGATTGTTGCTTTTTGCACGACATTGGCATCGTCAAAGGTATAGCCACCGATTTTGAAAACTTCGGCATTTGCGAGAAAAGAACTCAGGAGCAAGGCCGAGATGGATGTGATTACTTTTAATTTCATAGCGGGAAAACTCAAAGACTTAAGAATCAACTGCAACTTCAACGGATTTTGAGGCAAAAAGCAAACGTTTAATCTTTTCTCCGACTCGCCGTGCGGTTTTCCATTAGTAACGATTTGGCGTGCTTGCGGGCAGCATCGGACTGGCCACCAAGCATTCGGGCGATCTCTGTAATGCGCTCAGTCGGGTCCAGTAAGGTGATTTCGGAGATGGTTCGTCCACTCTTGACCTCTTTGTTCACGCAAAAATGGGCGTTCGCAGCCGCTGCAACGGCTGGAAGATGCGTGATGCAAAGAACCTGGCGTTGCCGCGCGATTTGCAACATTTTCTCGCCAACCACAGTAGCCGTTTCACCGCCGATATTGGCATCCACCTCGTCAAAGACCAGGACCGGGACTTCATCTTCAGCGGCGAGGACAGTTTTCAAGGCCAACATAACGCGCGCCATTTCACCTGAAGAGGCGATTGCGCGCAGGGGACGCGCCGGTTCGCCGGGGTTGGGTGCGAAGAGAAATTCAATCGTATCCAAACCGCTGTTTAGGAAGGCAGGTTTTTCGTCATCTTTGATTTCCTTGGGCAAAAGAGAGCTGATGCTGATTTCGAACTGGCTTTGCTTGAAGCCGAGGTCGTTGAGATGTTTGACGACTGATTTGCAGAGCTTCGGGATGAGCTTGCGTCGTTCTGTTGAAATCTCTTTGCCGATCTTCCAAAGTTCGGAATCGAGTTTCTGCGTTTCAGCGTTGATCCGCGCCAGTTCTTCATCGCGCTGCTCAAGGCTGCGGAGCTTTTCCCATGCTCCTTCACCGAACGCGATCACCTCGGCCAGTGTGTGACCATATTTGCGCTTCAAAGAATGCAGAATGTTAATGCGCTCTTCCAATTCGTGCAGTTTCGCCGGGTCGAGATCCACTCTCTCGACGTAAGAGGAGAGTTCATCCTGGAGTTCGCGAATGATTTGCAACGCTTGTTCGTGCAGGTTCGTGAGGCAACCAGCCGCCGGATCCACCCGATGCAATTCCTGTAGGGTTCTGCCCACAGCCCCGAATTGGTTCAGCAGTGAATTTTCATTTTCGCTCAGGATTTCCTGGGCCATCTGCCCGAGTTGCAGCAGGCGGGAAGCGTTGCTCGCGCGGGTATATTCGCCTTCCACTTCCGTTTCTTCCCCGGCGCGCAATTTGGCGGAGGAGATTTCGTTCACCTGATGTCGCAGCAGATCGATCTGTTGGGCGTAAGTGCGCTCATCAATAATCAGTTCTGCTTTCGCGCGCTCCAACCCGGCGCGTTTCTGCAATGTTTCGGCAAAGCGGTTCCGGCATTTTTCCAATCCACCGAATGCGTCCAGGATGGCGAGTTGCCGTGAGGGATTAAGCAAAGATTGATGTTCGTGGGGGCCATGCATGTCCACGAGCCATTCGCCGATGCTGGCCAGGTTGTTTAACGTGGTGGGTGAACCATTTACAAATTGTTTGTTGGTTCCCGCCGCGGAGAAGGTTCGTTTCAGCACCAATTGGTTTTCCTCGCACGGTTCGAGCCCGTTCTCCTCGAGAAAATTCTTGAGCGGTGAGTTCAACTTTTCCACATCAAAGACTGCTTCCACGGAGCAATTATCAGCGCCGCTGCGGATGAGGGTGCGATCTGCCCGTTGGCCGAGCACAAGATTGAGGGCGCCCATGATGATGGATTTACCGGCGCCGGTTTCGCCGGTGATCGCGTTATAGCCCGGTTGCAGTTCGACCGTGAGATCATCCACCAGGGCGAGGTTTTTGATGCGCAGCGTGGTTAACATGGCAAATTTCGTTCGCTGATTCTGTCTGGTGTGTTAGCGTTTCGCAAAATTTTTCAGAACCAGATGTCACTTTCGTTAACTTTTCTGGGCTCGGGAACTTCCCAGGGCGTGCCAATCATAGGCAAAGAATATCCCGCTGAATTTCTTGCGAACCCAAAAAACCATCGCACTCGTCCCTCCATCTACGTTACTTCCGAGAAAACCAGGCTGGTGGTGGACACCACGCCCGACTTCCGCACCCAATGTTTGCGCGAGGGATTGAACTGGCTGGATGCCGTTCTTTTCACCCATTCGCATGCCGATCATATCATGGGACTGGATGATTGCCGTCGCTTTTGCGATTTACGCGGCGGAACAGCGCTGCCGATCTATGCGAGCGAAGCGACAATGACCGATCTGAAGCGAGTCTTCGCTTATGCCTTTCATGGGGGTCCGTGGCCGCGAGGCTATTTTATTCCGGAACAACACATCATTAGCGATGCGTTCGAGCTAGGCGATTTGCGCATCGCGCCGCTACGCTTGCCGCATGGCCGGATGGAAACACTCGGGTTTCTCTTTTCGCAGAATGGTCGTAAACTTCTAGCTTATTTAAGTGATTGTAAGGAAGTGCCGATCGAAGCGGTGGATCAGATTCGCGGGGTGGAAGTCGTCGTGCTGGATGCGCTCCGGCGTGAACCGCATCCGACACATATGTGTTTGGACGAAGCATTGACCGCGGCGCGGCGCATCGGAGCGAACCGCACCTTTCTTACGCACCTGACGCATGACTACGATCACGATCTGGCGCAGGCGGAGATGCCGGTCAGTGTGGAATTGGCTTACGACGGTTTACGTGTGAATATCGAATGAACATGAGAAAGAGAAATACAACGGAGTGCTGGAGTGGTGGAGTGCTGGGTAAAAACATCCCTTTGATACTCAAACACTCCATTACTCCCTTAATCACCCTCCTGCTGTTGTTCCTCCTTGTGCACAGCACCGTGAGCGCTGCGGAATCCGGCAATTCCGTTGTGGTGATCTACAACTCCAGCATGCCGGAATCGAAGGAAGTGGCGGAATATTATGCGAAGAAAAGAAATGTTCCGCCAGGGCAGGTTGTCGGCTTCGATATGCCGATGACGGAAGCGATCAGTCGTGCCGACTTCAGGGGAGATATACAGCGTCCGCTCTCGAAATTCCTGGAAAACAAAAAACTGTTCACGATCCGTTCTGAGTTTGTCTCTGTCACCCCCGGGGAGCCCAGCAAGGTGTATTGGCGGGTGAAGGAGTCGAAGATTCGCTACGCAGTCCTTTGCTACGGGGTGCCATCCCGCATCATGGAAGACTCCGGCCTGCGCGAAGCGGGCGTGGACAAATTGCCCGAGCCATTGCGCCGCAACAGCGCCGCAGTGGATTCAGAATTGGCGCTCCTTCCGATGAACGACTACAAGCTGCCGCTCACGGGAGTTATTCAAAACAGCTTCTTTAATTCGACCGAGCCGCAAAGTTTTCATCCCACCAATGGCATTCTTATGGTGGCGCGTCTGGATGGACCGAGTGCTGCCGTGGCAAAAGGTTTGGTGGATAAAGCGATTGAAGCAGAGAGAGTCGGTTTGTGGGGACGCGCTTACTTCGACCTGCGCGGTTTGAAGGAAGGTGAATTCAAGCTGGGCGACGATTTGCTGCGTGGCGGAGCAGAGGCGGCCCGCAAGCTCGGTTGGGAATTGGTGGTAGATGAAAATGAACAGACTTTTCCAACAGCCCTGCCGATGAGCCAGATCGCGCTTTATGGTGGTTGGTATGATGCTGATGTTTCCGGGCCTTTTGCGCAATCTAGTGTGGAATTTATGCCGGGAGCATTTGCCTATCATTTGCATTCCTACAGTGCGGCAACCATCCGGAACGCGAACATGCATTGGGTTGGGCCGTTGCTGGCGAGGGGAGCGACGGCGACGATTGGTTTCGTGGACGAGCCTTATCTTGGCGGCACATTGGATTTGGGCGTTTTTCTCTCCCGCTTTTTGCGTGGTTTCAGTTTTGGCGAAGCAGCCTACGCCGCGCAGAATTCGCTCTCATGGCAGACGACCGTCATTGGTGATCCGCTGTATCGTCCGGTGGATCGTGGGCCGCAGCAATTGCATGAACGTTTGCTGGCTGAAAAGAACAAGCTCATTGAATGGTCGCATCTCGGCGTCGTGAACTTGAATATTGTGCAAGGTTATCCGGCTGAAGAAGTGATCGAGTATATTAACGAGATGGGAACGAACAGCCCCGTGTTGATGGAGAAGCTTGGCGACATTCTTGCAGGGCAAGGGAAGACATGGCCTGCCATCAATGCTTATGCGCAGGCGCTGAATCTGAAACCCAGTCCGCAACAGGAAATTCGACTACTCCTTACGCTTGGTGAGAAACTGAGCGCCGCCGGACGCATACAGGAAGCCAGGGATATGTATCGGCTGATTGTGAAGAACGCGCCGAACTATCCAGGGATCGCAGAAGTAAACCGGCAGATCGCCAGCATGAGCGATCGCCCTCTTACTTCACCGTAGGAGCGATGCTGGATACTGGATGCTGGATGCTCGGTTCCGCAGAACAAAAAGGCGAATGATGACTCGTTCGCCTGTTTACTTGAAATCCTCTGAGGAATCAGAACCTTTTACATCGAGAATCCAGAATCCAGAATCGCAAATTAAAAAAAGACCGCGCCAGTGACGGCGCGGTGTGATTGAACAGTATTCAGTATTCAGAGAACGGGAGCACAATGCATTAGCCAGAATTCGGGTTCAAGGGATTTTTTATGCGCCCATGCCTTCTTCGAAAGAACCGGCCGCAATTGGGAAACAAAGGTTATCCCGGACATACCCAATGCCGTTCGCACTGGTGGCATCCAAATCCCGATAAGCGCTTTCGGCTTCGACGATCAGTGGCGCGGTCTTGGTTCCCATCACTTTGCAGTAACGTTGCGGGTAACCGATATTGATCAACATTTCTGTGTAGCGCGTCATGTTTAGATCGCCCGTCGGCAAATCACAGAATTGCATCGCGCGACCCGGCCAGTTGCCTTCCATTTTGCGCAGCGGAATGCCGGGGCGAATGGCGAAGTTCTTCACGTGACAGGCGTAAACGCGATCCGCCACTTTGCGGAAACGGGTTTCCCAATCTTCACCCTCCCAGCAGTGCGATGGATCGGCGTTTACCGCGAGCGTTTTGTCGCCGTCACAAATTTTTACGAGCAGGTTGAAATCATCGGCGCACATCGCGGCAGTGCCGGGATGAATTTCGTGCGCGATATAGATGCCGAGCTTGCGGGCGTGATCGCGGATCTTCTGGGTCTTCCTCACGAAACGTTCCGAACCTTCCTGGAGTAGATCGTATCCCGGGCCTGCCCAGAAACCCCATGGATAACCGGAAGCCAATTCCCAACCAAAAGCGACGCCCCAGAACATCGGGACAATTTTCACCTTCAATTCCGCGCAAAGATCGAGCAGGCGCAGAATGTAATCCTGAGCCCATTGTTCGATTTCAGCCGAAGACTTTTTTGCGACGTCACCGGGGATAAACGGCACGACGCTGGGACTGCCGGTCCAGGCGGTGGTATGCACCCAGAAAGGGCAATGGGCCGAAATGCCGTCCAGCTTCATTTTGGCTTTTGCGAATGTTTCGCGAATTTCCTTCGGTTTCTTGAACCCGCCCTTGTCGTTTTGCAGCATGTAATTGGACGGTTGCGCGCCCGCTGCCCCGGATTTTTTCGCGTAAGCGAGGAATTGAGTCAATGATTTTGCGCCATGTTGCGCGCCTTCAACGCTGGAATGAAAAATAGTGTTCGCCATAGAATTTGATAGTTAATTGCGTGAGGGGTTCAGCATTAGCCAGCCACGCCGGGAAAATCAATTGGAAATCGCGTTGACGGCATGTGGAGGCGTGATTTCAAACGACTGAGACAGGAGGGGCTTTGTGTGCAAACGGAGCGCGGCTGTGTCCGAAGGATCAGCCGCAGCACGTACGGCGATGCGAGCAATGTTGGAAGTCCGAAAGCTATGATTGCTGCGGCTGATTTTTCGGACAAACCACAACTATAGAAACGACGAACTGCTTTGCGGTTACGCCGCGCTTCGCCCTGCGCTAAGCGCACCCGCTTTGAATTACTCTTTAGATGCAATTCAATCACTCAGTGTTGTAAAGCCATCCTCCAGGCGATAGAAATATCTCAAGTCATTATGGAATTCTGGGACTACCCGTTTAAAATTGGAGAGGTTGCGGTCTCGCCGAAATCGCTGACCATCGGCCTCCTTCTGTTCGCAGTGCTTGCTTTTATTGTTTCCCGCTTGAAGCGCATTCTCAAGACGCGAATCCTACCACGCGCGGGCTTGACCACCGGTGTCAGCATCGCAATTGCCACGTTGATCAGCTACGCGTTCTTTCTCCTGGGCGCGCTGATGATTCTTCCCATCATGATCCCGGGGTTTAACATTGCGACACTCACGGTCGTTCTCGGCGCCCTTTCGTTTGGCATTGGTTTCGGATTACGCAACATTGCGGACAATTTCATCAGCGGAATCATCTTGTTGGTGGAAAGACCGATCAAAGTTGGAGACCGCATTCACGTTGGAGAAGTCATGGGGACCGTCACCGGGATTCGGATTCGGAGCACGACAGTCCAGACGAACGACAACATCGACATCATTGTGCCCAATTCGGAATTCATTTCGGGCACGGTGACAAACCTCAGTTACTCCGATCAACGCGTCCGTTTCAAAGTGCCGGTTGGGGTGCATTATAAGAGCGATGTGCGGGTGGTGGAAAAGGCGCTGCTCGAAGCCGCCGCTGAATGTCCGGACGTTCTGAAGGCTCCCCCTTCGGTGGTCAGGTTTATCCAGTTTGGCGATTCCTCATTAGATTTCGAACTGGTTGTGTGGACGGAAACCCTTTTTGACAAACCCAAGCTTTTAATCAGCTCCGTAAACTTCCTGATTTGGGAAAAGTTCAAGAAATACGGCATCGAAATTCCGTATCCACAACGGGACATCTACATCAAAGAAATGCCGGGCACAGATGCCGAACCTCAATCGAAGCAGTCCGTAGCACCATCAAATCCATGAACATAAAAATCGCCCTCAAAGATTTCCGGGTGGCACAGGGCAAAAAGGTCAACCTCGCCAGGTGGCCGACCAAGGTGAAACCTTTTTACACCTCCAAAACTCGCTACCGCCAGTTGCTCGACGAATACCGTGAGGAACTGAGCAACATGCAGAATGTTCTCTACGCGCACGACCGTTACGCTTTGCTGCTGATCTTTCAGGGGATGGACACTGCCGGCAAAGACGGCGCCATCCGTCACGTCATGTCTGGTGTCAACCCGCAGGGCTGCCAGGTGTTCAGCTTCAAGCAACCCAGCAGCGAGGAACTCGATCATGATTTTCTCTGGCGCACGAACCAGCGACTGCCGGAGCGCGGGCGCATTGGCATTTTCAACCGCTCTTATTATGAAGAGGTGCTCGTCGCGCGCGTGTTGCCGGACGTAATTGCCCGCCAACGTCTCCCCGAAGAATTCGTCAATCCCAGGACCATCTGGCAGGAACGCTTCCGGGACATCGCTAATATGGAGGACTACCTCCACCGCAACGGCACGCGCATCATCAAATTCTTCCTCCACATTTCAAAAGAAGAACAACGGCAACGTTTCCTCGCGCGGATTGATGCGCCGGACAAGAACTGGAAACTCGGCCCCGCAGACATCGAGATGCGCGAGCGATGGGACGATTTCCAACACGCCTATGCCGACTGCCTGGGAGCGACCAGCACGAAACAGGCGCCATGGTATGTCGTTCCCGCCGACGACAAACGCAACGCGCGGCTCATCATCTCACAAGCAATTGTGGAGACGATGAAGACGTTGAAAATGAGCTACCCCGAGCCAACCGAGAAACATCGCTTGGAATTGAAACAAGCCCGCAGCCTGTTGACGAAAAACTCGGAAGTCTGAGAGGCGATCCAAAACTTACTGGTGACAAACGGGCTTAAAGGGTCGTGAGCATCGCCAGGGGCAACTTCATCCTTTCGGGCATCTCTTTAAGGCGGCTAACGACCTCCGACGGAGTCGCTGGGCATTAAATACATTTTGATTGGGCTTTGACGCCGTCACTCAGGGGTAAACACGTATTTAACGGCTTACGACGGCGTCACTCGGCGTTAAAAACCTGTTTAACGGGCTGCGACGCGGTCGGGGGCGGTTAAAAACGTGTTTATCCACTTACGACGGCGTCGGAGCTTCGTAAATACGCGCGGATTTCTCAGTGACGGCGGAAGGGGCGGATTTTTGCGTGGTGAACCTTTTTTTTCTCGTTTGAAGAAGATTTTTTCTTCAAACAGGTCCAATTCTTCGTAAACGGCTTATCCACAAGCACCCCCTGTGAGAAGATGTTGATGTTCGTTCAATGTTTCCGCAGTGAATCCCGGCGGTGAAAGCGCCCTCAGCGAAGTGGTGACTGTGACGACGTTGCCAGAAGAGGGAAGTGATCGTCGGGTAAGCCGATTCAACGATGCCGGATATTCACGGGCTGATCTCGCGTGGATCGTTGTCTTGCTGGATTGGCAGTGGGCGAGACAGATCGAATTCGGCTTCGTAGCGAAGTTCGCCCCGGAGATAAAGGCGGTAGTAATAGCGATTATTCTCCAGATCAAACTCCTTCGACCAGACATTGATTTCGCGTGCGGGACGTTCCTGAATCGTGCGCGCGTCGGCAGGGAAGAACTGCTTCAGCCGCGTGCCGCGCTCATTTGCATAGCCGCCGTAGAAATTCTGGGAATGCTCCGTTCCATCCGGGTATCGATGATCGTGACTGAGATGCAGGCCCTGCCGGGTTTGCCTGAGTATCCAGGTTCGCGAAGCGTCACTATTCACAATAAAACGGATTCTCACTTCGTCCTGGGTAGTCTTGCTGACGATCATCTGGAGGGTTGGATCCCCCGTAAGAGGACTGTCGTCGCCGAGCTTCATAATCGTGCTGCGCCCTTCGAAGGCGTGGCCGTGGTAAGGACGATAGTGGTTCAGGAACTGTCGTTGCTGGGACTGATTCGAAGGACTTGCGCAGCCGGTGAAGAGAATCAGCAGGGCGGCATGAAAGAACAGGGACGCGAACTTCATAGGACAGTCATAACTGCGGAATGCCTGAACTGTCGAGCGCCAGAAAGATGTTTAGGCAATGCGGGTGTGGACCTTACATTAGTGTAGCTGTATCGCCTACGGCAGAATCATAAGGCAACCTGCTGGTTTTCCATTGCTTTTCGGTCGGGAGATTTCGACAATGCGAGCTGCCAGTCTATCACATCACAATCAGCTTCACACATTATGAACATCCGAAAGTTCTCTCCCAGCTTAAGTCTTGGGTTGAAACAAATCGCACTGGTCGCATCGATCGGTATTGGGGCGACAGCTCTCGATGCCAATGCGCAGGTGCTCACGCCTAAATGGCAAAATACAGACATCACTGCGGGGTATCGCGGCATCGCCTATAACCCGGTCACCGGGAATATCCTGGTGGCGCAGACCACAGGCAATATTTTGCGGCAAAGCAGTCTGGATGGAACTTCGGCTGGAAGTAACCTTGATAACACCGACGTCAGCGTAGGGACCTTTGTATTGTCCGGCGTTGCAGTCACAAAGGATGGAACCATTTTTGCCTGTAACTACGTGACCGGTGCCCAGAGCGCCACGCCTCTGAAAATTTACCGATGGAAGAATGAAGATGCCGTGCCGGAGTTGGTGACTTCTTTGGGAACATTGCCCGGAGCAACCACCGACCGTTTTGGGGCGGGGTTGAAGGTATTTACTTCTGCCACCACGACAAACCTGCTCATTGCGGGTAATGCCACCACATCGTTTTTGGCGGTTTACAGCGGAGAAATCTGGACCTTTAAGCAACTCACTGGGGATGCCCAGGTAATGACTCCCGCCGGAACGTTCATTGACTACAATGCTCCCGGTTTTGCAAACAGGTTTCGCGTTGTTGCCAAATCCCGCGGCAGCGGCGGACAGCTTTATAACTTCGACCCGACCGCAACCAGTCCGATCAGCTTGACGGTCGCCGGCAACAAAACCCCCATGGGTGGTGAATGGTCCTTCAAGGCTAACGGTATTACCAGCCACGATTATGACCCGAAAACCGGATTGCTGGGTGCGATCACCTGCACCCTTCAAGCGAGTTCCGCGTTTGATTACACCAATATGATTTTTTCGACCACCGGCGGGGTGGCCAGTCCGGTGGAGTTGAGCCGGGTTCACATGAATGCCACGGCAGCCGATGCAGGGACGGCTGGCGGTACGACGTGGGGAACCGACGGCAGGCTTTACACGTTTATTCCAATCGCTGGAGCCGGGCTTCACGCGTTTGATATCAACGCATTTCTGATCACGGCGCCGGAGTCACAAACAAAGGTTTCTGGCCAGGACGTAGTCTTTGCCTCCGTGTTCGGCGGCAGCGCATTGACGTATGCCTGGACAAAGGATGGTTCACCGCTGAGCGATAGCTCCAAATACTCCGGTACAAGCAGCGCTTCACTCACCGTCCACAATTTGACTGGTGCAGATGCCGGCAATTACGAGGTCACCGCAACGGATGCCAATAATGGAACGGCCTTCGCATCGGCGACGTTGACCATGGCCCCGTCCAAAGCATGGACGGGCGGCGGTTCTGACGACAACTGGTCCACCGCAGCCAACTGGGGGGGGACAGCCTTGGAGACTTTCGGGGACACTGCCGTGTTTGCTGGAACCACGCGGATGAACCCGGTGATGAATGCATCTTATGATGTATCTGGCTTCCTGTTCGGCGGCAGCGCTGGCGCGTTCAACTTGACTGCTTCACCGGGCAACAGTCTCACACTCAGTGGAACACTTGGCAATGAATCGGCCTACCTTCAGACAATCGCCATTCCGGTCGTTCTCAACAGCCCACAGACTGTGGATATCGTTGCGCCGGTCAGCATCAGCGGAATTGTTTCCGGATCGGGAGACTTGATCAAAACAGGAGCAGGCACTTTGACCCTCTCAGGCACGAACACTTTGAGCGGCGGCATCAACATCAGCGGCGGTACCCTCGCCGTGCTTGGTGGAGAAGCCATTCCGGATGACGTGACTGTGACATTGGGCACAGGCGGGGTTCTCAGCGTCGATGAAGCCGAAACCATCGGTGCCCTGGCGGGTGGCGCAAGTACTGTCGTTCTTAACGAAAAATTGACCATCGGTGGCGCGGGTGGGACTTACACCGGCGGCATTGCGGGCGCAGGCGATTTGGAAATTGCCACAACCGGAACCCAAGCGATCAATTCTGCGAGCTCCTACACCGGCAGCACGATTCTGACAGCAGGCACGCTCAGCGCGAACGACAGCACCACCTTCGGAAACGGCACCGGAGTATTGCAGTTTAATGGCGGGACTCTCTTCCGGGGCAGCCAGTCGGTCGCTCAAATATTTGCCAACCCGGTCATGGTATCCGCCGACTCCATTCTCGCTGGAAATCCAACGGGCGGAAATCGTTCGGTAATCTTTGGCGCCGCGACGATCACAAGCACCAATGGCGGCGCATTGACTGTGACCAATACCGCGGCCAGTGGCGCGGGTATTTTCCAGGTTCGTCTGACCCACACCAGCGCGAACTCCTCCGCGCCGATCATCCTTGGCCAGGGCGATTTTGGCTCCGTGGAACTGCTGCTTACCAACAGTGCCACCGGCACGCAGGTGATCTCCGGCAACATTTCTGGCAACGGTAAGGTCATCAAAAACGGAACCACCACATCCCGGTCTGCGACCCTCAGCGGCAACAACAGTTTCTCTGGCGGACTCGAAATTCGCGGCGGACGCGTCAATTTCAACCACAACAACGCCGCTGGCACAGGCGTGATCACTGTTAATAGCACTGCTATCGCTCTCGCCGCCACAGTGAGCGGGATTAATATTTCCAATAACGTTTCCCTGGCGGCTAACGCAGATCCCGCCCTTTTCGGAGGCACTTCAAGCAGCCTGGAACTGAGCGGCGTGATCAGTGGAGCAGACTCCGCTTCGAGACTCACCCGCACCCACGGCGGCAGCGGCACCGTGACACTCTCCGGCGACAACACCTTCTCTGGAGGCGTTAGCGTTTTTAGCCGCACCCTTGCCCTCAGGCACCGGAACGCGCTCGGCACCGGAACGTTGACCATTGGCGATCCTACTGATGTTGCGGCCTCTGCTTCAGTCACCATCAGTTCGGTCGCGAACTTGACCGGGGCAAATGCCATCGCAAACAACGTGACTGTGAACACAAACTTCACCGTTTCAGCCAGCAGCGCCAATCCGATTGAATTCACTGGAAACCTGAGCCTCGGAGTTTCGGGACGCGGTCTGACAAAAACCAGCACTGGAGTTTTGACCTTGTCTGGATCGGACAATTCCTACAACGGAAACACCACCGTCAACGCGGGAGCACTCCAGGTAAACGGAGCTTTGACAGCCAGCCCCGTAACAGTCGCCGCCGCCGGAACGCTTCGGGGCACCGGAGTGATCTACGACAGCGTCACCGTTAATGGAACGATCTCTCCAGGAGCCAACGCAGTCGGCACATTGACCACTGGCAACCAAACCTGGAACGGGGCAGGACGTTACCGTTGGGAGATGAACGATGCCATTGGCGGCGCAGGATTCGGCTGGGACACGATCTCCGTCCAGGGCGCACTGGACATCACGGCGACTTCTGGAAGCAAATTCAACATCGACATCGTCTCATTGGAAGGATCGATCGTTGGATACGCCGCCAACTTCGACAACAGTGCCATCCAAAGCTGGACTATTCTGACCACGACTGGTGGCATCTTCGGGTTTGATCCTGCGGCCTTCAACTTTGTTAAAACCGCGTTCAGCAACTCAGTGGCCGGTAGTTTTACCCTAGCCCTGGATAACAATGATCAGGATCTCGTGCTTCACTTCATTCCGGGAATGGAGAATTTTACCCTCACAGGAGCTGGCGCTGGAACGTTCTCTGGCATTGCAAACACCAGTTATACCATCCAATACACCGATAGCTTGAACCCGATCAACTGGCAGACCCTGATTGTTGTTCAAACCGATGGCGATGGTCTGGGTTCATTCGCCGATCCCGGCCCGATGCCTGACCAGCGGTTCTATCGGATCACACTGCCTTAATTGGCATTGCCTCAACTTGGACATTGCAACAGGGCCGGCGAAAGCCGGCCCTTTTTCGTCTCACGGATAGAAGCGGAGCGCGGCTGTGTCCGAAGGATCAGCCGCAGCACGTACGGCGATGTGATCAACATTGGCAGTCCGAAAGCTATGGTTTGCAGCCTTGATTGAGTGCTGCGGCTGATTTTTCAGGTAAGCGAGAACTATAGAAAAAAACGAACCGCTTTGCGGTTACGCCGCGCTCCGATCGTTGCATGATGAAAGACGCGCTTCTTGCAACCATAGAATCATTCCATTATGTCAGTTCGTTTACTTTCTCCGCGCGTAAACATAATAAGCTCCGCAGATTTCCTGACCGGCATCATCCATGAACCAGGTCTGGAGATCGGTTCGGCCTCGTTTCAATGAAATGAAAAACGTTTTTTCTTTTTCGCTGCGGTTCACAGGCTTGCTCTCGTTGAAAGAGGCGACCTTGATGCGCGCTGTTGCGACAGGCAGGGCGTCGCCAGCGCGGTAAACTCCATCTGTTGCTTTATACTCCGCAGTTCCGCCGGTGATGGCGGCATTTGCTTCAATTGGCCAGCGTCGCAAGGAGAACTCATATTCGCCGTCGCGTTCGACGAACAGACTCCATTTGCCGTTCTTTTTAGTGCGCCGAATTTGTGCTTGTTGATCGAGGAAAACATCCTGCCAATCGCACGGGGTCAACAACACTGGATTTTCTTTCTCTGAACCAATGTGGATTGGGCTGAATTCATTCACCCTCGGCTGCACTCCGGCCCACCAACGTTCGTAATGCTTCCGCATTTGAGCGGCGATCCCGAAATGTTGATCAATTACATTGCGCTCCTGGCCGGGATCGGACGCGATGTCGTAAAGTTCCGTATCGGAGACGAGCCGCCATTTTTTCCAGAGGACTGTGGCATCGCCTTTCCACGGCATTGGTTTGTCCATGCGACTGAATTGCGTGACCAACATTCGCTCAGGCAGGGTATCCGTTTTGCCCCGCAGCAACTTTGCGAGGCTGATGCCGTCGAACTTCGCAACGCGGGGTTTCTTCAATTCGCAAAGATCCAGCAGTGTGGGCAGGATGTCCTGGCTTTGGGTCAGAAGATCCACATCACCGGCGGCGCGCAGATTTCCAGCGGGCCAGCGAATGAAAAAGGGCACGCGATGACCTCCGTCGTAAAGCGAGATTTTCTTTCCGCGCATCCCGGCGTTGTAAACGGTGTCGCCTCCAGCGGTGCCGTTGTCGGTCATGAAAATGACGATCGTATTTTCGCGGAGCCCGGTTTCGCGCAGGAACTTCTCCAGTTTGCCCATGTTCTCGTCAATATTCGCAATCATTCCGAAGAAGCTTGCGACGGGACGTTTTTGATCGCGATACGGTTCGCGATATTGATCGGGCACGAACAGGGGCCAATGCGGAGTGTTCAACGAGAGGTAACAGAGAAATGGTTCCTGCTTTTCTCCAGGGGAACGCATCCACTGCATGGCTTCGCGAAAGAAGACGTCGGTGCAATAACCTTTGAAAGGTTTGCGAACTCCGTTGTGCCAATACACGTCGTCGAAATAATCGTTGTTCCAAACATCGGGCGCGGACGGAATGTGTGAAGAGGGGAACCAAACCGATTCCTGAAAGCCGCGATCCTGCGGACGGTACGGATAGTTATCGCCGAGATGCCACTTTCCGAAAAGCGCGGTGCGATACTTGTTCTCAGCAAAAATTTCCGGCATCGTCGGAAACTCGCGACGCAAGAACGTTCGTCCGCTGCTGACGTTCATCGCGCCGTTGCGTAAGGCATCCACGCCGGTCATGAGTTGTCCGCGCGTCGGCGTACACATCGGCGCCCCGTGAAAGTCAGTGAGACGAACACTTTCCTTATGCAAACGGTCGAGGTGCGGCGTTTTCAGGATCGGATTGCCGTGACACGACAGATCGCCGTAACCCTGATCATCGGTCATGATCAAGATGACGTTCGGTTTTGCAGCACTCCTGGCGGCAACAGAAAAACCGAACCAACAGCAAACCGAGATCAGAAGAGATCGGCAGAGGAAAGAAGCACGGGATTGCATGGCACTCTTCGTAGCATAACCTCCTCCCGTCTTCCACGATACATTATGAAATCGTAACGCAATCAGGGAATGATTTGTCCCCGCATTTCCCCGTTGGGCCGATTCGTCGTTTGCAGGCTCAAATAACTGACCCCATCAACCATCGCATTGAATGCAGGCTGATTGAGCAGCACGGAGGCGGAGATTCCGCCGGAAGTTGGGAACGATCCCAATGAGACTAAAGATGCAGCCGTTTCGTCGGTTCCGGCAGGACCAAATACATTTGCCGTGGTTTGACTGCTTTCGAGAGTGGTGAAACTGGCATTCGCATGGAGCTGTTTTTCCAAAAGCAGAAACCGCGCGGACCCGTTCGCGCCCGCTTGCACGGCATTTGGGCGAACGGATGCGCCGAGCAATGTCACTTGCATCAAAGCAGGCGCAACTTGCCCGCGAATTTCGCCACCCGGATATTGGGTGGAGTGAACGTTGATATACGTTTTCGCCTGGGCGAGGAGCGCGCGTTGTTCGTCGGTCAATGTTACCTGACCCGAAAATGCGCCACGGGTTCCGAAGGCTCCGTTGTTGAATCCGCCGAGATCCACCTGGATTCCCGCCGCGACACTGGTATCCGCAAATCCATGAATATGCGCCGCAATAGCTGGCGCGCTCAAGTCACTGTAGCCAAGTTCGAAGTGGAGACGATTAGCTTCCAGAAACAAACTGCCGCTGCCCATTCCGGAGGTGACAATCGGAGTGGGACGTTCCGCTTCTCCGTTCAACGGCACGGTGAAAGGAACGGCAGTGCTGCGGGCGAAAAGTTGTCCGCGGATTTCGCCACCAGGATTTCCGGAGCTATGCACGTTGATGTAGAGCTTTCCTTCCAACAGCCAACTCAATTGTTGTGCTGTGAGAGTCGTTGTTCCGGAGAAAGAGCCGCTCGTGCCGAACGCACCATTGTGCATTGAGGCAAGGTTGATCAACACACCGGCGAATTCAGAGCTCGAAGCCGGCCCGTGGATGTGCGCAGCGTTCGCGGTAGTCAGCAAGTCGCGGTAGCTCAGGTTGAGTTTCAGTTGATTGCCGGCAAGGAGAAGAATCGCTGAACCGGTCGCTGGAGTGGCGACCGGTTGCGGACGTTCCGAAGCTCCGTTCAAACTGCTGGTGAAGACGACCGGAGCGATTTGCCCGCGAATCTCGCCGCCGGGATGAGTCGCGGTGTGAATGTTGATGTAAGTTCTGCCATCGAGGAACAGCGCTTTTTGCAGCGGGGTCAACGTAATTGAGCCGAACAAAACTCCATCCGTTCCCCAACGTCCGCCGTTATAGGTTCCGAGATCAATCAGAATCCCGGCGAACTCCGAGACGGTGGCCGCACCGTGGATGTGCGCGGCGGACGCGGCGCTGCTCAGGCCAGCGTAAGAGACGTTGAAATGCAACGTGTTCCCTTCGAGGCTGAGAATGCCGGCGCCAGTTCCGCTCGTGCTGACGGGTGTTGGGCGCTCGGCATCGCCGGTGAGATGAACCGTAAATGGAATCGCCGGATTGCCCGCGAGATCGCTGACGCGAAAAAACTGTTGTGTTCCTGTTGTTGGAAAAGACGCAGTGTTCCCGTTTGTTGCGGATGCGTTCTGCCAGAGTGGATCTGAAAGATCTGTTTTCGTCTGGGCAACGAAAGGACCGACACCGCTCGCCCAATCAAGGTTCACCTGACTGCCTGATACACTGACGCCGCAAACGACATCGCGCGGCGCTGGGATAATTTTATACATCTCGCCCGTGGCGCCGTTTGGTCCGAGAGTGGTTGAGCCAAACACGTAAAGTTCGCCTTCGCTATCTTCGCCAAAACCTTTCAACCACCGACCGAGGGTGCGGTTATTCAAGCCGATGCGGAATTCTTTAAATTCGGAACGATCCATGAAGTATAAGCGACCCGAAGCCGTGGCAAACGTTCCCCAGTCGCCTGCGACATAGCGGCCGGTCAACCCCGGTATTTTTGTGCCCCGATAAACATAACCTCCCACGATGGCCAATCCATCGTCATGATCATACTGGGCAATGGGATCAATGAGATCGTGTGGCACAGAGCGAACGGGTGCAGTGGTAATAAACCCTGGGGCGCCCCCGGCTGGATCGAAGAAAAATCCGCCCTCTTTAATCGGCCAGCCATAATTGCCGCCTTTGAAAACGCGGTTCACTTCCTCGATTTGATTTTGTCCAACATCCGCGACGTAGAGTTCGCCGTTCGCCCGGTCGAAGCTGAAAGTATAGGGATTGCGAAAACCCCAGGCATAGATTTCGTCCAAACCATCCGCATTCACAAACGGGTTATCTGCCGGAATACTGTATTGTCCATTCGCAGAGGAATTCCCGGCTATGTCAATGCGGACAACCGTGCCGTAGAGATTGTTTTTATCCTGGCCGTTGCCTTCCGGGCTGTGACCGTTCGCCTGGTCATCCGAGGAACCCCCGTCGCCCAGGCTGAAATAAAGATAACCGTCCGGGCCAAAGCGCAACGCGCCGCCGTTGTGATTCGATTGCGGTTGATCAATACGCATTATTTCGCGCCGGCTCGCGGGATCGACCTGATTCGGATTGCCGACATCAATCCGCCATTCCGTAATGACGGATTGATGGTTGTTAGTGGAACCAGGGGTGGTAAGAACGCTGGGAAAATCGGCGGCTGCCCCGTTCGTTTCGGAGGTGTAGGTGTAAATGTAAGGATGAGTTCCGAACAACGGATGCGTCGCAGCGCCGAGCAAGCCGCGTTCATCGTAATTTCCAAATGGCACCAGGCGAGAGCGCACATCCAGTAGTGGCGTGGACAGTTTGACGCCGTTCTCAATGACATGGATGAATCCCACCTGGTCATAAATGAACAAACGTCCGGTACCGTCGTTCGGATAGGTCAACCCTAACGGCGAAACCATTCCCTCGGCAATTTTGGTCAATTCGATCGTTAAATCTGACTTGGAAATGCGCTCGGCAAAGGCATTGGTAATGCGCGTTCCGACACCTTGCACGGAAATCGTGATCGCTGCGGATGTGGCTGTGCCGCCATTGCTGTCCGTAGCGCGCGCGGTGAGGTTGTGTGTTCCAGCGGCAAATGGGGTGATGATTCGGTAGGGCGTGTTGGTGATGTTGCCGAGGGAAGTGGTGCCGTTAAGGAATTCGATGTTGGTGATGGTTGCGCCGGTGGCACTCGCAGTGGCTTCAATCATTACGTTGGACGGGGCAGGGTAGTTCGCGTTGTGCGTTGGACTGATGATGCTGACGGAGGGCGGTGGCGGACCGGCGCTTTCCACCGTGATTGTCCCGGTCATATCAGGGTGTAGGTCGCAAAAATAATTAAATGCGCCAGCGTTGTTGAATGTGAAGGAATACATCTGGTTAAACGAGAGAAAGCCAGAATCCCACACTGCCGTATCGCTGGTGGCGGTGTGTACCATGCCATTGTCCTTTTGCGTCCAGGTGACAGTGTCACCCTCCTGGATGGTCAATGTGGCTGGTGAAAATGCGAAGTCCACAATATCAACGAAATGGGTGGTCGCATGACTTTGTTGAAGTGACAAAAGGTTTAACGCGAGAACCATTGAAGCGAAAAGAAGTCGTTTAATCATATGCCTGAATATCGAATTTCTGCGGTAACCTGGGAGGGATCCACCATGTTACCAGAGATGTGATGCAGAAGGGGGGCAAATGGTTCCCGGGAATTTTTGTCCGAAGAGCCGGAAGAGGGAAGAGGGAAGGGTGAAGGGTGAAGGGTGAAGGGTGAAGGGTGGAAAATTTGACGGCAGGTTCGCGGATCCGTGAAAGTGCGCACACAATAGCGATTCCAGAAGTAATTTCCGGAAACGTGGAAGTGAGGTTCCCCCGATTTAGCGGACACCGGGGGTGAGTGACTTTGTTAATGTTTAGTTTACTTGGTTTTCAAAGTCCACAGGTGACTTGTAACCGAGGGAGCTGTGGAGCCT
>JACDHS010000121.1 GCA_013820875.1 Verrucomicrobiota bacterium | reverse complement strand
AAAGGGTGAAATCCGAGTCAAAAAGTCGTAAGTCATTTCGCTGGAGGGAGTTCCAGCATGGAGTGGGTTAAAAAAAGGCGCGATGGAGGTCCTCCAAACTATTCTGGAGCACTAAAATCGGCAATTTTAGTCCTCCAAACTATTTTGGAGCGTTAAAATCGGCAATTTCAGTCCTCCAAACTATTCTGGAGCGCTAAAATCGGCAATTTTAGTCCTCCAAACTATTTTGGAGCGTTAAAATCGGCAATTTCAGTCCTCCAAACTATTCTGGAGCGTTAAAATCGGCAATTTTAGTCCTCCAAACTATTCTGGAGCGCTAAAATCGGCAATTTTAGTCTTCCAAAACATTTTGGAGACCCAAAATTGCTGTCGGAGCCGTCTAATCTGCGCTAACAACTGTTTCAACAGCTACGCTGCTGGCTTGACTTCCCATCGTAATAATTCAGGTTCAGTTAATGATTCCTTGGCCAGTCGCACACTTAAGCCAATCGGGTAATCCAGCCCGAAAACCCGGGCTAATATCAGGTTAGCAGCGCAAATCTCCCTGTGAATCATATGGTTAGGGCCTATGAGCGAGACTATTACCAATTCCCTTCTGCGAGCAAACGGCGTCACCGGTTTGCCCCCGTCACCATTCGAGCGCCCGAACGACAAACTCGATTTTTTTTGTATTGGAATTAGGGTTCGATCAGAGCGTGGAAAGTTGGTGCGCACACGTAGCGGAGACTTTGCGCCGACATGCTGAGTTGCTAGATCGGATGCGCAGGCGAGGTGCCGAACTGACATTGACCATCGGGTACGCTTCACATCCAGTCCTCAGATTGGAGGCCTCATTTTTAAAGATTTTAACTGAGGCTTGCATCTCAGTGGAGTGTATTCATGAATGTCCCTAACACCTATTAAGCCCGCGATCACGCTGCTGTTTCATTCTGTCCCCTCCTTGGCGCGGGGTCGGTGATCCGAGTCGTTATACCGAATCGTACGTATGAAAGCCTCCGCACCATTTTGGTTATCATTGTTCGAACGATTGCTCGCGTGCGTTTGTATTATCGTGTGCTTGCCTACCCTGATCGTAACTGCTGCCGTCGTTTTCTACCTTGCAGGTAGTCCAATAATCGTGACTGAGGAATCGCGGACCACAGATGGAGCAATCATACAGCGGTTTCGCTTTCGTCGGGGAATTGGTCGTCAAATCGACAGGATTCTTCTTAAGTTTTCCATTGATGAACTCCCCGCACTTTGGAACGTTGCTCGAGGCGAGATTAAGCTTCGTAGCGTGTTGCGACTATGAGATTTCGGTATAACCAACCGGATGCAGTGAATCCCGCGATTGCGTCTCGATTTTATTTCGAGTATCACTGGCGCGGGATCACTGATCCGGAACGTTAGCTATGCCATGCGCAGCGCTCCCTATAAATCCGAAGCGTTTGACCTGTTTCACCGCCAGGACAGCATTCTCATCGCCGAGCGCAAAGAGCATCGGACAGACGGGATCGTGACTGGGGTTATCGTAGCTCTGCTGGCATTTCCTCTTTTGACAGGAGGACTGATTCTGGGCATGTGGTTTCTGATTCTCGGTGTTACTGGCGAGGGAGGCTTTCGACTTGATCCCGCTCTTTCGCCTGCTTCGCCGCTTGTTGCCCGCCTCATCGAGGCGGCGTCTCCGTTTGTTTTCGGACTATTGTTCTCTGGTGTTTCCGCTGGAGTGCTGTTTGTCTTTCTGAAAGCGATGCCGAATATGTTTCCTTATGAGTGTCGGTTGAAGTCCACTGGAACATCGTGGGCTCTTCAGCGCAGGCTGTGGTTTATGGCTTCGACTTGGAGCACGCTTCAAGCTGATTGGAGATTGTGGTGTTGCCCAGTGTATATGCGCGGTGATTGGGGATACTGCTTTTTTGTCAAGAGTGGGAGACGAGTGATGAGACTCGCTTCGTCCGGCGCATACGCGCCCACAAAGAACAAAGCGCATGATGATGCCGCCAAAGACATGGCGACGTTGATCGAGTGTTTTGGAGTTTTAGGAGAGTTCAGGAAATGGGAGAAAGCATAGCTAACAAAAAAAGGAATGTAGATAACTCGAAGTGAAGCGGGGGTGAGGGTTGGGATAATCGAGAGACTTGAACCCGCTTCACTTCGGGTTATTTGCATCCAGGGTTGAACGTAGCCGCGTCGGACGTCAGGGCCGCGTTGGCTGGCGGTCAGGTGCTTGCGGAAAGTTTTTGCGGGCAGGATTCTTCAGGCAACCATTTCGATGTTTTGATCACGGCAACAAGACGGCGCGGGATGGCACAACCGATCTTTCGATCTTCCTGGCAGAGTTTGCAGAGGGGTGTTGGGCTTGCCGCCCAAAGCCGCCTGTGGCGTCAAACCACCCCGTTAACAACTCTCTCAGTATCCGAAACTTGTTTTGCGTTGCGGGGTTCATATGGCAGACTCTTTTTAACTTATGACGCAACATACGCAGACTTCTGCGAGCGACGTCGCCGCGATCGACGATCTGCGGGACATTTATGGGCAACTCCGCGCCGAAATCGGCAAGGTAATCATTGGTCAGGACCTGGTTATCGAGCGACTTCTCATTTGTATCCTGGCGCGCGGTCACGGTTTGTTGATGGGTGTCCCTGGACTCGCCAAAACAACCATCGTCAATGCGCTTTCCCAGGTGATGTCGCTGGAATTCAACCGGATTCAGTTTACCCCCGACCTGATGCCATCGGACATCACCGGCACGGACATTCTCCAGGAAACGGATCAACCGGGACGACGCGCCTTTCAATTCGTGAAAGGGCCAATCTTTGCGAACATCATCCTGGCCGACGAAATCAACCGCACACCGCCCAAGACACAATCGGCGCTGCTCGAAGCGATGCAGGAACATCGGGTGACGGTGGCCGGACGGATGTTTCCCCTGCCCTCGCCCTTTTTCGTGCTGGCGACGCAGAATCCGATCGAACAGGAAGGCACTTATCCCCTTCCCGAAGCGCAGTTGGATCGTTTCATGTTTTTGATCGCGCTCGATTACCCGGACCTTGAGCAGGAACGCCGCATTGCCCGGGAAACGACCGGGGCAGCTCCAGGCGCTTTGAAGCACCTGATCAACGGTGAACAGATTTTGAAGTTCCAGGAAATCGTGCAACGCATTCCGGTTCCCGATCACATTTATGATGCCGCGGTGGACCTGGTTCGCAGCACACGCCCGAAATCGGACGAAGCGGCTGATTGGGTGAAGAAATGGGTGACCTGGGGCGCTGGGCCGCGTGCGGTTCAATACCTGATCCGTGGCGCGAAGGCTCGCGCGGTTTTGCACGGAAGTTACCTCGTGCGCATGGAAGATCTGGAAGCAGTGGCCGAACCTGTCCTCATGCACCGCATCCTGACCAACTTCCAGGCTCAATCCGAAGGTGTCACGAGCAGTTTCATTGTCGAAAAACTGCTCGACGGAGTGCGCGGAGAAGTTAAGCGATGAAATGGGTCGATGGAGTAAAGGAGTCTTGGAGTAATGGTCTCCATCCCAATGCTCCAGCACTCCAAAACTCCATTACTCCAACACTCCGCTGAATGAATTCCCTCCTCGATTCACAGGTTCTCGCACGTTTGATGGGCCAACCATTGCTCGCGCGCCTTGCCATGGAAGGGACGGTCTCAGGGCAACACAAGAGTCCGCATCGGGGATCCAGTGTGGAGTTTGCCGAGTATCGGAATTACACGCCCGGCGATGACATTCGCCGTCTCGATTGGCGCGTGTTTGGTCGCACGGACAAATTCTTCATGAAGGAGTTCGAGGCGGAAACGAATCTGCGCTGTTACTTCGTGCTTGATTGCAGTGCTTCGATGAATTTCGTCGGTAAGAACGAGCGTCGGTTCGATTTCGCGCGGCGGCTCATCGCCATGCTTGCGTACCTGGTGATTCATCAGGGCGATGCTGCTGGATTGATTTGTGTGGGTGAAAAGATCGTTTCAGAAATCCCGCCGAAACGGAATCCGGCTCATCTGCAAAACATTTTCCAGATTCTCGAAGGCGTGGAACCGAAGGGCGAGACCGGCTTGATCCCGGTGCTGCACGAACTCGCGGAAAAAGTTCGGCGTCGGGCGCTGATCATCGTGATCTCGGATTTCTTCTGTGATCCCGCTGAGTTGATGAGTGCTTTTCAACATCTCCGTTTTCAAAAGCATGACCTGGCCGCGTTTCATCTGTTGGATCGCGCGGAGCTGGATTTCAAGTTCGATCGCCCTGTGCGTTTCGCTGATATGGAAAGCGATTTTAACATGGTCACAGAACCGGCGGTCATTCGTGATCGTTACCTGGAACAGTTGAACGGGTTCCTGGAATTGCTTCGTCGTGGGTGCAATGAGTTCAATGCCGATTATCGTCGGGTGATTACGGATGAAAGTTACGAAAAGGTGCTCGCCGATTTCCTGATTGCCCGCGCGAAACTGGCTTCTGCTGCATGATTCGAAAGATGTTTAGCGCAATCAAAGTAATGCTGGCTGTTTCGCGGAGAAGAAGTCTTTTTGTCAGTGCCCTTTCTACCAGCGAGACGCTGGCTAATTGTTTGATGCGACCTTACGTTTTCTTTGAGGGAGAGGACACAGATGAGGGTGAAAACGTTCGTCCTTCTGACGCGTTCTGTTTGGCCGTAGCGTTCTCCCTCACCCTAGCCCTCTCCCGCTGGGAGAGGGAATATGCTGTCAGCACGTCAAGATGACTTTCCTGCAACCATTCATTCTGTTCGGTCTGCCGCTGATATTGCTGCCGGTGATCATTCATTTGATCAACCGGATGCGTCATCGCCCGCAACAATGGGCAGCGATGCGCTTTCTGATTTCCGCGACACGGGCTTCGACGAGTCACGCGAAGTTGCGTCAGTTTCTTATCCTGCTGTTTCGCACGCTCGCGGTGCTCATGCTCCTGTTGTTTTTGGCGCGCCCCCTCGCCGGCGGCTGGATGGGTTGGATGCTTTCCCCTGCCCCGGATGTTGTTCTGATTCTGCTGGATCGTTCGGCCAGCATGGAAATGCAAGTCTCGGAGAACACCACGAAACGGGAACAAGCCATTAAATTGATTTCCGAAGCAGCCGCACAATTCCAGGGCGCGAGTCATTTGGTTTTGATCGACAGCGCGTTGCGCACGCCGCAGGAAATTGTAAATGCAAGCGCGCTAAACGGTCTTTCCCTGGCTGCGCCGACCGATACCGCCGCCGATATTCCGGCAATGTTGCAAGCCGCCTTTAATTACCTGGTAGAGAACCGCGCTGGTTCAGCGGAAATTTGGATTGCCTCCGATTTGCAGCGCAGCAACTGGCAACCCGACGACGCCCGCTTCAAAAGCGTTATTTCGCAGTTCAGCGGATTGCCACAGCGGGTGCGGGTTCGATTGCTGGCTTTGAATCAAACGCCGGAGAACAATCTCGCCATTGCCATTCAAGACACGGTGCGTCGCGGCAAAGGTGACCAATCGGAACTGCAATTCGTGGTGGATCTGCAAACCAGCAGCGAAAGCAAAGATGCTCTCCCGATCCAAACGGTGCTCGATGGCGCCAGTTCTGAAACGCAAGTGACAATGGACAGCCAGTCGATGCGCTGGCGTTACAAACTGGATCTCGGTGAGAAACGCGATTCCGGCTGGGGTAAATTTCAATTGCCCAGCGATCTAAATGCCCAGGACAATACCGCGTATTTTGCTTATGGCGGGAATGTAAAACTCCGCGCCACCATCGTCAGCGCAGACAGAGTCAGCGGAAAGTTTTTCCAAATCGCCGCGGCAGCCGTGGCGAACGACAAAGATGCCGCGCAATTACTTTCTCCCGCGGAGTTTGGCAGCGCCAATCTTGAGGATCGCAGCCTGCTCATCTGGCAGGCTCCCCTGCCCACAGGTCCAGAAGCTGAGCGGGTCCAGAATTTCGTCGAGCAAGGCGGCGGCGCTATATTTTTTCCGAGTGGCAATGCGAGTTCACAAACTTTTGCAGGTGTGAACTGGGGAAAATCCGAAACTGCCGAAGACGAAAAGGGTTTTCACCTGGTGAAATGGAATGAAGAGGAAGGACCACTCGCCAAAACCGATGAAGGATTCACTCTGCCACTCGGGCAAACAGAGTTTCAACGTCGCCAACAGATGCGCGGCCAACAAGCGGTGCTTGCGTCGTTCGATGACGGTGAACCGTTCCTTACCCGACAAAATCTCGGCAAAGGTCAGTTTTATTTCTGCGCCTCATTGCCGGATGAAGAATGGTCCACGCTGGGTGATGGTCCGGTGCTGGTTCCGATGATCCAACGACTGCTTCAGGCGGGCAGCAAACGACTGCAACAAGTCGCCTTTATCCATGCCGGCGAATTGAGCCTCGCAGATCAGCAACGCCAATGGACGTCGCTTGATTCGTCCACCCAAAAAAACGCGAGACTCGATGCTGGCGTATATCGCTCCGGCGATCGTCTCATCGCGGTGAATCGTCCACCGGGTGAAGACGAACCGGAAATCCTTGATGTCAATGAAGCGACCAGCCTTTTCGAAGGCGTTTCATTTCAAATGTTGCAGGACAAGCAAACGCAGACGGATGCGTTGCAGGGTGAAGTCTGGCGTTTCTTTTTATTCGGGATGCTCGCGCTTCTGATCGGCGAAAGTTTTCTCATCCTGCCCGGTAAACCCGCGGCGAAACAGGAACGGCCAGCGCCCGCCCGAAAAACAGAGGTGGCAGCGTGAACAATCTTTCGATCGCAGCATCAACATGGGTGATTTTATTTGGAGTCATCATCTGGATCGGCGCCGCCTGGCTGTGCGTCACGAATTGGAAACGCAACGGCAAACGCAAAAGCATCGGGGTGCTGGAAGGATTACGCTTTCTCCTGATTACGTTGATCGCATTCACGTTGCTCCGGCCTGAATTCATCCAAAACATCAAACGGACGGATAGTCCCGAGATCGCCATTCTGATGGATAACTCCGCGAGTATGACCACTCGTGATATCGTCGGGGCTGCGGCCTCCGGGCAGAGTCTGACGAATAACAATCAAAGCCCGGTTACCTCTTTCTCAACGAATCGTGCCTTGACCCGCTCTGAATGGATGGAACAGAAGCGCGCCGCGGAATTTTGGAAGCCTCTTGAGAAATCCGGCAAGGTCGTTTTGGAAAACTTTGCGTCGCCGAACAGCGCGACAAATTCGGAGCGTGAAAATGCTGAACAGGTCACCGATCTCAATCGCGCCCTGGAGAACGCCGCTCAACGGCCCGGAAACCTGAAGGCTGTTTTGCTGCTCACAGACGGTGATTGGAACGCCGGCAAATCACCCTTGATTGGTGCGGGCCGTTTACGCGAACAAAACATACCGGTCTTCAGCGTAACCGTCGGACGGCAAACACCGATTCCCGATGTGGTCCTGGAAAGTGTCACCGCACCTTCCTATGGTTTGCTCGGAGAACAGATTGCCATTCCGTTCCGGATCCGGAGTCATCTCGGACGCGAAGTAAAAACTGAAATCACCCTCGCCGACCCAACCTGGGATGAAGTCACCAAAGAGATCACGATTCCGGCTCAGGGCGAAATCACCGAAACGATTCTCTGGCTGCCGCGCGCGATTGGTGAAGCGACGCTCACTTTGAAGCTGCCCGTGCAGGAAGACGAAGGCATCGCGGAAAACAACGAGCACACGTTTCGCATCAATATTCGTGAAGACAAGTTGAAGGTATTGGTGGTGGATTCATTGCCGCGCTGGGAATATCGCTATCTTCGCAACGCCCTGGCGCGTGATCCGGGTGTGGAAATGAACAGCATTTTGTTCCACCCGGAAATCGGCGTTGGCGGCGGTCGCGATTATCTTTCCGAGTTTCCCAAAACCAAAGAGGCCATTGCAAAGTATGATGTCATTTTCCTCGGCGACGTCGGCATCGGTGACAATGAACTGAGCGATGCGCAGGCGGAGTTGATCAAGGGGTTGATCGAGCAACAATCCAGCGGCCTCGTTTTCCTGCCGGGACGTCGTGGGCGGCAAAGTTCATTCCTGGAAAGTCCGCTCGCAGAACTTTATCCTGTCGTGCTCGACGCGACTAAGAAGGAGGGTGTTGGTTTGCAGAATGAAGCGCAGTTAACGCTCTCGACGACAGGCCGCCGCCATTTGCTCACCCGCTTTGATTCCGAGGAGAATCGTAATGACGAACTCTGGAAGATGTTGCCGGGCTTTTTCTGGTCGGCGGCAGTTGAGAAAAGTCGCCCTGGCTCGGAAGTTCTCGCGGTCCATTCGTCATTGCGGAATTCGTTCGGTCGCATGCCACTCCTTGTCACCCGCTCGGCTGGAAGCGGAAAAGTTTTGTTCATGGGCACGGACAGCGCCTGGCGTTGGCGTCGCGGGGTGGAAGACAAATTTCATTATCGTTTCTGGAGCCAGGTGGTGCGTTGGATGTCGCATCAACGGCATCTCTCGGAAGATGAAGGTATTCGTTTGAGTTACAGCCCTGAAACGCCGCATGTCGGCGACACAATGTTTTTGCAGAGCACGGTTATGGATTCCACAGGTTACCCGGCCGAGAACGAAACGCTCGTCGGCAGAATCACTTCGCCTGATAACAGAAGCGAACGTCTGGAATTTTCGTCCGTCGAAGGCGGCTGGGGTGTTTTCAAATCCAGCTTTGCGCCGCAGCAAGGTGGAAAATACAAGATTCAACTCACGTCGGAAAAGAATCAGCGCAAGTTGGAAACCGAAATCATCGTAAGCCAGCCGGTGCGCGAAAAAATCGGGCAACCGGTGAACGCGGAAATCCTGCGCGAAATAGCCAACATTACCGGTGGCGCGAGTGTCTCATACGAGCAACTTGAAGAAATTGTGCAGAAGATTTCGCTCCTGCCAGAGCCGAAGCCGGTCGAGAAACGCATCCGGCTTTGGAGCAGCCCGATTTGGGGCGGCATCATTTTGTTTTTGCTGGGAGTTTATTGGACGGGACGGAAGCTGGCAGGCATGGTCTAGTGTGGTGTAGTGCCGTTGCACGGTGCTTTGTGAATAAGTTGCATAAGGAAGGGGATTGCAACGGCTTGAAGAGTAGGACAGGCATCTTGCCTGTCCATCCGGGAAGCGGGAGTAATTTTAGTTTTAGCAGGTAAAACGCCTGCTCCGATTTGATTGTGAATAATGACGAACAGAACGTGAGTTTGCCGGAGAATTTGAAACGGCAATTTGCGTCGCTTGAGCAACGTCTCTGGAAAGTAGAGACGGCGCAGGCGGTAAGCTGTGCGGCTATAGCTCTGTTCATTTCCTACCTCATTTTGTTTTTCTCGGATCGGATCTGGGATTCTCCGGTTTGGTTTCGCACGCTTATCTTTGTTGCGGGCGTTTTGGTGGCGGTCTTTGCGGTATTGCGTTGGGCGAAGGTTTGGGTTTTGAAACGACGCGATTGGCGTGATCTATCGGTGTTGGTTCAGCGCAAGTTTCGTCGCCTGGGAGATCGTCTGCTTGGAATCGTGGAACTTTCGGCTGAGAAGAAGCATTTACACAATTATTCCCGTGAGCTTTACGAAGCGGCCATTCACCAGGTTGCGGAAGAGGCAGATAAATATAATTTCGTCGAAGCTGTTGAAAGCAGGCGCACCAAACGCCTCGGGATAATTGCAGTCGCACTTCTTGCTTTGCTTCTTTTGCCACTGGCCGTTGTTCCCGCCGCAAGTTGGAACGTGATGCAACGGTGGAGTGTCCCTTTTGCAGACATCGAGCGCTATACCCTCGTGCAGATTGCGGAGTTGCCGGAGCGGATTATGGCTCCGCATGGGGAAGCTTTTCAGTTGGATGCGAAAGTGAGTTACCGTTCCTTCTGGCAGCCACGTCGCGCTTCTGCACGTTTCACAAAACATGTGGCAGCGGAAACCTCGGTCAAAAACGAGCAAGCGAGCTTCCAGATTCCAGGACAAACGCAAAATGGCGTGTTGAAAATCAAAGTTGGCGATGCCGAACGGTTGGTCAGAATCGAACCTTCGTATCGTCCTTCCCTGCAAGAGATGGGTTATACCATTCATCTTCCCGATTATCTGAAATATCCGCCGATTGACGCAAAAGTCCGGGGCAGTTCCATCACGCTGCTGGAGAATAGTCACATCTCCTTTCGCGGCGTTACCACACGGGACTTGATTGCAGCGGAAGCGAATGATGGCAAAGAGACAACTGTGCTGGAAGTGAAGTCGAATGAGTTTTCCACGGCATTTTTCAACGCGGACCTTGCAGCGCGCATTTCATTTTTTTGGCAGGACACTGTCGGCCTGTCCAACGCTTCTCCCTGGCGGGTCAGTCTGGTGAAGGAAAAAGATCGTTCACCCATCCCCGACATGCCGCAGTTGTCTCGCGAGATTGCGATCTTGCAAACGGACGTTTTGGACATTCGGACGATTGCCCGGGATGACTACGGCGTGCGCGACATTGGACTGAGCTGGGAAATCGAAAGTTCCGCTGAAGAAACGGCAAGCTGGTCCAGCACCGAAGTGAAGATGAGCAAAAACTCATCACGCGAGAAGGAAGTCGAAGAACTGTTCCGCTGGAGTCCAGGAATCTTCCGCATTCCGGCAGACAGTTACGTGGAACTGGTCGCATTTGCGACCGATCACTTCCCAGGACGAGAACGCAGTGAGTCTGCCGTTCGCCGCATCTCCGTCCTGGGCAACGAACGTCACGCGGAACTCGTTCGGCAAAATTTGGAATCGGTTCTAGCGCGCATCGAAGAAGTGGCGCGCAAACAGGAACAGGTCATGGCCAAAACCGAGGATCTGCAAAACGCCGAAAATCTCACACCGAAAGTTGCCGAAGAGAAAATCGGCAAAGTCGCAAATGAGCAGGCGCAAAATGCAAAACAGCTCGACCAGCTTTCGCGCGAAGGAATGCAGGCGTTGCGCGAAGCGTTGAAAAATCCGGTCTTCACTCCGCAGGCATTGCAGGAATGGTCCAAGACACTTCAACAGATGCAGGAACTTTCCCAGGGCAAAATGAACGAAGCAGGAAAGGATCTGAAATCCGCGCAGCAAAAGTCTGGCGATCCCGATGGTCGCGAGCAACAACTCGGACAGGCACAAAAGAAGATTGAGGAGATACTCAAGGAACTCGAGGAGTTGCAGGGCAAAGTAAACAAAGGCCTGGATGATCTGCAGGCGCTGACGCTTTCTGAACGTTTGCGGAAACTGGGAGAAACAGAAGAACTGCTCCGGACTGAACTGAAAAAGATCATCCCGGAAACAATCGGTCTTCTTGCGAAGGAGTTACCTGACAAATTCAGGCGGATTGAATCCAAAATGGCCAAGTCACAGGACAACGTTCACAAGGAAGCGCAGAACCTGCATCGCGAGGTAAATCGTTTTCATGAGCGCACTCAAAAAGAGAATTATGGCGATGTAGGCAAGGAAATGACCGAAACGCGTCTGGCCGAAGAACTCGATCGCACGCGTGAGTTGGTCGAAAACAACGTCGGGATGGAGGCGACGCGCAACCTGGCCGTATGGTCGAAACGCTTTGCGGATTGGGCGGACAAACTTCAACCACCCGTGGAAGAGTCCTCCTCAGGACAGGGGCAAGGCGAGGGCGAAGGTGAAGGGCCGAACATGACCAAGACGCTTATTGCCCTGCTCCGTCTGCGCGAAAGGGAAATGAATTTGCACCGGCAAACAACACTCCTGGAAGAACAAAAATCCGCCGCGCAGGATTACAAAGCGCAAGCGGATGAATTGCGCGTCATTCAGCAAAAAATCAAAGAAGGCATCGCGGAGATTGAGCAGGACAACAAGCTGCCGATGCTGAAGCAGCCTTATCAAGAGACCCAGCAGGCAATGAAGGAAGTGGAACGATATCTTGAGGTGCCGCAAACAGATGCCGTCACCGCGGAAGCCCAGGTGAAAACGGTGGAACTGTTGACTGATGTTATCAACCTCATCAACGAACAAGCCAAACGCAATCCTCCTCCTTCCGGCAGCAGTGAAGGACAGGAAAGTCAGGACATGGCATTCCTGATGCAGATGATGAGTCAACCGGGTATGGGGCAAGGCTTGCCGTCACAGCAAGGTGGCGGAAATATGTCAGGGGGAAGCACTGATCGCGCGGCGGCTGGAAACACTGCCGATGGGACCGGCAAAGGCGCTGACGGACGGAAAGTAAACAAAGCAAGCGGCAGCAGCGGAGTCAATGTGCCGACGGAATTTCGCGAGACGCTGGAAAATTATTTCAAAGCACTGGAACAAGAGGAAAGCCGATGATGCCCTTCAATTTTTTAATCTTAATCCTAATCGTAATCTTACTCTCCCAATGGAACCGGAGGATTCAGAGTAAGATTATGATTACGATCAGGACAGTCGGCGTCGCGGCTATTCTTGCGGTGGCGACTGGCGCAGCCAACGCGCAGGAATTATTTATCGAACGAAATGATTCTTCCGCACGAGAAGTCGAGCGCGCCTACTTGCGTGGCCTACAATATCTGACCAAGAGCCAAACCGCGGAAGGCAACTTTTCCGATATGCCTTACGGCAGCGAACCAGGCGTGGTCGGATTAGCAATCATCAGCATGTTGGCCCATGGCGACGACCCAAACCTCGGCCCTTATGCCCAATCAATTCGACGTGGCCTCAATTTTATTCTCAAACAACAAAACGCCAAAACCGGTTACATCGGACGTTCGATGTATAACCACGGATTCGCCACGCTCGCCCTGGCGGAGGCTTACGGAATGGTGGACGACGCGCGACTCGGACCTGCCTTGGAAAAGGCGGTGCAACTGATCACCGGTTCCCAGGAAAAGAACCCACTGCATGCGTGGCGTTATTCGCCGGAAAGCACGGATGGCGACACCACCGTCAGCGGCGCGCAGATGGTCGCCCTGTTCGCGGCGCGCAACGCCGGCATCAATGTGTCTGAAGAAGCAATTCAACGCGGCATTAAATATTTCGTCAGTTGCCAGACACCCGAAGGCGGGTTCGGTTATACATCAAACAGCGGGCCAAATGCCGCACGCACAGCTATTGCGGTTCTTGTGTTCGCGTTGGCCAAGGAAAAGGACCAGGAGTATTTCAAGAGCGCGTTTTCTTACCTGCAAAAAGCGCCACCTGAAAACAGCTATCAGCATTACTTTCTTTATTACGCTGCCCAGTCGTTCTTTCACCACTCCCCGGCGGAGTGGCAGACGTGGAACAAAAAGAATATCAGAACCCTGACCGCATCACAGACACCCGAAGGTTCGTGGGATGGACAATTCGGAGCAACGTTCACCACGAGCGCCTCGTTGCTATCGCTAGCCCTGAACTATCGTTATCTCCCCATTTACGAACGATGATTCCGTCGATTCAACATTTCATTCGCCACCGCTGGAGTCCACCACTCTTCTGCTGGCTCGCACTCCTGTTGCTGACCAGTGCCAGCGTCCATGCGCAAATTCAAACCGCTGTCATCGAAGGGACAACCAATGCTTCGAAGAGCATGGCCACAGGCGACGTTCTTGAGTTTTCTGATGGCTCAATTTTGCATGGTTCGCTCAGTGAGATGAATCGTGACACAGGCATCCGCTGGAATCACCCGGATCTGCTGAAGGATGCGGATTTCCGACCAGACAACCTTCAGAAAATTCGATTCCCCAGCAAACCGTCGCCAGTGAAGCAAGTGCCAATGCCCAACCGTCTTCGGTTCCGCAATGGCGATGAACTTTTCGGTGAGCTGCTGTCGTTGGATGAAACCGCTGCGCGCCTGAACACGCGCTTTGGAAAGAATCTCCGTGTGGAACGATCGGCTCTCGAATCCATCACATTCCTCGCGAAACATTTCAGCGTTCTTTATGAAGGTCCGAGTGGTTTGGAAGGCTGGAGTTCTGGTCGCGGTGGCCACGCCTGGAAATATCGCGAAGGCTCTTTCACCACCGAGCACGTCGGCAGCATTGGCCGCAATCTTGAATTGCCGCCCGCCAGCAGCATCGAATTCGAAATCGCATGGGAAGGCCAATTGGGGATGATCGTTCAAGCCTACACAGATAACGTGGATCGTTTCGATTACAGTTCCGCTTCCTACATGTTTTACATCAACGCGAACTCCATCGGCCTGCAGCGAGTCAGTCCGGAGACCGGCATTTCCAATCTCGGAAACGTGCCACTGCCGGAAACCGCCCGCAAAAATAATTTCCGACTCGAAGTGCGAGCGAGCAAGGAAGAAGCGACACTCGCGGTTTACGTGGATGGTGTTCTGCTGAACAAATGGAAGGATAGTTCCGGTTTTTCAGGAAAGGGTTCGGGCGTCCTTTTCTTTTCGCAACATGAGGGGCCAAAATTAAAACTCGGCAATCTAAAAGTCTCTGAGTGGGACGGAAAATTCGAAGACAATCGCGCGGAAGAACTCGTTCGTGATCACGATATTCTGCATCTTGCCAATCGCGACAAAGTGGATGGCAAAGTGCTCGGCATCAATGATGGCAAACTTAGAATCTCCACGCCTGAAACTCCCCTGGAGATTCCCCTGGCCCGCCTGACGCAGATTCAATTCGCCTCATCCAAAACTGCCCAGGACAGGCAAAGCCCATGGCTCGTTCGCGCCGCGCTTGGAGGCGGAGAAAAACTTTCCTTCACTTTGGACAAATGGACTGCGGAAAGTGTCTCCGGCACCAACAGCAGTTTTGGTCGAATCGAATTTTCACCGTCCAACATTCGCCAGTTGGATTTTAATTTTGCGGGATCCAACAGCAAAATGGCATCAGGTTCCGATTCGGTAACGGATAGTTTTCCCGACGCTTCACAATCCGCATCCTCCGCATTGCCCGGCAGCAATGACGCGCTTCTTCTTCGGAATGGAGATGTGTTACTCGGAACTTTGAAAAAGTTGAATCCGGAGACCGCGCTCACCTGGAGCCGGGAAGATTCCTTGAACCCACTTGATTTCAAGCCCGCCGCAATCTCAGAAGTGCGGCTTCGACAAAATCAAAAGCGCACGACGAACAATTGTGAAATCACCTTCGTCAACGGCAGCCAACTCAGCGGCAAACTTGTCTCGATCAGCGACAGCAAAGTTCTCCTCGATACCTGGTATGCG
Organism: Verrucomicrobiota bacterium; assembly: GCA_013820875.1. Lineage (GTDB taxonomy): Bacteria > Verrucomicrobiota > Verrucomicrobiia > Limisphaerales > JACDHS01 > JACDHS01. The sequence goes on along the minus strand of JACDHS010000121.1, from coordinate 3,272 downwards.
GGAAGGCTGTCACTCCCGCGTGCGTCAGTGCTCATGATCGTCCCACTGCAGGAAGATCGGACGCCGATCTTTGCTGGCCCAGGAGGCTTGGAGGATTGGGCCATGGGCAACATCACCGCGGTGAACGACGCGGGCCAATGGACCTACCAGAATGGCGCATTCTACGCCTCGAAAGCGGCATCAGTCGCCCGCAATGTGAACCTGCCGGACGTCGCCAGCATTCAATTCGATATTGCGTGGAAAGGCACCTTGCAAATGGCGGTTGCGCTTTATAGTGACCGGTTGCAACCGATCAATCTTGCCAACAAGGATGTGGAACCAGACTTCGGAGGTTTTTATAGTCTTCAACTCGGCAGTCTGTCGGCTGGATTATTGATGGTGAAGAAAGGTGCGCCCATCAATTATCTCTGGCAAATGTCCACTCCCCTGCTCAGCCAGAAGAACCAGGCACACGTCGAGGTTCGCGCGAACAAAGGCAAAAAGAGCGTCACCTTGATGATTGATGGCGTTGTTGTCAAAGAGGCGGTGGACAGCGAAGGATTCGCTGGCACAGGGCAAGCGTTGCGATTCGTCCACCAGGGTCATGGCACTTTGCGATTGAGCAATTTGAAAGTGACTGAATGGGATGGCCTTTTCGAAGAACCGTATTCCAACAAAGCAGGCACCGAAGAATTGATCCGGTTGCGCAACGGCGACCGAGTGACGGGAAAAATTGAACAATTCGAGAACAGCAAGTTGGTGATCAACACCGATGGATCGAAATTGGAAATTCCCTGGCAACGCGTAAAACAACTTGAACAGCACGGCAAAATGTTGACGGCAGATAAAAACGAACCGGCGACGGCGCTGGGTTATTTCATGTCAGGCGCACCGTTGAAGTTTGATCTGGAGCGTTGGGATGACAAAGGGATCCACGTCAACAGTTCCCAATTCGGCAAAGCGGTGTTTGATCCGACTGTGTTTCAGCGGATTCGGTTTAATTTCAAGAATTGAACGGAGCGCGGCGCAACCGCAGAGCGGTTCGTTGTTTCTATAGTTCTGATTTGTGCGAAGCATCAACCGCAGCGCGTGAGATTGTTCGAGCGTCATAGAAAGCCCTGCCGCGCGACGTTCCACCCTTGAGCGCTGCGGCTGATCCTTCGGACACAGCCGCGCTCCGTTTTCATGCGCGCCGCAATCCCCACTTTTAATCCAACCCCACCAAAACAATACGCTTTGACGAGAAGGGCAAAACCTACGCCGCCACTTCCTGCGGTCCCTTGCCACCATTGACCAAAAATAAAACCGCCATTCGAACCGCCAACCCATTGGTCACCTGTTCCAGGATGACCGAGTGACTGCTGTCGGCGATATCGCTGTCGATTTCCACACCACGATTGATCGGCCCCGGATGCATGATTAATACATCTGGCTTCGTCTTCTGCATTCGCGCTTTGGTCAATCCAAAGAGACTCGTGTATTCTCCAAGACTGGGGAACATCGATCGGCGTTGTCGCTCATGTTGAATGCGCAGGAGGTTGATGACATCGGCGTTTGCGATGGCTTCTTCCAGGTTGTGCGTCACGCGACATCCCATCTTTTCGAAAATTTTAGGGACAAGAGTTGAAGGCCCGCAGAGCGTAACGTTCGCGCCGAGCTTGGTCAGCGCCCAGATGTTGGAACGCGCCACGCGACTGTAGAGAATATCGCCGAGGATGGTGACATTCAGACCGGCAACCTTCCCCTTCTTTTCCAGAACGGTAAAAGTATCAAGCAACGCCTGGGTGGGATGCTCATGCGCGCCGTCGCCGGCGTTCACGACACTGGCCTTCAAAAACCGCGAGAGAAAATGAGGCGCACCACTCGCGCTGTGACGAATGATAATGATATCCGCGTTAAGCGCTTCGAGATTTCGCGCTGTGTCCTTGAGTGTCTCACCTTTTTTCAGAGAGGACGCTTCCGCGCTGAAGTTCACAATGTCAGCGGTCAAACGTTGCGCCGCGAGTTCAAAGCTGATGCGTGTGCGAGTAGAGGGTTCGACGAATAAATTGATGACGGTTTTACCGCGGAGCGCAGGCACTTTCTTAATGGCGCGTTCGCCGACAGCCTTGAACGCGCGTGCCGTGTCGAGAATCGTGGTGATCTCGTGCGCGCTCAGTGATTCGATATCGAGGAGATGTTTTCGGGTCCAGCTCATAGGGGGAGAACGGGGGATTGGAGTGGTGGAGTAATGGAGTGCTGCAAATACCCAATACTCCAGCACTCCATTACTCCATCACTTCGTTTGAAGTCTTTCTCTTTCACAGTTTTTCCAGGCTGACCTGATCGCCCTTCACCACGATTCTCTCGGAAAGCGAGGTTGGGACATTCTTTCCGACGAAATCAGGTTTGATCGGCAGTTCGCGATGCCCGCGATCAATCAAGACTGCGAGTTGAATCCGTTTCGCGCGACCGAAATCGTTCAAGGCATCCATCGCGGCGCGAACCGTTCGTCCGCTAAACAACACATCGTCCACCAGCACCACTGTTTTGTCGGTCACATCAAAAGGGATTACCGTCGGATGCATGTCAGGCGCGATATGTTGCGCCAGGTCATCGCGATACATCCCGATGTCCAAACTGCCGAGCGGAACCGGTTGCCCCCAGATGCCGTCGAGCAACTTGCCGAGGCGTTCTGCCAGGGTGACGCCGCCACGCTGGATACCGACCAGAACCACGTCGCTGCTCTTTTCATTGCGTTCGGCAATTTCGTGAGCCATGCGCGTGACAGCGCGTTGCAGGGCGGAACTATTCAAAATCACGGCTGAATCAGGCATTTAATAAAAAAAACGAACCGGTTCGAATAGGAACCAGTTCGTTTGGCAAAATTTTTGTTCGCTTCATGTGTTCCTTCGCGACCTCGCTGGATCGCTTTAAAGGATTTCTGCGGCAGTGCTACTGCTATTTCTCAGAGGTCTGACGCGTCCGACGCCATTTGGAGCGATGCTTCATGATCCAATCGGTCAAAGCCCTTTCAAACCCGATATCGTGCCCGACTTTTTCGGATTCAATCCACTTGTGCTTCAAAATCTCTTCGCGCTCGGCTTGAAATTCCCGGTAAAGAGAGGATTTCTTCACCAAGTCATTACCATTTTCTGGACTATTTGTGGACATAGAACTCGGCTGCAGAAACGTCGCAGGAATGTAACACCTGAAAAAAAATTTGTGCAATGTTAAAGTTCAGTCGGCGGAGCGTGTGCGCGATCAAAAGTGGGCGGTGGCAGACGGAGCGCGGCGCAACCGCAGAGCGGTTG
>JACDHS010000120.1 GCA_013820875.1 Verrucomicrobiota bacterium | reverse complement strand
GTCGTGAGCCGATGGAACGTCGTGAGCTAATGGAACGCCGCGAACCGATGGAACGCCGTGAACCGATGGAACGCCGTGAGCCGATGGAACGTCGTGAGCCGATGGAACGCCGTGAGCCGATGGAACGCCGTGAGCCGATGGAACGCCGTGAACCTTTCCGTCCTGCGCCTCCAGCCTTGATTGCACAAGCTGTTCAAGAAGTGAATGACATCATCCGCTCACTTACTGAAGCGTTGGATGACATGCACGAAGTTTTGGAGATGCTTGACCAGGCTGAGCGAGAGAAGAAGGCGGATGAACGCGAGATTGAAAGTTTGCGTCGCGCCCTGGCCCAACTGCAGCGTACCAAGGATGGTGTTCGCCAGGCAGCAGCACCGGCACAACAACAGCAACCGCGCCAGCCGCAGCATCAACATCCGCGTTCTCAACGGCCACAAAACCAGCCGCGTCAATTTGACTCACGCCGCAGTCAGCCCCAGCCTGTCGAACCGCAGCAAGGTCAGCAGGAGCATCAACAGCAACAACAGGATCAGGATCGACAGCCTCAGCCGGATTCTCAGACTCAGCGGCACGACAATCCCAGACAACCGGACCAACCACCGGAAAATGAATTAACGTCAGAAGTGCCTGAAAGTTACACTGGTGACGACCAGCGAGATCCATTTTGATGGAGTCGCCCGCTGCAGTGCGAGTCGATAAGTGGCTTTGGGCAGCTCGCCTTTACAAAACACGCACACTTGCGGCTGACGCATGTAATGCAGGGAAGGTTCGCATCCAGAACCAGCCCATCAAACCATCCCGCTCCGTCCGAGTCGGTGAAGTATTGACCGCAGTGACGGGCGACATTACCCGCACGGTGAAAGTGCTTGGGCTGGTTGAAAAGCGGGTTGGGGCGAAACTCGTTGACGATCTTCTCGAAGACCTCACCCCCGCTTCGGAATACGAAAAACCGCGCAACCCAACCTTTGCTCCCTTCATTTTTCGCCCTAAAGGCGCCGGGCGCCCGACGAAACGCGATCGACGTAAAATTGATAATTTCAACGAATAGACTTACAGGAATAGATCGCTGTTATGGCCAAGCCAACACATATTGAACTGGGATTTGGGAAATACGGAACCACCATCCCGATTCTTTACGAAGATCGCTCCATCCTTGCTATCGATAAGCCGGCTGGCTGGCTCCTGGTGCCGTTCAATTGGCAACAAACCAAACGCAATCTTCAGGCTGCCATCTCTTCCAGTATTGCCGCCGGAGATTACTGGGCGAAATCACGGAACATAAAGTTTTTGCGGAACATTCATCGGCTCGATGGTGATACCAGCGGCATTTTGTTGATGGGCAAGAGTATGGGAGCTTTGGAGACCTACGGGGATCTTTTCGAAAGCCGCAAGATGGAGAAGAGATACCTCGCAATCGTGCGTGGAATACCCAAAGACCCCGAATGGACCTGCGAATTAATGCTCGGACAGGACCCGGCAGAGATCGGAAGAATGGTAGTGGACGAGCGCAACGGCAAGGAATCCGAGACGCATTTCAAAGTCCTGGCGAGTTCAAAGGGAGATTCGTTGATTGAAGCCCGTCCAGTTACGGGCCGAACTCACCAGATCCGGGTTCATTTGAAGGAATCCGGCTACCCGATTCTCGGCGACGAACTCTATGGGCCTCCGGATAAGCGTGGGTTGGGTCTGCGCGCCTTCTATCTTTCCTACACCGATCCTTTCACAAAACGCCGAATCCACATCAACGCGCCGATACGCGATTTTCTGAAACCGTATGGCTTCGGGAATGTCACCGTCGAAACGCGCAGCCCTGTGCCCGGCGGTGGGGAACGAAAACCGCCGGAAAAGCGGGTAGGTGGATAGGTGGGAAAGTGCTGTCGGATTCGTTCCCCCCAAATTTTTGTCCAACCGTTTGCCTTTGCTCAAATTTGCGGCACGGGCTCAATGGGAACGCTAAAAAAACAAAAGCCGGCAACTTTCGTCACCGGCTTTTGAATTAAACCTAAATAAACCTGATCTCTACTGCCATCGAATTGCGTCAGCTACCACAATAAAACCAGTTGTGGTCCAGCAGGACAGCCTCACCTGGTTGTTGCCCGAACCCATCGCCCAACTGCCAAGCGAATTCCATTTCCCGCCGTTCGCCTGTTGATTGACCGTCACAACTGTGGTTCCGCCGGAGTGAACCACGTGATAGGCGGCCGTCGTCGATCGGTTAGCTCCCTGCGGCCACCATGCGGAAACGTTCCACGTTTTGCTCGACGGCAAATTGCCGGTCCATGTGGCATTGTCGCTCACCGCCTGCGTCGAACGATAGCGATAATCTGCTCCGTACTTGTCCGACGAGGAAGTCGCTGCAATCCAACTGCTCGAAGCACTGAAGCCGGAAGTATTGTTATCCACAATCACCGCTGACGGTGGCGCGGTTACGCTGATGGTAGCAACGGCAGTCCCGCCAAACCATTGCACACCCTCTTCCAGCATTTGCCAATCAAAGGCATATGAGGCGGGGGTGGTCGGGGCGGTGCAGGTGAAGGTGAACGTGTGGTTTTGGTTTAGATCAACGGTGCCGGCAACCGCAATGCGCGATAAACCCCAGCGGGTGTTATCCTGTGGATTCTGCGAACCGAGTTTGTGGTCCGTTATATCATGCCATTTCTTGGTCCCGTTGTTCTTCATGGTGATGCTGGCGCTGAAGGTGGAGCCGGCCACAACCGAGGTGGGATGGCTCTTGGAAACGAAGGATGCGTCATTCACTGACGAACTGCGCCGTTGTGCCACGGCAGTACGCATTGGGCCGCCGAAGAAATCGCCGGTAATATAATTGTTGATCAGGACCGAGCCGGGGCAGGATGTGCCCGAGCAACCTGTCGCACCGACCCAACTGTGTGTGTCGAGCGGAGCGGCAGTCCCGTTCAAACTTCCGGAATAGGACGTTCTGCCTCCGTAGGGTGACCAGCCCGATGGCATTTTCCAGGCGAGAAGATCGTACATCGCGTTCTGCATCGCTGTGGGGGGTGTGTGGTTGTACGGCGTATGAAAGTAACCCATGAACGTAAACCCGAAGGTGCCGGTATTGCCGCAACCGGCGTGCGCTCCTTTGGGGAACCCGGAAATCGAGTTTTTACGTCCCTCAAAAATATTCCCCAACTTGTCGATCCTGAAGTGGTACTTCATGTCGCAGTGCCCCTGCGTATCCATGTCGTAATTCTGGGCGCTGCGCAGTCTCGCCTTGGAATCCGAAAGACTGGTGGTGTTCCACTCGCTCGCGGCAGCGGTATGATGAATGATCGCCCGGGTCAGGGTGACCGTCGAGGTGCAGGTGCCATTGCGCGCGACCCAGCAGGCACGGTTGCAAATGTTCGGTTGCGGTGCGGGTGTGGTTTGCGCAATCAAACCAGCCGTGATGCCTAGCATGGCAGTCGCGACCAGGGTGGTGAGTTTGGATGTTGGATTCATTTTTCTTTGATTTGGTGTTTTTTGTTTCCGAAGAAATGCAAAAGCTTTTCTGCAACTCTGTCCGGGATCGAGCCTAGCTTTGCCTGAACACCGCTCTTGAACAATGAAATCGCGTCCCAAAAAAACTATGAATTCGTCAACTCGAGCGTGCCTATAAAGCGGAAAAATTCTTTTCCCTGGGGCAAAGTGTTCCTTGATATCAGGCCCCTGAAATCCTGATAATAGCGCATTCTCCCATTATGCCTGCAGCACGTAGAAAATCCTACCGTCGGGTCGCCATTTGCGTCGACCGCGCACAAGGTTATGGAACAACAATTCTCCGGGGAATCGCCCGTTATGTGGAAACCTATGGCCCCTGGTCACTCTTCATCGATCCTCGTTTCAATGGTGAACTCTCCCAGGGATGGATGCGGGAATGGGCCGGCGATGGGGTACTGGCGTATGTCGAGGATGTTCGGCTCGCCGACACCTTGCGCCATTCGGAGATACCGGTGGTTGAGGTGTTTGGGCATCGCCATGACCTTGGACTTCCCCAGGTTTGCACCGACAACCGCGCGATTGGCCGGTTGGGCGCGGAACATTTGATCGAGCGCAAATTTCGGCATTTCAGTTTTTTCGGGTACCGCGGTTTGCCGTGGTCGGAACTCCGGTTGCAGGGTTTTGCCGAAACGTTGAAGAATGCCGGTTTCGAATGCCACGTTCATTTGCTTCCAAGACATCTGGGCGTTTTAACGCAGTGGAACAAAGTGCAGCAACAAATGGGTGACTGGCTGGTGAAGCTGCCAAGGCCAAATGGAATTATGGCCTGCAGTGATCGCCATGCCCAACGCATCATTGATGCCTGCAGCCGTGAAAATATTTCCGTGCCGGAAGAAATGGCGGTGGTCGGCGCCGGAAACGATGAAGACCTTTGCCGCCTGACCAATCCGCCGTTAACGAGCGTCATTTATGACATCGAACGCATCGGGTACGAAGCCGCGCAACTGCTCGACCAGATCATGCGGGGAAATCGCGCGGCCGCAAAACCGAAATGCATGCTCATTCCGCCGCTTGGCATTGCCATGCGCCGCTCCACCGAAGTGACCGCAATTGATGATCGAATGATTGCCGACGCCATGCGGTTCATTCGTGAACACGCGTGCGACGGCATCACGGTCGAAGAAATCCTCGCTGAATTTAACATTTCAAAAACGCACTTTTATCGTCGGTTTCAAAACGCGCTTGGCCGTTCGCCGCATGAAGAAATCCTCCGCGTGAAATTGGAACGCGCCCGAAGCCTGCTCACGCAAACGGATTTGGCAATCGAAAGGATCGCCGAACTGTCGGGCTTCGAACACAGCGAATACCTTTATCCCGTTTTTAAGCGTGTCTTCGGCATGACACCACGTGCTTTTAGAACCAGGAAACCGCCAGGATAGAACCGCGGAAAAAGGGGGTTAGAGAACCCTAGCCCCGCACCGCACAGCGGTCATCGACTCTATAGTTCAGGCTTCCCGCTGGGAGAGGGAATCCGTTTTCGGGTTTCTTGGATGTTTTTCGTAGAAACCCGAGGTGATTGGCAGTCTTCGGCTTTTAAAAAAGACGGGAGGTGATTCTCCCTCTCCCAGCGGGGAGCCAGAACGCTAATCTGCGCTGATGGAGAAGCGGAGCGAGACAAAGGATTTCACCCAACAAACGGTGCCCCCTTTTCTTCCATTCCCACTGCCGAAAAACCGGTTTTAAGATCCCGGCACTGATCCTTGCCTCAAGTGACTTCAAAACAAAAAGCTGAGTTTGGGCGCAAAATGACAAAAAAAGGGATTTTCGACACCCAACACACCTTGTCGAAGGTCAAAAAAGCCTTTTTGCGACCTTCGCAAGGTTTGCGGACAGTCAAAAAAACCTTTTTGAGGAGTGCGCAAAGGTTGCGGACAGTCAAAAATCCCTTTTTCGACACCCAACACACCTTGCTGACTCCCAAAAATCCCTTTTTTGCCGGTCCGCAGACCCTCCACGGAAAGCCTGAAAAACATTTCAAAACAGGCTGCAATTTTCCCCCTGAATTTCACCACAGAAGCAGGTTTGCCCCGGGCGTGATTAAACCTGGAAAAAGCAGTTGAAACCACAGATGGACACAGATAAGAAAGATTTGTGAAGAAAATAGAGATCACTCTACAGGCGAATGCTTTTCTGCTGAAATATCTGTGTTCATCAGTGGTTTCTCTTCTTCCTTTGTCTTTCAACTGCCGAATTTAAGTTTTTATTGCGTGAAAAGGTGAAAACAGCAGCGAGAAACCAAAACGAAAATCTCAAACTCCGTTAACTGCCGGTTTTCGAATATGGTTTCGGCGTTCTTTTTTGCTCCGAGGAAAGCAAAATTAGTTCAGGAACGCAAAATATGGGTAGGTTTTGTCAAACAAGGTGAAGCAGCCCTACAACCGATGACCTAGTTTGTGCTCACATTAAATGAGCGCAGACAGTATCACCAACGAAGTCCCACTCTCCACCAGGTTGCGAGCCACATCGACCTGGGAATCCTCCTCCAACGTGTCGGGCCTTTCGAACCGAGAACGTTTTGTTCGAGCCTGCAATTCTCAACCGGTGGATCGTCCCCCGATCTGGTTGATGCGGCAGGCCGGCCGGTGCCTGCCTGAATATCGCGCGCTAAAGGAAAAGTATTCTTTCACCGACCTGGTGCAAGCGCCTGAACTGGCTGCGGAAGTCACCATTCAGCCGGTTCGCCGATTCGATTTCGATGCCGCGATTCTGTTCAGTGATATTCTCGTGATTCCTGAAGCTCTGGGCCAGAAGTATAGATTCCGCGACAGTGGCGGCATCGAGATGGATTTCCTGCTCAATAGTGTCGAGGACATCGCCAGGCTCCGTCCGGAAGCGGTTCACGATGAGTTGAAGTATGTGCCTGCTGCTCTTGCATTGATCAAAGAAGAATTGGCAGGACGCACCGCGTTAATCGGATTTGCCGGTTCTCCCTGGACCCTTGCCAATTACATGCTCGAAGGCGGCAGTTCGAAGGAATTCACGAAAGCGAAGACGTTGTTCTATTCAGATCGCCCGACTTTTGAACTGTTGATGGGTAAATTGACAACGGCAATCACCGCCTTTTTGCAGATGCAAATTGATGCGGGCGTGGATGCCGTCCAAATCTTTGATAGTTCCGGTGGTATTCTCGCCGATAGCGCTTTTGAAGCAGCTTCGGCGAAATGGATGCGGGAAATCGTTCGGAATTTAAGGAGCCAGGTGCCAGTAATCGTCTTTTCCAAAGGAGCTCACGGCAACTGGGAGGCTCTGGCCCGCACGGGTGCACAGGTTCTGGGCGCGGATTGGACCGTCAACTTGTCCGAACTCTGGGGCTTTCTTCCGCACAACATCGGCGTGCAGGGAAACCTTGATCCATTCCTTTTGAACACCACTCCCGAGATCATTTCCTGCGAAGCTATTCGCCTGCTGCGCGAAATGAAAAACTGTCCCGGCCACATCTTCAATTTAGGTCACGGCGTTCCGCCCACTGCGAAGCTCGAAACCATCGAGGCGCTTGTACAAACCGTTAAAAACTTTAAATAATATGCTACACGTTGACCTCGATCTCGTCCGCAAGTACAACGTTCCAGGGCCGCGTTACACCTCGTATCCACCCGCCACGCTGTTTTCGGAAAATGTAAATTTCGGTTCGTTGCGCGAAAAAATCCGCGAGAACGCTGCCAGTGACCGCGATCTCTCACTTTATTTTCATCTGCCGTTCTGCCAGACGCTTTGCTGGTATTGCGGTTGCAATACCGTCATCACTACCGACCAAAGTGTCAGTGACAAATACATCGATTATCTCGCGAAAGAGATGTCACTGTTGCAACGCGATCTGAATCCAAACCGAAAAGTGGCCCAGCTACATTTTGGAGGCGGCACACCGACCTTTTTGAATGCGAAGGAACTGCGCCGGGTGGGAGCGCTCATCCACGAGCGATTTAATTTTGCCGATGACATTGAAGCAGGGGTTGAAATAGACCCGCGCCGTCTGACCAACGACCAGGTCGTTGCCCTCCGGGAGATCGGTTTCAATCGCGCCTCCATCGGTGTGCAGGATAACAACCCAATTGTTCAAAAGGCGGTGCATCGCATTCAGCCGTTTGCCCAAACCAAAATGGCGATCGACTGGCTCCGCAACGCCGGGTTCAGTTCAATCAATATTGATTTGATCTATGGATTGCCGCACCAAACCCCTGAATCATTTGAGAAAACCCTGGACGAAGTCCTGTGTCTGAAGCCGAACCGGTTCGCGGTGTTCAGCTACGCGCATGTGCCATGGATTAAACCGGCCCAGAGAATTCTTGAAGACCGGATCCTGCCGACACCCGAAACGAAACTCGCGATTTTGAAACTCACGATCGAGAGGCTGACTTCTGAAGGCTACGTTTACATCGGGATGGATCATTTTGCGCGCGAGGACGATGAACTGGCGATTGCGCAACGTGAGAAAACATTGCAACGCAATTTCCAGGGCTACAGCACGCGTGGTAACACCGACATTTTTGCCTTCGGCATGTCGTCCATCTCCCAGGTGGACGATATTTATTGGCAGAATCAAAAAGAGCTTTCGGGTTATTATGATGCAATCGACGCGGGGGAACTGCCGTTGGTTAAAGGCTACATTCTTACGCCGGAAGATAAGCTGCGCCGCACGACGATCATGCGGTTAATGTGCGACTTGAGCCTGGATTTTTCCGCCATGTCAAAAATGCTTGGCATCGACTTCAAAGAACACTTTTGCGCGGAGTTAGAATCGATGGACGAACTCGAAGCGGATGGACTGATTGTGAAAACGGCGGAAGGCCTGATTGTAACGGATCTGGGACGTCTATTGATTCGCAACATTGCCATGCGTTTCGATGCTTACATGCCGAAGCAGACGGAACGCCGGTTTTCAAAAACCATTTAAGTTTAGTTAGTGGCAGTTTTGATTGTTCTATGAACTCAGTTGCAATAATCGGAGGAGGAATTACTGGATTGACCGCCGCGTTCCGCCTGAAGCAAAGGGGAGTCAGGGTCACCGTGTTCGAAGCGGGTCCGCGCGTCGGCGGTGTCATCCAATCCGTTTGTAGTGATGGTTACCTGGCTGAGTTTGGGCCCAACAGCATTCTGGAAACATCGCCAAGGATCAGTGAACTGATTCGCGATCTGAAGCTGGAAAGCAGGCGGATGTATTCGGATCCTCGCGCTGAAAAGCGTTTCATTGTGCGCGGTGGAAAGCCGGTGCTTGTTCCTGGCTCCCCTTTGGATTTCCTGACTGCCGATCTGTTTTCCTGGCGCGCGAAGGCGCACCTCATGGCTGAACCGTTCATCTCCCGATCAGGAGCAGACGAAGAAGAATCTTTGGAGCAGTTTGTGTTGCGCCGACTCGGTCGCGAATTTCTCGATTACGCAATCAATCCATTTGTGGCGGGTGTTTATGCGGGTGACCCGGCGCGGCTTTCTGTGAAACACGCCTTTCCCAAGCTTCACGCGTTGGAACAAAAGTATGGCTCGTTGATTCGCGGGCAGTTCCTCGGCGCGCGCGCCCGCAAAAAGAGTGGTGAAGTGTCAAAGCAGAGTGCGAAGAAAATTTCTTTCGACGGCGGGCTTCAGGTGTTGATCGATGCGCTGGCCAATGAACTTGCTGGAAATGTTCAACTGCAAAGCCCTGTTCAGGAACTGGAACAAACCGAAAGTGGCTGGCGCGTTCACGCTTCAGGAACGGCGGAAACTTTTGATGCAGTCCTGCTTGCGGCGCCAGCGCATAAACTGGCGTCGTTCAAAATCTCCTCGCACAATCCAATCTCGCTGGCCTCTTTCGGAGATATAAAGTATCCACCGGTCACCAGTGTTGTGTTTGGTTTTCGCCGCTCAGACGTGGAGCATTCGTTGGATGGTTTCGGCGTGCTGGTTCCGGAAGTGGAGAAGTTGAACATTCTCGGCGCTATCTTTTCGTCATCACTGTTTCCGCATCGCGCCCCGAAAGATCATGTGACTGTAACTGTTTATCTCGGCGGCTCACGCAGTCCTGAACTCGTCAACGCGGATCGCAGCACAATCCGGCGTCTCGCCTTGAAGGATCTTGCCAAATTGCTGGGAACAAAAGGTGAGCCGACCTTTGAGCATTACACCACTTTTCGCCAGGCGATTCCCCAATACGAAATTGGTTACGGACGATACAAGAGTATGATGGATGAAATTGAAACGCAGTCACCCGGACTCTATTTTGCCGGACATTATCGCGATGGTATTTCGTTGAGTGATTCGATTGTCTCGGGTGATGGCGCAGCGTCGCGCATCGCGGGTTTCGTCGAAAAAGGATCTGCCCAGGAAAGTTTAATCGTATGACAAAACAAGGAGTGTTGCTGGTCAATTTAGGTTCGCCGGATTCACCGTCGGTTCCCGATGTGCGCCGTTATCTGCGGGAGTTCCTGATGGATGAGCGTGTCATTGATGCGCCGTGGCCGATCCGTTTCGGCATCGTGAATTTCTCGGTTCTACCGACGCGTCCCAGGGAATCTGCCAAAGCTTATCGCAGTATCTGGACCGAAAAGGGTTCGCCGCTGGTGATCACGAGCAGAGCTGTGCAACGCAAATTGCAGGAACGCGTGTCGATACCGGTGGAACTGGCGATGCGTTATCAAAATCCGTCCATCAAACACGCAGTGAACGAACTGAATTATCGCCAGGTGACCGAAATCCTGGTTGTTCCGCTGTTTCCACATTACGCGATGTCGAGCTACGAAACAGCCGTTGTTCGCGTTCAGGACGTTGTCAACGAATTGGCGCCGCACATCACCGTCCGGGTGCAGCCGCCATGCTACAATGATCCCAATTATATTTCTGCGCTGGTTGCCAGTGCGGAAAAATATCTGGGTGAAGGATACGATCATTTACTCTTTAGCTATCACGGCATTCCCGAACGACACTTGCGCAAATCGGATCCTACGAAATGTCATTGTCTGAAGGTGGCGAACTGTTGTGAAACGCCCAGCCCGGCACATGCCACCTGTTATCGTGCGCAATGTTTTCAAACCACAAAGCTGTTTGCAGAGAAGGCTGGTTTGTCGAAGGATAAATATTCAATCTCTTTTCAGTCCCGCCTCGGGCGCGATCCATGGCTCACGCCCTACACGGATGTCGAACTCGAACGCTTCGCGAAAGAAGGCAAAAAGAAGTTGCTCGTGATTTGTCCCGCCTTTGTTTCCGACTGCCTGGAAACGATTGAGGAAATAGGGGATCGCGGTCGTGAAACATTCATTCACGCCGGCGGCAGTGATCTGACTCTCATTCCTTGTTTGAACGAACACCCGGCGTGGATCGACACCTTGCGCCTGCAGGTCGAACAGTTTCAACGCACTCCAGCGGCAAAAGATGAGAATGCCTTGATGGCTGTTTAGTGCTGAAGGTCAGCTTTTTTGCCAGCGATTCAGGAGAGTTGCGTTAAGTTATCGCGATTAGAACGGGATTATGGAAACTAAATTTATTTCCGCTGACGATGCGGTTTCAGTTTTGCGCAGTGGAATGCGCGTCTTTATTGGTTCAGGTTGTGGCACGCCGCAGAAATTGGTGAGTGCCCTGGGCAGGCGGGGAGACCGCGTTTACGACGTTGAAGTCATTCACATTCTGACTTTTGGCATTGCGCCTTACGCACGCAGGGAGTTGCTGGAAAATTTCCGGCACAATGCATTTTTCATTGGTCCGAACGTGCGGCAGGCGGTGAACGAATGCGTGGCGGATTACACTCCGATCTTCCTCAGCGAGATTCCCGCCCTCTTCCGCAAGAAGCAGATCCACGTTGACATCGCGCTCATTCAGGTGTCGCGGCCCGACCAACATGGCTTCTGCAGTTTCGGCGTCTCGGTCGATGTGATCAAAGCCGCTGTTGAAAGCGCGAATTATGTCGTTGCCGAAGTGAATCCCAACATGCCGCGGACGCTCGGCGATAGCTTTATTAACGTGAAGGAAATCGACGCGTTGGTTGAAAGCGACTTGCCGATCCTCGAGCATTCCAGTGGGGAAATTTCACCCGAAGCTACTAAAATAGGGGAGTTCATTGCTTCGTTGGTGGATAATGGTTCGACGTTGCAAACCGGCATTGGTGAAATACCAAGCGCGGTTGTCGCTGCACTCATGGATAAGAAAGATCTCGGCATGCACACTGAGATGTTTACCGAGTCAGTGATTCCTCTGCTCGAAAAAGGAATCCTCAATGGGCGCAAGAAAACGTTGATGCCGGGGAAAGTGGTTACTTCATTTTGTTTCGGGACACGCAAGCTCTACGATTACATCAACGACAATCCGGCTTTCGAATTTCGTCCGACCGAATTCACCAATGATCCGTTCCAGATTGCGCGGAATCGTCGGATGGTGGCAATCAGTTCAGCCATCGAGGTGGATCTCACCGGGCAGGTTTGCGCCGATTCGATTGGAACAAAGTTCTACAGCGGCTTCGGTGGCCAGGTGGATTTCATGCGCGGCGCCGCTCGCAGCGAGGAAGGCAAACCAATCATTGCGCTGCCCTCTGTGACTTCGGACGGAAAAATTTCCCGCATTGTTTCGATACTTAAACCCGGCGCTGGCGTTGTTACGACCCGGGCGGATGTTCATTACGTCGTGACCGAATATGGCATTGCCTATCTTCACGGTAAAAGTGTGCGGGAACGAACTCTTGCATTGATTCATATTGCTCATCCGAAATTTCGTGACGAACTGATGCGTGAAGCCCGCGAGCGTCGCCTCGTGCATCCGAACCAGATTGCGCTGCCCCCTGGTTTGCAGCCGTACCCGAAAAAATACGAAAGCACAGGGAAGTTCAAAGGCGGACTTAAAGTTGCGTTTCGCCCGATTCAACCGACGGATGAAGATCTGTTGAAGGAATTGTTTTACTCACATTCAGACGAAACAATTGTCCATCGTTACTTCACAATCCTTCGCCATCTTCCTCACGCACAGGTGCAAAAATTTGTAACTCTCGATTATCGTGATGACATGGCGCTAGTCGGTTTGATTCCGCACGAAGGCCGCAAAAGAATGATTTGTGTCGGCCGCTATTTCCGCAATGCGGCCAGCAACGAAGCGGAAGTGGCGATTACGGTGCATGATGATTACCAGGGACGCGGCATCGGCACCAATTTGTTGGAACAACTGATCGAGATTGGCCGTGAAAACGGCATTGCGCGGTTCACCGCAACAGTGATGGCTGACAATGGAGGGATGCTGCGAGTCTTCCACAGCGTTGTCCCAAACCTGCAAACGAAGCTTGAAGCAGGAGTTTATCGCCTGCGATTTCCTTTATTGAACAAGAGAGAAAGAGCGCCACACCACCAGGTGGCAAAGAATAAAAAGAAAAGCGGCGCGCCTAAAAAGAAAGTGCGCCGAACCAAAGTGGCCTAACCCTGGTTTTGGGAGCTTCAGTTTCTTTAGCCGTAACCATGCAGTTGGAATGGGTGGAACGGCCAACCTGGCCGTTATCGGCGGCAACTTGCCGTCGGTTTCTAACGCGTCCGGGAATACTCCAGGCGGTGACATCTTCGAGCGCGCAATTCAGCGGGCTGGAAAAACAGAACTGTAGAGTTGTTTTGCCGCTTTGGCGGCAGGTCCGCCGGAACGGGCAAGTTGCCTGTTCCACACACAGACTCTTAAAATTCGAACATACCTAACTGCGCGCGGCCTTCCGGACTCAGCATCTCAGGGTTCCAGGGCGGATCCCAAACGAGATCCACGTTTACATTCTTTACGCCGGGCAGGTTCGAAATGGCAGTTTTGACACCAGCCAGCAGGGACTCGTGCATCGGACAGCCGGGCGTGGTCAACGTCATTTCGACATTAATGTTACCGGGTTCCACTCGCACACCATAAATGAGGCCAAGATCCACCAGGTTGCAGTCCAGCTCGGGGTCTATCACTTCTCGCAACGCATCGAGAACATCTGCCTCACTTACGAGTGTTGATTCGCTCATAAACTCCTGCGCAACGGACGTATATGGGTTAAGAAACTTCCATCGCTCAATTCATCGGTTTGCCCTGAGTAACCGCGATCGATCAGTTGCTGGTACAAGTGCAACGGACGGCGATCTGTATGTGCCTTGATTTCTGCGCCAGGCGGCAATGCGCTGACTGCCTCAAGTATTGCAACCAGGGGTTGCGGAGGTTCCAGACCCCGTGCATCCACGTCCTTAACTTCAGCTTTCCCGCAACTGCGCACTTTGGTTGCTGGTGCAATTGCAGGACCTTGTCCCCGATGGAAACGCACTTCCCAATCGCCGTCCGAAAGCTCTTTGGATTCATGCGCGAAGCCCCGTGTGGCGAGAACTCCGAACAATGGAACCGGCTCAAAAGGTGCGATCAACAAGAGTTCTTCATTTTCCTTCAGCGCAGCTACGGCCTGCATGATTCTTGAAAACGGTTCCTGCCCATTGCGGATATCGGAGCGCACATCCAGCCGGAGTAGATTCTTGTTCATGCGGTTGTAGCTTAGAGGGTGTCGGTCCGCGGGACTTTGATTCACATCAAAGTTTGGAGAGTTTTGCCCTTTGGTGCAGGCATTGGAGGTGAGGTAAAAAACGCAGTTGAACCGCTGATCTTGGGTAACACGCATTTCTCACCGGAATTCATCACAGAGGCACAGCGCGGCGAGCCGCAACCAAAGCAGGGGGTGGATTGACACAAACGAATGAGGCGGTGTCTTGTTGAATCGTTGGATGGTTACATGGTGGGGGCATGCCGTTACCATGCAACGATGTAACCATTCATCCATGTGCCGCGCTGACCGCTGTTGAAAACCTCTGTCACGGTTTCCCCGGGGCAGTCAGCACGTCATCCACCCACGACAAGCACTTGATCATGCTCGGGAAGCCGAGCGTCGTCGTGGCGAGCAGCACAACGTGACGGATTTCTTCTGGAGAACAACCCGCTTCCACGGCCCGGCGGGTGTGACTGTGAACGGCTCCTTCCATTTGGCCGCCAATGGCGATGCCGAGCTTCGCCAAAGCGCGCGTTTTTCCATCGAGCGGCCCCGCTTCCGCCGTCGCGGCGCCAAGCGCATCGAATGCTTTGAAGAGTTCAGGATAACGCTTTTGAAATTGCACATAACGCGGCGGAAGTTTTCCGGGACCGGGAGTTTTTGATTCTGTGTTGGCCATAAACATAAATTCCTGGAATCAAAGACAGTGTAGCTCGTTTTCCGTATCGCGCCAGATCCGGATGTTCGAAAACCGCCTTCTTGCACTCCTGTTGACCTGCATCAACGCATCCGGCGGATAACCTCTGAATACTAATTCGAGCTGCAAAATGCATGAGTGCCACAACCAATAATGCCATCGCCGTGAGGGTTCCATTGCAGTACATCGTGACTGGGATACTCTCGTTAACGGCAACGTTCCTGTTCATCTTTTGGAAACCCGAAATTCTTTCGGCCTACCATTACAATCAATACGTCATCGGCATCACCCACCTCTTCATTTTTGGCTGGCTGGCTTCTGTCGTCATGGGGGCGATGTATCAACTCGTTCCAGTTGCGTTGGAAACCCAATTGCATAGCGAGAAAATAGCGCGCCGGGCGTTTTGGATTCACCTGGTTGGCTTTATCGGCATCGTCTGGACGTTCTGGGTCTGGAATATGAAGGGATCCGGTTACTTCGGTTCACTACTCGCCGTTGGGATCGGTATGTTTGTTTACAACATCGCGCGCACGTTAAGAAAGGTTCCGCGATGGAATGTAATTGCTTACGCGATTACTGCTTCACTCTTCTGGCTGTCCTGCGCTGTTCTGGCCGGGCTGTACGTGGCCTGCGCAAAGCTCTGGGACTTCAGTCCGTTTGGGCATATCGCCCAGATGCATGCCCATGCCCATCTTGGCGTGGTTGGCTTCTTTCTGCAGGTCACATTGGGAGTTTCCTACAAACTGATTCCAATGTTCACGTTGAGCGAAATCCAAAGCCAACGTCGCGCCAAAGGTTCGTTGTTGCTCCTTAATATAGGTCTGCTCGGCGCTTTTGTGGGCATCCTGGTTGAAGCATGGTGGAAAGAAGTTTTTGCGGTGGTCAGCGTGATCGGTATTGTCCTCTATGGGATCGAACTGATCGCTATTGTGCGGGCCAGGAAACGCAAGGCGATGGATTGGGGAGTGCGATTTTTTCTCAGCGGCATGTCATTATTGATACCGGTGGCAATGCTGTCGCTCGTGCTTTCATGGCCGGGATTGACGCTGAATGTGTTTACCGGGCAACTGGAAAATCTCTATGGTTTCATTGCCCTGGCGGGAGTGCTGACCTTTGCGATTCTCGGGATGCTCCACAAAATTGTTCCGTTTTTGGTCTGGTTGAAGCGTTACAGTCCTGATGTCGGCCGCAGAAAAGTTCCTTCTGTGGCGGAAATGTATTCAACCGGACTACAGAAGCTCAGTTTCTGGATGTTGCTGGTGGGATTCCTGGGAAACTGCGTCGGCATTCTCCTCTCCAACTCAACGGTTGTTCGCGCAAGTTCCGGCTTGATGCTAGTGGGATTGGTCGTCGTTGGAGTGAACCTGGCCAAAATCCTGGCTCATCTCAGGCCGGCTCCGATGCCCAAACCTTTGACGGCAAAGGAAGCAGTTCAACAAAACGCCGTTTAACTCCGGTGAAGCTCTCCTGCGTCGCACACGCAATCTCTGCTTGGGTTACGGAGTGTTGGAGTGTTGGAGTGTTGGAGGCAGCGAAAAAAACAACCATCACGCCGATACGCGCCGGGAAACAACCGAAGAGAAAGCGCGGCGTATTTTGGAGGAAGAGTTAAAGGCGGTGGGTTGGAGGGTGGAAGATTTGTTGCACCGTGCCAAGGGCGATTCTGGAAAGATTCGAATGGCCCGTCGGTTGCGAACCGAAACCAGCGTCACCTTAAAATGGATTGCCGAACATCTCCACATGGGAAGCTGGACGCACGTCTCCAATCGTCTGTATGATGCGCAGCAATCCAATGACAACCAAACGCAACTTGGGTTAGTGTAAAAAGTGAGGATTGACCCCTTTTCAAACTAAGCTGCCGGTTGAATCGTGGCCTGTGCTCAGAACGCCATCGGCCAAAAACAGGTGAGATGCATTGCCGCTAATATACGCTGGTTCAGCGATGCCGACGAGCCTCGCGAACTCGTCTCCTGACATACCGACCCGAAGGCTGTGCTGAAGAACTGCGACAGACGGCGGACTATGCCAATACTCGGCTGGCAAAACCGAGCTTGAACCTGTCGAGCGCTGCGAACTGGTGCTGCAAGCTGTCATTACAACCACGAGAATCAATGCTGCGGCTTTCATTGTACGTGCAATGCTGTCGAACGTCCCGCATCACTGACCCCGCGCCAGTGATACTCAAATTGAAACCACAGCGCTATCGCGGGGTTCAGTGCATGTGGCTTGTTCGGCGAGGTCACTTGGTGTTCCAAGCCATCCGTAAACACTAGGCCTCCCCGCTACGTCAAATCTTTCTGAAAACAAGCCCAGCATTGAGAGCGACCAAACGGCCGTTATAATATTTAAACTCCATTTGTCCCTTCGCCGGTCGGTTCGGAGGTATATTTTGGAACTTTATCTTAACTATATCTCCCAGTTTCTCAAAACCTAGGAGCTCAAACTCCCCTGGAAGGGCTGAGTTGACCCATACAAGCCGCCCAGAAGAAAGCTCTAACCGAAATTCTTTTCCATCTTTCAGGTTCCTTCGAATTTCCGACTTGGGCAACTTCAGCTCAGCAAACAGCCTTTTGGCCTCGGTGTCATCGAAAACCCAGGTGCCATACATCGTCTTGGGGCTTGGCTCCCACTCGGGTGTGCCAATAATTTCCTGCCGCTGTTTCCAAAGTTTTTCTTTCTCTTCCGCGTCAACTCTTCCGCAATACTGAGCTAGATAATCTGAGTGATGGAATCTCCAACGACCTCTCCTTAGGGAAATGGCAATCCCATGCTCCTCGATGTTCCCATCCAAATCAGAGGCAAGTGACAGGATCACTTCCCGTTCAAGCTCATCAACTACCAGGGCCAGTAATATCACATAAGGAAGCACCCCATTCTTTTTGATTTCGTTCCAAACTGCCTCTTCTTCATCTCCGTCAAATCCGTCTTCAAGCACTTGCATTTCATATTCGTTCATTCCTTGCTGAATGGCTGTTGGCAACTCGCTCTTTTCAAACAGCCTTTCAACAATTTGCTGTTGCCACTTGGAAATTTGATCGTTGCTTTTTCCTCGGAGGAAAACAGTGAAGCTCAGAGCCTTGCCCGAGTTCTTGAAGTGGTGCGTGGCTAATCCAGGTACAGTTGAGTTTTGTAGTGTTGCCATCAAGCAGGGGCACCTTAAGGCGTGAATAAACTTCTCGCTGGGTTTGAATTGTGGAGTCTGCATGCAGGTGCTCTAGCGACTAATATAGCGTCCCTCTAGCGATCTTTGTATTCTGTGTCCGCGAAAATTCGTTGATAATCGCGTGTAGTGCCTCGATCAATTCGGGCACGGGTCATGTATGCGCCGAACGTCCCGGCTCAGGCAGGCCGGGGCAATGATGTTTAATTGTCAACCGACGCGCGATCCCGGCCTTGCCTGCAGCCGGTTGGTTCGGCGATGTGAAGTCTCTCATGCTGCCTTTCCTCGCGCCTCCAGCCGCTCGATGGCCGCCAAAAACTCCAATCGCATCCGGGTCAAGAGCGACGAGGCGAAAACAATGAGTCCTCCAGCCAGGAGACCAACGAAGATCCGACGCGATCCAGTCGCGAACTCCGGGCCGACCACAAAGAAGCCTGTGGTAAGGGCGATGAGAAAAACGTACAGTAGTGGAAACCAAAGGCGCGCGAACAGCTTGGCACCCCGCACGCCGTATCTGCGAACGAGCGGTGTCTCTGAGATGTCTGGTGTTTTCATAGGTGGTGACGGGTTACGCCGAACCATATGATTCACAGGCAGATTTGCCCTGATAACATGATATTAGACCGGGTTTTCGGGCGGGACTATCTGATTGCCTTAGGTGGGCGTCTGGGGCAAAAACCATTTGACTGAACCTTGAATTGTTACGAGGGAAAGTCAAGCCA
>JACDHS010000119.1 GCA_013820875.1 Verrucomicrobiota bacterium | reverse complement strand
GAGGGATTGCCGGCCCTTTGGGCCTCCGGCCAGATGCACCGAAGCTGTGCGATATCGTTTATTCCTACTCCTTTAGAATAACTCGATTCAGGACCTATCCGGAAATTACTTTTGGCAACCGTTATAGAAGACGGCAAAAACGACATTCGCCAATTGGTTCCCAAATCGAAACTAAATTTCGCCGCTGACACAGGAGGTCGCTGGGTATTGGAGACCAAAAAACGGATCAGAAGCTCTCAGGACGAGGTATTCGAGATGAAAAAACGGTTCAGAAGGTCTCAGGACGAGGTGTTCGAGATGAATGGGTCGCCCTGAGACCAAGGTGGGATCTGAGTTTTCTGGTGACTTGTACTATAAACTTGCAGGAATAGCGTTCGTTAACATTCCAGACCCTGTTTGGCCCTTAACTTCCTGGCCAATGCGAGACGGAGGCGAATGACGCGAGGAGCCGTTCCCGGCAGGAGGCAGGCTTCTTTGATGATGTTAAAATTTAACGCAAAGGTAGAAGCACGGCGAAGTTTTACATTTTACCTGCATCACTCCTGTCAGGAAGCTTGTAATTCAACGAAAAAGCTGGGATTCTGTCTCTGTATGCTCCGACAACCAACGGTCTTCAAAGCATTTCTGCTATTCCTTGTTTCAACATTTTTTCTTAACAATCCGGTGATTGCCGCGGAACCCCATGTGCATGCAGAAGGCGGTTGCCTCGGAGAGCACGAGGCTTCTGAAGGAGATGTTGTCGCCGACCTGCCGCCGCAGGCTCCTGATTTCAGTGAAGATATGACGGGGATTGCGGAAAGTTCTCAGGACGAGTCGCAAACACTTTCTATCGTTGCCGGGCCCATCGCGCCTGCTGGCGGACAACCGGCGGGAGCGTTATCCGGTCGAATTGTTTACACCACCGGCGGACACGGCTGGACGTGGGAAGATCGCAGCACCCATCTGCCTAACCGCTGGCGCTTGCAACGCGGGGTCGGTTTCGAGATGAACGAAGACTCCGGCAATCTCGACCAGATGAATATGTTTGCGACTTACTGCTTCAACGCTGGGGCAACTGTGGTCGCGATGCGGCCGATTGATTATCAGACAAACGAAGTCGTTCTGGATAATGTCAGCGCTGGAGTGACATTTGGCGGCACCTGGAACAACAGCACTGCAACCAGTTATTATTATGGTCAGACCGGGCAGGTTCCATACCGTTGGGCATCATTGGGCAATAGCGAAACTGCCACAGCTACCTATACCCCTAATATCCCGGTGGCAGGCTTTTATCCAGTTTACACCTGGGTGCGACATGGTTCGGACCGTGGCGATCAGCTTTACCGGATCAATCATACGGGGGGACAATCCACCGTTCGCATACCTCATCACATGGTCGGCAATGGCTGGGTTTACCTGGGCACCTATTACCTTAACAACGGGGCGAGTGCGGCAAATGGATCTGTGATTATCAGTAATCTTCGCGGTTCAGCCACCGGAAGCGTCATTATTGCTGACGCGATTCGATTTGGTAACGGCATGGGTTCCATTGATCGTGGAGGTGGCGTATCAACGTATCCGAGGGAAGAAGAGAATTCGCGTTATTGGGTTCAAACCAGCATGGGCGTGGGCATGCCTTCGAGTATCTGGGATGCTGGTTCCCACGATGAATCTGACAGTTGGTATGCGCCGCCACGCATGGCGCGTGAAATGAACCGGGAAGCCAGCGGCAACATGTATAAGCGCATCTATGTTAATTTCCACTCCAACGCCGGCGGCGGACGAGGAGCCATGGGGCTGATCAATGGCGGTAATCCCACACCAAACCAGGCAGACTTTGCCAGGATTTGCGGGGACGAAGTGCAAAGCGACCTCCTCGCCCTCGGTGTTCCGCCGCTGGAAGTGGCATGGCACAACCGGGGCAGCAGCACCACTTACTCCGGTGGGTATGCTGAAATCAGCAATGGCAACATCAGCGGCGAGTTTGATGGCACCATTATCGAGGTGGCGTTTCACGACAGTGACAACGATACCAAGCTGATGAAGGATCCCAAAGCGCGCAGCGCAGTGGCTCGGGCTTCTTATCATGCTGTGATCAAATACATGAACAAGTATGACAGCCTTCCGTTGAACTTTATCCCCGAACCGCCCACCAATGTCCGCGCTATCGCCAACTCATCCGGAGTAGCGATTTCGTGGAACCTCCCGGTGAGTAGTGGCGGCAGCAGTGCCCCGACGGGTTATGTCGTTTATCGTTCGGCGGACGGTTATGGTTTTGGCAATCCGGTATCTGTCTCAGGATCGAGCACCACTTCAGTCACCCTCACCGATGTCGCGGTTGATACCGATTTCTATTACCGTGTTGCGGCGGTAAACGCTGGTGGAGAATCGCTCCCTACCGAAACGGTTGGGTGCCGTCGCTCTTCGAACTCGAGCGATGCACGTATCCTGGTTGTGAATGGATTTAACCGGTTTGAACGCACCCAGAATCTGCGCCAGAGCCCGACAGTCCGTGGATGGAAGCCGCCGGGTCCAACTGGAACATTTCAACGTGTCACCCCCCGATCCAACAATTCTTTTGATTATGTGGTTCAGCACGGCAAAGCCATCGATGTCTATGGTATGCCGTTCGATTCCTGCAACCGCCAGGCTGTCGCCAACAATCAGGTGAATCTCGGCAGCTACAACATTGTTGTCTGGATGGGCGGACAACAATTGACGGGCACACTGGACTCCACCTTGCAGAGTCGCATCAGCACATTCCTGGCTGGTAACGGCAGCTTATTTATTTCCGGTTCAGAAATTGCCAATGAATTGGGTAAAGCGTCCGCTTCCAGCGCGAATAAACTATTTCTGCAGAATCAACTCAGGGCCACGCTGGCAAGCGATTCGCACACGAATTCACAAACCCGTTCCTTTGTGGCAGTCAGCGGATCGATTTTTGCCGGAAACCCGAGTGGCACATTCGATGATGGCACTAAAGGAACTTATTGGGTTCAGAATCCTGACAGGCTGACGCCTGCCAGTTCGACGGCGGCAATCAATTACAGTGGCGGGATCGGTGGCGCGGCGGCGATTCAATACAATGGTTCTTCCGGTGGCGGTCGGGTTGTGTTCCTTGGTTTTCCGTTTGAGACAATTACCAGCGCCGCGACTCGTAACGCTTACATGTACGATGCGCTCACCTTCCTGAATACATCACTGCCGCCGGGATGGCCGGGGATTCTCACCCAACCGCAAAGCCAGACCCTTTCAAAAGGCGCCAACGCTACCTTTACCGTGACTGCATCTGGAACGCCTACTCTCGGGTATCAATGGAAATTCAACAACGCGAACATTTCCGGCGCCACTCAGAGCAGCTACACGCGATTAAACATCCAGACTAATCATGCGGGTGAATATACAGTGACGGTGACCAATTCCATCGGGCAGACCACCAGCCAGCCAGCGACGTTGACGGTGAATATTCCCACAGTTACGACGACGGTTTACTCCGATACGTTTGATTCGAATACGGCTGCTAATTGGACGGTCAACCGCAGCACTCCGACGTCTAACAATCGTGTGACGTTCAACTATGATTATTCGCTGGACGGCATCCCTTCTGCACCGAACTCCACGGGGGGCACTCGGCGCGGTGTGAAGTTTGAAGCGAACATGACGAGCGGCGCATCAGCAGCCATCAATATCTCGCCCTCCGGCCAAAGTTTCACGGGTGATTACAAATTGCGGTTTGATATGTGGATCAATGCCAATGGCCCATTTCCCGATGGAGGGCCAGGCTCTACCGAACATTTAACTGCGGGAGTGGGGACGGCAGGAAATCGGGTGCAATGGACCAACGCACCCGTCCCGTCGAACGCCGATGGGATCTGGTTCGCTGTGGACGGCGAAGGTGGCACAGCTGTGGATTTTGGTGCTTACGCCGGAATTTCTCAACAGGCGGCTGCTTCCGGTGTTTACGCAGCAGGAACTGCCTCCAATTCTCGCGATAATGCCCATAGCTATTATGCGGCCACCTTCCCGGCAGGACAAACCGCTCCCGCTGCCCAACAACAAACCGGGGGATTGAGTGCCGGGTGCGTCGGGTTGAAGTGGCGGAATGTCCTGATCACAAAAACCGGCAGCACAGTCGAATGGTTTATTGACGGTCTAAAAATTGCCACGGTGAATAATGCGACCTACGGCGGCAACAATTTCTTCATCGGGTATTGGGATATGTTCGCCTCCCTGTCGTCCAACGGCGCTCAAAGCTTCGGCCTGGTGGATAATGTGCGCGTGGAGGTAACAACCGAAGCGCTGCCTCCAACGATTACCGGTCAACCGCAACCGGTTACAGTGGCTCAGGGTGGCAATGCCACATTCAACGTGAGCGCGACCGGCACCACCAACCTGATTTATCAGTGGCGCTTCAATGGAACCAATATTTCTGGAGCCAGCCAAAGCAGTTATACCCGGCTAAACGTTCAGCCGAGCCATGCCGGAAACTATTCGGTGGTGGTGACAAATATCGCGGGAACGGTCACCAGCGCGAATGCCAGCCTGACGGTTAATACGCCTCCGTTAATTACCGCGCATCCCCAGGACGAAACTGTGTTCGAGGGAAATTCCGTCACATTCAACGTGACCAGCACCGGCACCGGACCATTGAATTATCAGTGGAGATTCAACGGTGATCCGATCCCCGCTGCCACGATGAGCACTTACACAATTGAGCCCGTGCTGCTGTCTGATGGCGGGAACTATTCGGTGGTCATCACGAATCTGCTCGGCTCAGCTACCAGTGCAAACGCCTTTTTTACGGTGAATCCAGCTCCGCCATTGATTACACAACAACCGGAAAGTCAGACCATCACGGAGGGGCAAAACGTGACCTTCACCGTTAGTGCAACCGGCAGTGGATCCCTCACTTACCAATGGCGTTTTAACGGCAGCCCTATTACCGATGCGACAACCACGAGTTACACCCGGTCGAGTGCTTTAATCCAGCACGCCGGAGAATATTCAGTGGCGGTGTCGGATGGCATCAGCACTGTGTTTAGTGACGAGGCTGTCCTGACGGTTAATATGCCGGACTTCATCATTTTCGATGGGATTAGCCTGCTGTCAGACGGCAGCATACAATTGCTTCTCAGTGGTGAACCGGCCACTTATGCGATCGAGACCTCAAGCAACCTGGTGGACTGGCTCGAAATCACGAATGTGGTGAGCACAAACGGCACTCTGGAATTCACGGATCTGAATGCTACAAACGTCATCCGCAACTTCTATCGCGCAAAACGAGTGGATGAGGAGGGTGGCGGTGGATCGGAGCCGTAAGGGCCTGTACGAATGGGCGGCAACCATTCCGTTTTCGGCGGCAACCTGCCGCCGAATAATGGCTAACGACTGGCCTGACCCGCTCAATGCAACATGAGCAGCGGATTTGGTTTGCGCATCAATTCAGCATCCAAATCCAAATAAAAATCCAGCCGTCGCTCCGTCTCAGGGAGATCAATCTCCCGCGCCATGATCAGGTAGGTGGCGTAATGATTTCCCTCCGATTCAACCAGGCTGGCGTAGAACTCTGCCAACTCGGGATCGATGGATTGTAATTCCCTGGCAAGCACCTGGAATTTCTCGCAACTCCGCCCTTCAATCAGCGCGCAACAGATCAGATGATCGATCACCTGGTAACGCGCGCCACCACGGATGGAACGCATCAGACCAGCAATCCACGGACTGGGATGAGGTTGGCCAAACGGGATGCCGCGTTTTTCCAGAAGCGTGAGCAAGAGTTCAAAATGCTGCAATTCTTCAATGGCAATGGCGTTTAATTCGCGAACCCTTGGAAAGAGCGAGTGGTATTTCTCCAGGTTCATCGCAGTGGTGGCTGCCTTTCTTTCAAGGTGCGCGTGGTCCACCAATACGGCGGGAATATTGTTCAGGACTTTGGGCAGCCAATCGGCTGGGATCTTCTCGCGCAACATCAACATGCTTTTCTCTTACGCCAGGAGTCGCCGCGTGCAAGCGCTTTTCAGTTGTTCTTTTTTGAACGCTGGCAGTTAATGTCTTCCTATGGGTTCGGTAATTGTTCAGGACAGTCGGATCAAACCGCTTAATCAAAAGTCTGATCGCAACGGCAAATATGTCCTGTATTGGATGCAACAATCTCAACGGGCGGAATTCAATCATGCGTTGGAGTTCGCCATCCAACAGGCAAACCAACGCGACCTCCCCCTGCTCGTCTGCTTTGCATTGATGGACGACTATCCGGAAGCGAATGTTCGCCATTACCGATTCATGCTGGAAGGATTGCGTGAAACGCAACAAACACTGGAACAGCGGGGTATAAAGTTCATGTTGCAACGTGGCCATCCTGCGAAAGTGCCACTGCAATTATCGAAGGATGCTGCGCTGGTGGTTTGTGATCGCGGTTATTTGCGTCACCAAAAGATTTGGCGGGCAGCCCTCGCGAATCAAGCTGACTGTCACGTTGTTCAGGTCGAAGCAGATGTAGTCGTTCCGGTGGAAGAAGTAACTGATAAAGCAGAATTCGCTGCTAGAACCATCCGCCCCAAGATTCATCGATTGTTGAAAAATTACCTGATTAACCTCTCCCCTGTCCGACTAAAGCGAACATCTCTTGATCTACACGGCACAAGCGTCGATCTCGGCAACATTGATACGCTTCTTGGCACAATGAAACTGGATCGCACAGTCCCTGCTGTATCCTGTTTTTTTCCGGGCGGGACATTCCAAGCCAGGAAAAAGCTCCGACAATTTCTTCAGCGTGATTTCGGTCCCTATGCGAAAACGCGGAATCAACCGCAAACAAATCATGTTTCGCATATCAGCATGCATCTGCATTTCGGACAAATTTCGCCGCTGCAGATCGCCCTAGCCGCCAGGGAGTGCGCCAGCCATGCAGAGAGCAAGAAATCCTTCCTGGAAGAATTGATTGTCCGGCGCGAGTTGGCCCAGAACTTCACTGAGTTTACTCCCAACTATGATCAATATGTCAGCCTGCCAAGATGGGCACGCCAAACATTGGACGATCATCGGGGTGACAAACGGACTTCCTTTTATTCGCGCGAGGAACTGGATTCAGCAAAGACCCATGATCCCTATTGGAACGCTTCCATGCTGGAAATGAAATATACCGGCTACATGCACAACGCCATGCGGATGTATTGGGGTAAAAAGATTCTGGAATGGACTCGAACGCCAGAAGAGGGATTTCAAATAGCACTCGAACTCAACAACCGCTATTTCCTCGATGGACGTGATCCGAATGGCTATGCCAATGTCGCGTGGATATTTGGGTTGCATGATCGTCCCTGGAAAGAGCGTCCCATCTTCGGCAAGGTGCGCTACATGAATGCCGCCGGGCTGGAACGCAAATGCGACATCCACGGCTACGTTCAAAAAGTGGAGAAACTCGTTTCGAAAGCCAGAGCAAACGGGATTCGATTTCCAGGAGATTAGTCGGAAGTTTTTTCCCCGCGTCGTTTTTGGAATGGAGCGCTATCAACGATGGATCGGATCAGCGCGGAAAACCGGTAATCCGATCGGCGCAATTTCTTCGTGATGTCGTCCACCGCGCATTTGTCGTAAAACTCCAAACCGCGCCCGAGCGCATAGGTCAGCATCTTTTCGCTTAAACAACGGGCAAACTCATCTTTCTTGTGCTCGACCAAAATAGCTTTCAGTTCGGCCGCTCCATTGAAGCTTTCACCGGTCACTAACTCGCCTGAGGAATCAATTGAAAATTCTCCCTCTTTATTGCGCCATGCGCCGATGCCATCGAAATTTTCAAGTCCGAAGCCGATCGGATCCATGCGAGCATGGCACGAGGAACAGTTGGGATCCTCACGATGCTGTTCCATGCGCTCCCGCAAAGTGCCGGTCGCGGCTTCTTTTTCATCTTCCTTCAATTCAGGAACATCTGGGGGTGGCGGCGGTGGCGGGGTGCCAAGAATATTTTCCAAAACGTATTTGCCACGTTTAACGGGCGATGTGCGTGTTGGATTGGATGTGAGCGTTAAAACGCTGGCATGGGTGAGAATTCCGCCGCGGGCATTGTCGGCAAACGCAACTTTCTGAAACGTGTCGCCCTGCAAACCGCTAATCCCGTAATGCCGCGCCAACCGTTCATTGATAAAGCTGTAGTTGGCGTCCAGCAATTCCACCACAGATCTGTCTTGCCGAAGGATGTGCTCAAAGAGAAGTTCGGTTTCCTTCCGCATCGCCAACCGCAACTCTTCGTCAAAATCAGGAAATTCTTTTGCATCAGGTTGAACAAAATCCAAATTCCGTATCTGCAACCATTGCCCCACAAAGTTCTGCACGAACGCCTCGGATTTGGGATCGCGCAACATGCGTTTGATCTGCGCGTTTATATTCCGGCGCAATTTCTTCTTCTCCGCCAGGGCGAAAAGCTCACCATCGGGCATGCTGCTCCACAAGAAATAGGAGAGACGCGAAGCCAGGGCAAACTCATCAATCAGGTGGGCTACATTTGGATTGTCAGGATTGGGTTGGACCTCGCCCCGAAAAAGAAAGTGTGGTGAAACCAGGATCGCTTGCAGCACCAGTTTCACGCTGCTCTCGAAGTTCTCGCCATCCGCTTGCGCCATGTCGAAGAATTGCATCAGGCGCTCCAGTTCACCACTGCGCAACGGTCGGCGAAACGCTCGACTTGCGAATTTACCAACGATTTCACGGGCGTAAGCTGGCTGATTCGTTTTAGCGGTAATCTCCGTGTCGAATATCCGGGTGTGGGTTTCAGGATAAACCGACGGCGCGCTCGGACCAAGAATCTCCAGCCAGTTTACAATAAGATTTCGGTCGCATCCTTCCTTGGGAAACTTTTCGTCACGGTAATTATTGATATATCCGAGGCTGATCTGTTTCTCGCCTGCAGTAAGATAGACCCGGTGCTCGTATGTCTCTGGTCGTTTCTCCACCGCAGCTACATCAAAGATTTTGAGGCTTTCACCATCAATCTTCAGCTCCATCTTTGCCAATTCATCGCCGCACTGCTCTGCCCAGGCCAGGGCGCGCACGATATAATTTCCATCCAATGAAAGTTTGAATGGGGCAAACACCTCTCCTTCTATCGTTAGTCTGTGAGCGCCGGAACGAACCGGATTACCCGGGCCAGTTGTGCGCATCTTTGACGCCAATAATTTCTGTGAAGGACCTTCAGAGTTCGGATCCGTGACAATCGCCGCATCCAGGATCTTCTCGGCGGCTGCCATGTAGCGTTCAAAAAGAACCGGGGGCAACGAAAGCACGTCGCCAATATTATCAAAACCGTAGCCAGAATCATCATTCGGAAAATCATCGGCTGGCTGGAAGTTCACGCCTACCAGGTCGCGAATGGTGTTATTGTATTCATTGCGGTTCAGCCGCCGAACGGTGACCCGACCGGGATCCGGTTTGGAACAATCGGCCTGGAGAATTTTCGTTTCGATCCAGTGCATCACCTTTTCACGCTCCGCCAATGAAGGCTGCGGCTTGTTTTTAGGCGGCATCTCACCGGAACGGATGTTCAGCAAAACCTTTTCCCAAACGTCCCGCTCTTGCATTGCGATCGCTTCATTCGCATATCGTTCAAGGGACAGATCGGCTCTTCGCTTCGCGTCACTGTGACAGTCGTAGCAATATTGGCTCAGCAACGGTTTGATATCAGAATCAAACGACGGGCTTTTGGGCGCAACTTGTTTGCGGGAAAAGAAAGCCGATGCGCTGGCGCAAAAAAGCAACAGGAAAGCAAGGAGCATGGCGCTGCGCAAAAACCGGTTCATTTCGATAGATAAAGGACGTTCGGTTCGCTTCGTTTATTTTACAATTCTTTTACCGCTAATAAAAGCTGATCACAGCCCACGAAATTAGCTTAGAAGTTTATACCGATGGAAGAACGGATTTGCAGGTCATTTTTATCCACGCCCTGGGCTGGCTGCGTTTCGTAGATGTTTAACAATGTCAAAGCCAGGTAGATGTTTTGGCCGGATCCATTCTGCCAGAGGGCATAACGCAGGTTGGATTCAAAGCGCAGTCGAAATTCACCTAACTGCTCCATGCTGGGATAAAGCTCAATTTTTTCGTCGAATGTAAGTTTTTGCGAAACACTCCAGGTGGCGTCTTGAGCTAACCGCAGTGAAAAACGTTTATTAATGTCGTCAGGCTCGCCATTTCTTTGAAGGTGCTGCACCTGGTAATTCATACCCAGTTCTGTATTCACCACCAGGTTGCTTCTCGTAATCAGGTGGTATCCCAAACCAGGCCCGACTTCATATTGAAGCGAGATCCGTCTAATTTCATCGTAACCGCCGCCGAACAGGTTATAAACGAATACTTTTCTGCCGATATCGAAATCGGTCTTCGAAGCGCCATCCATTCGATTCGCCGAAAGAACACTGTCAGTTTGACCGTAGGTCGCCTGGTAATCGAACGTGGTTTTGAAGCGCTCAGAAAACTTTCTGAGCTGCTCCGGGGGCGTCTGTGGGGCGTAAACTACTTTCGCACGACCGTAATAGAGCTGCCAACTCTTCTCACTGAAACCGAGATCCGCGCCAATATCAATTTTGCCACTCCATGACTTTTTCTGCGCGATTTTTGGCTTCACCTTCGTTGCGGTCACTGGCTTTACGACAGGAGCCGGGTCAACTTGCGGTTCGGGAACTATCACAACTTCCGGTTTCGGTGGAATCACTTCCCGTGAATCGATGTCAGCCAGGGGCATCACAAGTTCTTTTGCCCAACTGGTGCTGATGCGAACCTCGTTGGCGCTTTCGGATATCAGCCTGCCGGTGATTCGATCACCGTTCTTGAGCTTCAGGATGATCGTGGGTTCTTCCGCGATTAAATTCGAGATCCCGAAACAGCCGAAGATCAGCGTTAGCCTGAAAACAAGTTGAAGAAGTCGGGGGGGGAAATTATTGGCCATTGGATCGGTCAAAGCTCGGGTGGAGGCACATCATTGTCAGTCACAACCTTGCTTCCCCCGCGAACGGAAATCCTGCCAGCTTCATCAAAGCCAAGGCGGGGGCGTGAGTCGCCGAGAAAATCGTAGCGGTTCAGCGTCAAAATCTGTCCAAATGGATTCATGGTGCAGTAACTAAATGAGTTCTGTCCGCTTCGATGCAACACATGCAGGTTGCTGAATTTATCCAACTGCGCCTCCGGTTTACTGAACGACGCCATTTTCGAAATCGGGAACAGTTTCAGCGTATTTGCCTCGGACGCATCCGTCAGCCGGATATAAAGTTTCATTTCCTTGCGATACTCCGCCTGCTGCAAAATGTATTTCCGAATTTCTGGAGCCAGGTCTCGTTCTTCTTCCAATGGGGGCACACCAAATTGTATCTCCCGAAGTTTGGTGCCGCGAACCACGTCAAAGGTGACCGGGCGACTCGGCACTTCCAGATTCCATTGGGGCAATCGCACGCGCACACTCACTTCATAGCGGCCCGGCTTTTGCAAATTGAAAAACGGAGTGATGTTGGCGCGCTTCGTCGCCGTCATGGAAGATTCCAACGTGAATACCCCGGTCACCTCGGGATTGCCATACTTCTCCAGAATATGTTTTTCACGGGATTCGACAGAAAATGAAAGCCAATTGTTGTCCTTGCCCAGTTCAAGAGGCTGGCCGGAGAAGTTGGTCACGCGCACGACAACCCGGATCTCTTCACCAGGAAGAAATTGGTCGTGCTCAAGGCTTACATCAATACTCACGCTGCTGGCCTGTGATCGCGCGGAACAGGTCGCAACGATAGAAAGCAACAGGATTGCCATCCATTTTTTCATTTGAGCAGTGTAAAGACGCACGTTTGAGAGACAAGCTACAAAACGGAACGTTCAACAAGAACATCGGATCGACGAAAGAAAACGCATTCTTATTCGGCGTGAACCGCTTCCGCGCCTGCATTCTTTAGCCGCAATCGGATCTGTTCCTGCACGAATTCCGGTGTGATAGACCTCAGGCATTCGAGGTAATTCGGGTTGGAACAGCGATTTTTCATGCATGGAGCGCATGGAATGGAGGTGCGAAGCACGTTATGACTCTGTCCGTATGGCCCCGTCCGCGCTGCTTCCGTGGGGCCAAACAGCGCAAGCACGGTTTTGCCCAAAGCCGCAGCGAGATGCATGGGCCCGGTATCATTCGTGACCATCACGGAACATCCACGAATCCACTCCACCATTTCGACCAGTGAAGTTCTGCCAGCTACATTGATGCAACGCTCTGGAGCCGCCGCTTCGATACTCTCTGCCACCGCGGATTCGTTCCCTGCACCAGTGATGACAAACCCGAAATCGGGATATTCAGCCGCGAGATTCTTTACCAGTGCCGCAAAATGTTCTGCGGGCCATCGCTTATTCATCCAACGGGCGCCGGGATTGATCAGGATATAGCGCTCATGCCGGGCGCGTTGCTGATCAACGATAGCTTTGGCGTAATCGTTCACCGGAAGCCATTCGTACGGACGATCCACCGGGATGTTGAGTTGTTTCAAGACCGACAGATACCAATCCACAGCATGCGTCCCGTAAGAAGCCCGTGGCACACTCACATCGTAGAAACCCGGCGCGCCTTCCCGCGGATCGCCCACGCCAACGAGGGTGTTCCCATTGGCCAGCCAGGCGAAGGCGCCACTCCGGGCAAGGCCTTGAAGATCAATTACAAGATCAAACTTATGTCGGCGCATTTCACGAACGCTCCGGAATAATTCGTTCCACTTGAGAGGAGAAGACCAGCGTTTGCGTTCAAAAGCGAAAAGGCCCGTTAGATCGGGATCACTCTTCAGGAGAGAAACGAGGCTCGCTTCAATCCACCAGTAGATTTCACTGCGGGGATAGTGCAGCTTGAGCAATCGCAGCACCGGGAGAGCCTGGATGACATCTCCGAGGGAACTGGGTTTGAGGATCAGAATCTTCAAGGCGCCTTCTTACAAACGTACCGCTCACTTGCCGTGAGAAAGTCGCTCCGCCAAACGCTCGGGCAAACCAGCAGCACGAATCTTCGCCTGCGCAGCGGCAATATCATAATCCAACCGGCGCAACTCGATCGTCCCGTCGGTCATATCATAAACAACATAAGCCGCTTTCGGATTGCCATCGCGAGGCTGCCCGATGCTGCCGACGTTGACGAAATATTTGCGACCCGGTTCTACTTTGAATTTCGAATAGGTTCCGCCGCGAACCACGCTGTCGCGAATGAACGCCACCGGCACATGGGTATGCCCGAAGAAACACACGGAGGTGTTCTGATAGGTGAAGCTGGCAGCAGCCGCAAGTTTGTCGAACACGTAACCCCAGCGTTCCGGCACATCGAGAGTGGCGTGGACAATCGTGAAATTCGCGACCAACCGCATGTAACGCAATTCACGAAGCCATTTCTTGTCGTCTTCAGTCAGTTGTTGGCGGGTCCAGAGAACGGCTTGAGCTGCGGCAGGATTGAACCCCTCCATCTCATCTTCCACCGAGCACATTTCGTCATGATTCCCCTTCACAATAGGAATGTTCATGGCACGAACGGCATCCAAACATTCTTTGGGGTTTGCACCATAGCCCACGACGTCGCCCAAACACGCGATATGAGTGCAGTTTTGCTCTTTAATATCATCCAGAACTGTCTGGAAGGCTTCTAAGTTTCCGTGAATATCAGCTATGATCGCGTATTTCATTTCTAAGGTCGCCGCTACGTTATCGGATTATTTCAAATCCGCGAAAGTCATTTTTTGCTTCCGACCAACTGGTTTGTTCCCCGCGGATCATCCCGCCCACGTCAGAATCACGAATCGCCTGCATAAACTCCACCAATTCGTTCTTCGTCCCTTCAGCCTCGAGTTCCACCCGTCCGTCGGTTAAATTCTTGATTGTGCCCGTCACTTCAAATCCCGCGGCAACCTGTTTCACACTATAGCGGAAACCCACTCCCTGCACTTTGCCGGAGTAAAAATTGTGCAACCGTTCGCGTTTCATCTTTGCCGTTCCATCTCAGTCTTGCTCAAAGCCCGAAAACCGGACTTGCAATAAAGCCACACCGGTTGTTGCAGGCGCAATGAATTATTTCCAAATACCGCCCCTGTGCGGTGCAAAGCGCATCCTGTCTGTTGTCTCGTGAGACTTTGGAGGAATGTCGAACCAGTCCTTCCAATGTCAATATAAGCTCCGCAACTGTCGTGATGAACATACTATCCGCTTTTCCCTATCCACCCGGATTGGAGCAGGATGAAGAAAGTGGAATTCGCCCCATCACCCGATGCCACGATGCTTGCCATTGGTTTATTGAATGTGGTTTAGTTTCGCAGCATGTTATCCGCACCCAGTCAAAGTGCCGAGGATTACCTCGAACGAATCCATGAGTTGATCGAGGAGAAAGGTTATGCCCGCGTTGTGGACATCGCCTCTTCGCTGCGAGTCAAACAAGCTTCGGTCACCAACATGGTCAAGAAGCTGGGAGAACTGGGTTACCTGAAATACGAAAAGTATCGCGGTTTGATTTTAACCGACAAAGGTCGGGAGGTCGCCACTCGCATTCAACAACGACACGAAACCTTAAGCCGCTTTTTCTCCTTGTTCGGCCTTGATAAAGAAACCCAGCAATTGGACATCGAAGGAATCGAACATCATCTCAGTCCTGCCACCGTTGAAATTCTCTCGGATCTCGCGAAGTTCTTCGAAGACGATCCCGAGATACTGAAGCGCTTTGTGAAGTCCCGAAAAATCAAGAAAGCCTGAGGAAAGTTCAAGGTTCAAAGTTTAAGGTTCAACGTTGTCGGGTGCCCTTAACTTTGAACCTTAAACTTGAAACTTTGAACTTCCCCCCGCCCCTACCCTTCGCCCAGCCTTCTCGATTTATCACTCGCCGCCCGGACCGCGTTGATCAATGCAGCGCGCACCCCGCCCTTTTCCATTTCATGCACACCTTCAACGGTTGTTCCACCGGGACTCGTCACCATGTCCTTCAAAACTCCGGGATGCAGCTTTGTTTCCAACACCATCTTCGCGCTGCCCATTACAGTTTGTGCTGCAAGTTTTGTTGCAACATCGCGCGGCAATCCGGCAGCAACACCGCCATCGCTCAGCGCTTCAATCATCATGTAAACATAAGCGGGACCGCTGCCGCTTAAGCCGGTCACCGCATCGAGCAAGTTCTCTTTCAGCTCGAAAGCAATGCCGACCGCTGAAAACAAATTCTGCGTGAGTTCTGCGTCTTCTTTTGTTGCCGATTTGCCCAAGGCAAAAGCACTTGCGGAAAGGCCGATCAATGCCGGTGTATTCGGCATCACGCGAACGATCCTCGCATTCTCGCCCAACTCCTTCTGCATTTTTGAAATTGGCACACCAGCCGCAATGGAAATAAGGACGTGGTCCGCTGATAGATGAGGGCGAATCTCCGACAGCACTTCCGCCACTTGATTCGGCTTCACTGCGAGCACCAGGATATTAGCGAACTTCGCCACATCAATATTGGAACTGCCAGCGGGCGCGCCTGTTTCTTCCGTGAAATAAGATTGTGCCGCGGGAATGGGATCGCTGGCGAGCAGACCGCCCGGTTCAGCGAGTTTCGCATGCACAAAACCTTTGGCCAAAGCTGTGGCCATTTTTCCTGCACCAAGAAAACCGATCTTTAGATTAGCTGCCATGAACCGCTTTGTATCCGCCCCAGCGCAAAGATGAAAGTTGGAAATTTTATGTATTTGGGAGGAAACCACGAACGAACACTAATATTTACAATAAAAAGGAGCCGAATTCATTCGTGGTTTAAGCTCCGGATCGTTCATTCACTTCCCTGCGTGGTCGTACGCTTTTCATAAGCCCCACGGTCTGCCGGAACTTGTTTGTCTTTACGGCTGAACTTGGTGATTGCACGGGGCTTGCCCGGTGTTTCACCGGAAGTCTTTTCCTCGGTCTTCTTACTCCTGGTCTTTGATAATGGTTCGCGCGTGCTTTTCATAGCTCCTTTGAGTTGGTTTCTTCCTGCGATTGTGAGACATGGCGGGCTTGACCCCTCATACAGAACAGAAACCTGTCGCCTGATACATTTCAATAGGGAGTATCCCTCAAACCCAGACGTGTTACGCGCGCGCAACTGCACTCGAAGAAATTGCATCCTCGCGTTCATGCTAAAGGCCCGGTCACCAAATCAATCGGTGAGCGCAGCCACATTGCGCCATTCTTCAGAAACCGCCCAGAGATTGATGGGGTCAAATGATTTTCCAAACCGCAGGAACCGCGCGCTTCCGTCGGCAAAACTATAATTGGAACCGCCTCCCCCCGCGCCATTCCCTCCGTCGGTTTCTTTTTTCCGAGCGGTTAAGTGGCGGTTCTGATCGAGTTGTGTGATGTCTTCGTAAGTTTCGAAATCAAAATACCAATGCCCTGACGTCGCATCCTTTTCGCCAAGAACCACAGTCTCCGAGGTGGTCTTTATGTTATTCTCGCGGATGGAGACATCGCCGGTTGCCGCCAACTGCCGCCATTTGCGGTCACCTTCAAATAGAGGAAGATAGTAGTCGTTCCACCCGTTATAGATATAACTCCGCGGGGCAGCATCCGCCGGGTGTAATTCGAGATCGACATTATTTGCTTCCAGCGTCTCCCCATCGGTTGGGCAGTAAAGAAGTTTAACGCTCCTGTAATATGGCAGCAAACGGTTCGGCCAACGATTAGGGTGCGAGCGCGGCGGCAAGTAACCGTTGTTTTCATCCACATACATACTGGTCGCCAGTCCGAGTTGTTTGAGGTTGTTCAGACAGGAGATTTTTCTCGCTGCTTCTTTGGCACGACCAAGCGATGGCAGAAGCATTCCGGCGAGAATACCGATGATGGCGATGACCACGAGGAGTTCGATCAAGGTGAACCCAGACATTCGGGCTTTCATAGAAACAACGAGCATCTTCATCACACCTTAAGACGTGGTGCTGCAGAAATGGTTACGCACGATGCATTCGACCCTTTGCCCCATCGTTGCAATTGCCCCCTCATCCCACCATCATACGCTCATCCTTTGAATCCATGAATCCAATCATCACGCGTCGCGACATGCTTTCTCTCACAGCGAAAGCAGCCGTGGCAGGCGCTCTTCTCCCGAATTTATCATTCGCCCGTGAGGAACGATCTTCCACCTTATCAGGGGCTGTCGTAGGTGAACCAGTTGCCGCGAAGATCGGCGAAAGATTTCTCGCCGATGGCGCAAACGCAATTGATGCCGCTATCGCCACTGCCTTTGCCTCCAGCATCACGTCGCCGGGCAAATGTGGAGTGGGAGGCTATGGCGGTCATGCAATCATCGCCCTGGCGAATGGACGCGTCACGGCGATCGATTTCAATTCCTCCGCTCCCGCCGCAGCTCGTGATGACATGTTTCCGCTGGACGACAAAGGAAATGTGAAAGGCAAAATCAACGTGCAGGGCTGGCTCGCCGCAGGCGTTCCCGGAGTGCTCGCCGGGATGGATCTGATTTTGAAACGTTATGGCACACGGCCCTTAAGCGACGTTCTTGCTCCAGCTATCGAACTCTGCGAAGGCGGCGTTCGAGTGACGAAAGAATCAGCCCGTGAAGCAGCGCTGGATGCTTCCAAAAATGATGCCAGCCCCGATTCCATTCAGAAAGGTTCTGCAACAAATCAACAAAACCTGCCACTCGCAAAAATGCTCCGCACCCTGGCAGGGCGAAATTCTACCGAATCGTTTTATCGCGGTGACATTGCGCGGACGATTGCTGACGCTTTCCAGAAAAATGGAGGCTTGATCACGTTCGATGATCTTGCCGCTTACCACGCACGCGAAGTGAAACCGCTCACCCTTGAATGGAACGGAATGACAATTCACACGCCACCGTTGACTGCCGCTGGAGTTTCTTTCCTGGAAGCCATCGCCATCCTGAAAAAACTTGATTGGGAAAAACTGTCGGCGATGGAACGACTGCACGCCAAGGTGGATGCCCTGCGCATCGCCTGGATGGATCGCAACGCATACTTCGGCGATCCCGAACATGTAAAGGTGCCGCTGAACCGAATTTTTTCCAGTCGGCAACTCAAGCAACGTTCCAAAGAAATTGGGGCAGCGATCAAAAACCAAAAAGCCACTTCCATTGATGTCACCGAGAGCACGGATGACGGCACCATGAACATCAGTGCAGTGGACGGAAGCGGAAACATGATTGCGTTGACGTTCACGCATGGCAGCACTTATGGCGCACGGGTTTCCGTTGAAGAGTTCGGAATGGTGCTCGGCCATGGCATGTGGCGATTCGAAACAAAGCCAGGCCATCCAAATTCTCCCGGTCCGCGCAAGAAAGCCGTCAACAACATGTGCCCGGCGGCCATCACTCGTGGTGGA
The DNA here is from genome assembly GCA_013820875.1 of Verrucomicrobiota bacterium. GTDB lineage: Bacteria > Verrucomicrobiota > Verrucomicrobiia > Limisphaerales > JACDHS01 > JACDHS01. Next base: position 264 of record JACDHS010000119.1, on the reverse strand, counting down.
AAACCTGTCATGGCAGTTGGTGGCGCGGGCGGCACCCGTATTCCCTGTAGCATTTACGAAGTTCTCCTGAATTATGTCGGCCTGGACGCCTCCCTGGAAACCGCCATAAACGCGCCTCGCATCAACACCACCGGAACCTTAGAGCGTGTATGGAAAATCATCCTTTAGCGTTGGCGAGACGTTTGAGCATGAGTCGGATCATGGTCAGATAGATTATGGTTTCGCTGGAGTGAGGTAAAGTTTCGTAGTCCCGCGCGAGGCGGC
>JACDHS010000118.1 GCA_013820875.1 Verrucomicrobiota bacterium | reverse complement strand
CTATTACAACCGCGTGAGGCTCCACAGCTCCCTCGGTTACAAGTCACCTGTGGACTTTGAAAACCAAGTAAACTAAACATTAACAAAGTCACTCACCCCCGGTGTCCGCTAAATCGGGGGAACCTCAGGTATTGCTAACGTTAGCAACACCCCCATCCCCGTGGGAGAGGGGTACTGCTAACGGTAACAATACCCCCAACCCACGGGGAGAGGGGTATTGTTACGCGAAATATTTTCATTCCCCACGGGGCGAGGGGTATTGCTAACGGTAACAACACCCCCCGCCCCGCGGGGCGGGGGGGCTGTTTCCGGGAAACATAAGCTCGCCCCGCGGACCGAGGGTGCCGCTAGGAAAAACATCTCGGTTTCTCGAAGGGACAAGGATACTGTCCCGCAAAAAAATCCATTGTCCGCCGTCCAACCGGTCAGGTTCTGGAAAAACCCGATCTGCAACTCTGGGAATAGATCCGGTAACTGCCGTTTGGAAAGGTATGCGTGCGGTTTCCACCGAGTGACCGTTTACCGGTAAAAGGTATGTGTATCGCTTGCCTTGCCGCTCAATCTTTAGCCTTCTGTTCAGCCTGTTCCTCCTTCAATGCAGCCAATTTCTTCAAATCCCCAAACAAATGAACCGCGCCGCAGCGATCGCACATGCGGGCTTCGGTTTCCACGTTGCTATCTTTCAGCGTCCAGAACTTCGTCTTTTTCGGCTGGAAATAGCAAAGGCCGGTGCTGCGCAGCACCCCTTCGATCAATTCTCCACTGTGGCAGAGCGGACAGAGCTTCTTCGCATTCTCCACATCCTTCTCGCTATGAAAGACTTCCATCACGGCATCGAGATCTTCCTGCCAAAAACGGGTTGAATCCCCCACTTTTCGATAGGTGATCTTGCCGTCGCGCATCCAGCGATAAAGCGTCGGTTCGCCGACATCGAGATATTCGGCCGCTTCCTTGATGGAAAACCAATGTGGTTTCGGAGTGATGCTGGTGACTTCATTTGTGCTCATAAGATTCAGTGTGACATACAAAAGATCAAAAAGAACACAAAAGCAACTATTATGTTTACAGTGATAGTAAATGATAGTAAAAGAAAAGAAACAGCCAACCATAAGGAGTAAAACATGAATCAAACCCAGAGTTCCGATCCAATAAACGAAAACATCCACTCGGAAACCGGCGTCCACACACTCAAATGGCTTTTCAGCAGGAATCCATTTTATATCTTCAGTGCCGGCCTGCTTCTCTATGCCATTTATCGGCTTTCGATAGATCCGCGGATGTTTGCCACAGAACTGGGGCAACTCCTGTTCAATTTCGGTTCTTTCCAGGTGTATGAATTGCTTCTCGTCGGCACGGCGATTTTCCTGGCGCGCCGACAGATTGGATACGATTCCGCGCTGTTGGTCAGTCTGGAAACGTTGTTCGTTTTTGTGCCTTTCATATTGATCAGCCAGGCGTTGCTGATCGAAGGGGATGTGGCCGCCATTTTCTGTTTCGGCGCCACGGCCCTGGCGGTTGTCCGGTTCGCGAGCGTCAAAAAATATTTCACGGGAATTAATCTTCCACCGCGACTCCTTCTGCTTGGTGGTGTTTTGTTGTTGGTGAACCTGGGACTTCCATTACTCGTGCGAATGCTGCACCAGGATACCAACATTTTTATCTGGGAAAGAAAGGGAGGAAGTTTCTATGGGAGCGCGTGGCTCATTGCGATGCCAATCCTGTTCGCGCTTGCGAATTTCCTGCCGCGCGCCAAAGAGCAGGGGGAACTGCTTGTGCAGAAAGGATATTTCCCTCTCACGATCTTCGCGTTGTGGACGGCGGTGACCGGCGCGCATTTGTATTCCGTCGGGTACGTTTACGGTTTGAAATCGACGGCATCCTTTCTCGTTCCAATTCTTTGGGTGGCAGCGTGGACGTTGCGAAATCGAATCCATGACTTCGACCTGCTCGATGATGAATCCAAAGCGGATCTGCGGGAGATGTTGCTGGTGCCGACCACCATCGTTCCGCTCATCGCCGCGTTCACGGGAGATTGGCTGATGTTTTTTGTCATCGCGCTTTTGAATGCAGCGGGCTACGCATTTTTCACGTTGCGCGATAGAAACAGCATCGCGTTCCATCTGCTGCTGATTTCAGGAGCGATGATCTTCGCGGGATTGCCAAAGTCGGTTTTCGAATTGTTCCAACTCGATGTGTCGCGCGGCCAAACGATGGCGATCGGCTTCGGAGCTTACATTTTGCTGCGCGCCATTCTTTCGCGCAGTCCGAAGCTGGGGATACTCGCTGGAATTGTGGTGGCGATTGGCGCCACATTCCTCTTTCGCCGGAGCGGGGCTCCATTCGATATTGGGATACAGCTCGGCCTTCTGTTCCTGTTGATCCACAGTTTGCGCTGGGTGGATGCTGAACATCTCGGGGCGACCGGCGCGCGTTTCGTCGCCGCACTTCTTTGGGTGATACACGCCGCGCTCTGGCTCTCCCGCAATGATCATACCGCACTGTTTGCAACGGCGTCATTTGCTGTTGTCGCCATCGTTGTGTATTTCGCTGTCAAAATGATCTTCGGCTTCTGGGGGCCGCGCGTGGTGCCGTATGCAGCGATGCTGGTCTTGATCTGCAAACCAGTGTTGCTCGCCCAAACGATGTTCAAAGACGCGCCGACTGGAGTGATTGCGCTCGTCGCGAGTTTTGTTCTGTTTGCGCTCGGCACCGCAGCGGCTCTGACGAAAAATCGTTGGAACAAAAATGAACGAACGCTTGTTCCAAACACTCAAATAAATACCACCCTATGAACACCCCAACCGCGCGGTTCGAGACTCGGGACAACGAAGTTTTACTTGGACGAAGCGATGTTGCTCCTACACCTTTGAATGGGTCAAATATGCTGATTACCGACAACCGAATTCCGCCTCACGAAGTTTTCCAAAAAATATCCGCCAATATCGAATCGGTCATGAAAGGTCAGACCACTGCGATTCGACGTCTCCTGGCGGCGCTGGCCAGTGGTGGCCATGTATTGTTGGAGGATTTTCCGGGCACGGGAAAAACAACGCTCGCGAAAGTCCTGGCGCGTTCCATCCAAGCGGACTTCAAGCGTGTTCAATTCACGCCGGATCTTTTGCCCTCGGACATCCTGGGCGTATCGGTCTTCAATCAACGCGATCAGTCCTTTCACTTCCATGAAGGGCCGATCTTTACGAACATTCTGCTCGCGGACGAAATCAATCGCGCGTCGCCCCGCACCCAATCTGCGTTGCTGGAAGCGATGGGCGAAAGCCAGGTCAGTGTGGAGGGAGAAAGGCGGACTCTGCCCGATTTGTTCTTTGTCATAGCGACGCAAAACCCGGTCGAGTTTCGCGGAACCTATCCGTTGCCGGAAGCGCAGATGGACCGGTTCGCGCTGCAATTTAATCTTGGGTATGTCAGCGCCGACCATGAGGTGGCGGTGCTGACTGCCCAGGAGAAGCAACATCCGATCGAAAATGTGATTCCATGCGTGACGCTCCAGGATGTGGTGCGATTGCGCAGGGCGGTCGAAGAGATTCGTATCAGTGAAGAACTGAAGCATTACATCGTGAAGATTGTCGGCGCGACAAGGGCGACGCAAGGGGTGCAACTCGGAGCGAGTCCGCGTGCTTCCATCTCGCTGATGAAAATGGCGCAGGCGCTGGCATTGTTTGATCGCCGCGAGTTCGTCAGGCCGGAAGACATTCACGAGATTGCGAGTTCGGTGATCGCGCATCGCATCGTGATTGATCCGCAAGCACGTTTTTCAGGTGTGACACCAAGGAAGATCGTGGAAGAGATCCTGCGCCGCATCCCGGTGCCGGCTTAAAATGTAGAACAGGCTTCCAGCCTGTTCCGTCCGGGCAAGATGCCCGCCTACGTTATGTTTAAACGCCTCATCTATCGAAATTACCGGGCTTACACGGGGATCACATTCCGTTTCGGTCGCCGTGTAACGCCCGCAGGATGGCTCGTATTGATTGGCCTGATGTTGGCAGCGGCACTCGGACTCGACACCACCCAGACACTCGCTTACCAGGCGTTTACTTTCCTCTTCTTTTGCGTGGTGATGGCAGTGTTCGCATCGTTCTTTGCGCGACCGAAGCTGTCATTCGAACGCATCCTGCCAAAGTTCGGAACGGCGGGAGAACCATTGCGTTACCAGGTGCTGGTGAAGAATCCCAGAGGCCGGTCGCAACGGGCATTGAGCTTGATTGAAGACTTGCCTGATCCACGGCCTTCCTTTGAAGAATTCGTCAGCACACCGGAACCGGGCGAAGAGAAACGGAATTGGTACGATCGTTCCCAGGGCTGGTACCGCTGGGAATATCTCGTATCCCAAAACAGCAAAGCGGCGGCAACTGAAGTCGTGCTGCCGACGATACCAGCAAAAGGAAACCTGGAAGTGCCATTGGAACTATTGCCATCCAAACGCGGGTTTCTGCGGTTGCAGGGAATGGTGGTGCTTACGCCCGATCCATTCGGAATCTTTCGGACCATCAGAAAATTTGCGTTGCCGGAGACAGTCATGATTTTGCCGAAACGTTATGCGATCCCACGAGTGGAGTTGCCGGGCATTACCAAATATCAGCAAGGGGGTGTTTCAATGGCGAGTTCCATTGGTGAGTCGGAAGAGTTTGTGGCGTTGCGCGATTATCGGTCGGGTGATCCGTTGCGGCATATCCATTGGAAAAGTTTTGCCAAGCTCGGTAAACCCGTCGTGAAAGAATTTCAGGATGAGTTCTTTGTGCGGCACGCGTTGGTGCTCGATACGTTTGACGTTCCACTGCATAGCGAGTTGTTTGAAGAAGCCGTTTCGGTTGCCGCATCGTTTTCCTACACGATCCACACGCAAGACACGCTGCTCGACCTGATGTTTGTCGGGCCGCAGGCGTATTGCTTCACCACTGGACGCGGCGTGGGGCAAACCGAACAGATGCTCGAAATTCTCGCGGCCGTTCAACCGTGCCGTGAAAAGGAATTCAGTTCGCTCAAACAGATTGTGCTCGAACATCTCGATGCGGTAAGTGGTGTCATTTGCATCCTGCTTTCCTGGGATAACGAACGACAAAACTTCATCGAACAACTCAAGGTGATGGGTGTGCCGGTGCTCGTGTTTGTGGTCACGGAAGAAGATGCTGAACTGGCGCCGGGGCCGATGGCCGACAAGCCGGAGAATTTTCGTCCATTGCCACTCGGTAAAATCGGAGAGGAGCTTGCGAAATTATGAACACGCCTCCATTTCTCATGGGGATCGCCCTGTTGTTTTGGGGGATGCAAACGGGCTTCCTGGTGTTCGCAGCCGTTATGGCAGTGTTGTTGGAGACGTCGCAGTTCATCAAGAGTCGCTGGGAATTTTCCGAGAAGGAATATCATCGCATCTTTGACCTTTGCGGTTTGCTCCTGCTCGGGGCGGGGGGAATTGCGAGTACGTCAGAAGACATCCGCGTCCCGGTGCTGGGATTGGCGCAATGGCTTCCCTTTATTTTCCTGCCGATCATCGCCGCACAGGCTTACGGCAGTCGGAATAAACTGACGATGCGGACACTATCGTGGTTCCTTCGTCGGCGTAAGGTGGGGCTGGCAGAAAAAGAACTGAATATCTCCTACATTTATCTTGGACTCTGTCTTCTCAGTGCAGGCGCGGTTTCGCCGGGGCGATCTGGTGAAGGGATATTTGGTCCATTTGGCACGCGCACATTTTATTTTGCGGTCGCAACGATTCTTATCTGGGCGCTTTTTTCCATGCGGACTCGTCGTGTGCATGGTTCGGTGTGGGTTATCCTTATCGGTTGCGCTGCGTTTTTCGGATACTTCGGGCAGATCGGTTTGCATGAGTTGCAAAAACACCTGGAGGCAACTGTTACAAATTGGATCGGCCAATTTGCCCGCAGGGAAGCGAACCTGCTCGAAAGTCAGACTGCATTGGGGCGAATTGGACAGGTGAAACTATCGGGCCGAATCGTTTTGCGGCTGGAGCCTCAGGACGGGAGTTCGCCACCGTCGTTGTTGCGTGAGTTGAGTTACGACACGTATGGGAACACAGTCTGGCGCGCTACGCGGCAGGAGGTGGGTGATCTGTCTATCGAAACCAATGATGTCTGGCGTTTGCATCCTGATGTTCCCTCTAAATCTTCAGTGAGAATTTCAGGTTACCTGCACAAGGGCCAGGGTCTTTTAGCTTTGCCCAGTGGAACAGTTGAGTTGCGCGATCTCGCCGTGGGCAGTGTTAAAACGAATGTCCTCGGAATGACTAAAGTTGAAGACGGTGCAAAGTTCATCCGTTTTCTCGCCAAATCAACTCCAACTCTCTCGAACGATTCTCCACCGATTCCAGAGGACAGGGAGCAGATTCCAGAAAAAGAAGAGGCTGTCCTGGCGCAGATTGCAGAGGAGCTTGGGTTGAATGTGCCAGGAAAAACGTTGGATGAAAAACTGCGGATCATTCATGCCTACTTTCAAAACAATTTCAGTTATTCAACTTACATCACCGCCAAACACGTTGATCCTGAAAAAAAGAAGACTGCGCTGGCGATGTTCCTGACGGAGACCCGTTCCGGGCACTGCGAATATTTTGCAACCGCTGCCGTGATGCTGGCGCGGCAGGCAGGAATCCCGGCGCGTTATGCGACCGGTTTCGCGGTGCAGGAGACATCCGGGAAAGGTGGCATGTATGTGGTGCGCGAGCGGCATGCGCATGCCTGGACACTGGTCTATCGCGAGGGAGATGGGGAACTTCCGGGTCTCTGGGAAGACTTTGACACCACACCGGCATCGTGGGACGAAATCGAAGCGCAGAAAGCTTCCTTCTGGCAACCGGTCTCCGATCTCTGGGCGAGAATGACTTATGAATTCTCGAAGTGGCGTTACAGCAAAACCAATTTCCGCCAATACGCCATCTGGTTGCTTGTGCCGTTGGTGATCTTTTTGGTTTGGAGAATCTTTTTCAGCAGGAAACGTAAACGCATTGGAGCAGGCAGCGTTGCAAACGCGGAGAATGTTTGGCCCGGACTCGATTCGGAATTGTACGAGATGGAAGAGGAGCTGGCCGGCCGCGGCCTGGAACGTATGCAATCAGAGCCGCTCACCGAATGGAAGGAACGTGTGCAGGCAACGGAGTGCGTGCCGGCGGAAGCATTCAAAACAGCGGTGGAATTGCACGTGCGTTACCGTTTTGATCCGCACGGATTGGATGCCACCGAGCGGGAGTTGCTGCGCGAGAACGTGAGGAATTGTCTGCGGAGACTAAGCCGGAAAGATGCAGTTGGAATCACGGATGGACACATCGCGGCGAAGCCGCAAATAAAATAGGACAGCGCATCTTGCCTGTCCCGGGTAAAGGGGAGAAAAGGTGAAAAGGTGAAAAGGGGACAGGTGGTGCGCCTGAAATTTTCTCAGGAAAAGAAGATTTGAAGGCACTGTAATACAATAGATAAACCCGCATCGGCGAAGCCGCAAAAGCGGAGCGCGGCTGTGTCCGAAGGATCAGCCGCAGCGCGTGAGATTGTTCGAGCGTTATAGAAAACCATGAAGCGCTACATTCCATCTTTAAGCGTTGGTGATCCTTCGGACAAACCAGAACTATGGAAACAACGAACCGCCCTGCGGTTGCGCCGCGCTCCGGGACATGCGGCATTGCCGCCCTCGATCTTAACTACGCAGTCTAAATCAACTTACAGCCGAGGCCAATTCCCAGGTCGGCTGAATCTCAGCATCCAACGAAGTGGATTCGACGCCCTTCAGAAATTGTTGCTCGGCAAGAATGCCAATCATCGCCGCGTTGTCAGTGCAGAGACTCTTTTCTGTTAACCGCAGAACGTAACCTTGCTTCGCGCAGACTTCCGACAGGCGCTGGCGTAACCCGCTGTTGCATGTGACGCCACCCGAAGCGGTGATGCATTTCACCTGATATTTCTGAGCGGCTCGAACTGTTTTCGCGACGAGCACATCCACGATGGCGGCTTGCACGCTTGCGCAAATATTGCGCACTGCCTGTTCGTCATTCAAAAGGGCAGGATTCTTCTGCAGAAAATAACGCACCGAAGTTTTTAAACCCGAAAAGCTAAACTCGTGCTTCGGGTCATGCAGCATCGGACGTGGAAAATCGTAGGCCTTGGGATTTCCGGTGGCAGCGAGTCGATCCAATTCCGGACCGCCAGGGTAGGGGAGTCCAATCAACTTGGCGATCTTGTCGAAACATTCACCGGCGGCATCGTCCACAGTTCCGCCGAGCACCTCATGTTCGAGTTCGTTTTTCACCAGCACGAGCAAGGTGTGCCCGCCGCTGACAATCAACGAAACGTTCGGCTGAAAATTGCCGAAATCTGCCGACGGAGGGTCTCCCATAATCCAGGGGGAATACAAATGCGCCTCGTGATGGTGAATTCCAATGAAAGGTTTCCGGAGAGCGAACGCCATTCCTTGCGCTGCTTTCAAACCCACCATCAACGCCGCCGGCAATCCCGGACCGCGCGTGGCCGCGATGGCGTCGAGTCGGCCGATCGAGACACCAGCCTTTTGCATGGCTGTTTGAATAACCGGGGTCAAATTCCGCAGATGTTCGCGTGTGGCGAGTTCCGGAACGACTCCGCCGTATTCGGAATGAAGTTTGGTCTGCGATGAAACCACGTTGGAAAGAACGCAGCCGTCGCGAATGACGGCAGCACTTGTTTCATCACAAGAGGATTCAATGGCCAGAAGCGTTGCCATCAAATTATTTGGCGGCAGCGACTTTCTCGAGGGGCTTGGTGGTACCCCCGGTATAGAGCAAAATGCCTTTCAGAACATCCAAAGCACGATCCAATTGCGCGTCCCTGGAATTCTCGACACGTTTACGCTCCTCCTGGCTGAGCGTATCAAGGGCTCCTGCCATCCGTTTCAACGCGAGATCGCGTTCTTCTTCCGGGCTCATTGGAACAATAATGTCCGGCGTGATGCCACGTTCGTGAATCACGTAATGATTGGGAGTATAGTACTTAGCGGTCGTCAGGCGGAGAGCGGAACCATCCGGGAGCGGAAGAATGCTTTGCACCGATCCTTTGCCGAATGTCTGCTCGCCGATAACTATAGTCTTTGTTATAGACTGCAAATCCTGCAAACAGCCTGCGACAATCTCCGACGCGCTGGCGCTACCGCCGTTGACGAGAACAACGGTGGGGATGTTGGCATGCTTGTTCTTTCCGGTCGCACGATACTCGGACTTCTGCGTGGCGCCACGGCCTTCGGTGGAAACAACCAGTTGTCCGCGCGGCACAAATTTTTCACAGACCAGCCCGGCCTGATCCAGCAAGCCGCCGGGATTATTGCGCAAATCAAGGATGAGCGCCTGCATGTTTTGCGATTCCAGTTTTTTCAACGCAGTTTCCAAATCGGTGGAGGTCTTCTCACCAAACTGCGTCAATTTAATATAGCCGATGCTGTTCTCGCTTATCGGGAACTCACGCTTGCCATTGATATCCTTGACCGTATCCACCTTGATGACCGCGCGAGTTAGTTTGTAGTCCTTCACCTCCGAATTTGAGGGACGCAGGATAGTAAGCGTCACGTCTGCCCCGGGTTCGCCGCGCAGGCGTTTGACGGCATCTTCCAGGGTAAAATTTTCCGTGCTCTTGCCATCGATCTTGATGATGCGATCGCCCGAGAGAATTCCGGCGCGGAATCCGGGAGTATCTTCCATTGGAGAAACCACCGTGAGATGTTTTTCTTTGCTGAGCGAAACGACGACACCGACTCCACCGAATTCTCCCTGGGTATCCTTCTTTAACTCTTCAAATTTTCGGGGTTCAAGAAATTCACTGTGGGGATCAAGCGTGTTGAGCATCCCTTTCAGGGCGCCATGGATCAGTTCCTGATAGGTGATGTTTTCTCCGTCCACATATTCGCGGCGGACCTTTTCGAGCACTTCCGACAACAGACGGTAGTTCGCGTAGGGTTCATTCTTTTCGATGGCTGCGCCGGCGCTGTAGGTGTAAATCTGTGAGCCGATGAAAAGATTCGTTCCGAGCAAAATCGTCAGAAGCCAATAAACGAGGCGTTTGTTCATATTCTGAGTGTGGGCATTGTAAATGTTACACGTGCTGTCCGCAAGAAATGGGTTCCTGTTTCTCTCCTCTTACACTCTTTCAGACGACGCCCGGACGCGCGCTGTTCAAAAGCAATTCCACGAAAAGCAGATCGGATACCATTGTCACTTTGGGATTTGGAAATGCAGAGGGCACAAGGCGCACCGTTTGACCGATCAGCTCGCAGGCGGCGGTATCGTCCGTGACGAGAAGCCCGCGCTGGCGCACTTCAGACAACGCATGGCGGATAGTCGTGAGTCGGAAACATTGTGGCGTCTGGACTGCCCACAGTTTGGAACGATCCAGGTGCCCCGAAATCGTGATTCCAGTGTCTGAAGATTTAATTGTATCCGTCACGGCTTGTGCAGCCACGGCCGCACCGCTCTCACGAGCGGCAGCAATCGTCGATTCAATGATGGAAAGATGGGTGCAAGGGCGAGCACCGTCTTGAATTGCGACAATTGACGTGTTGGATGGCGCCGCATCCAACCCGCTCCAAACCGAGTCCTGCCGTTCTTTTCCACCGACCGCAAAAGAATACGGCTTCTTAAATGCGTATGTGCCAGCCAACTCCTGGAAAAGCGTCTGCATGCCATCACGAATAACCAGAACGATGTGATCAATGCCGGCGCAATCCTCGAACCGTTGCCATGTATGGGCGACAACCGGGCGTCCAGCGACTTCGAAGAATAGTTTGTCACGATCTGGACCGAACCGGGTGCCCTGGCCTGCGGCGACGATGATGGCGGTTGTCATTTCGCGCAGTTTAGAATTCAAAGCGGCAATTTCCAGACACAATTCAATTCATGTCGCTGCGGACGCGATCAAAAACTTCGTTCACAGACAACTCGTGCAAGTCAGGTGATCCGCGGAGTAACGTCATTTTGGCGCTGCGCGGCTGCCAGATTTTCTCATTGCTCGGTCCCCAGAGAACAACACCCCGTAATCCAATCGCGCCGGCAAGATGAGTGATGCCGGAATCGTGTCCGAGAAAAAATGAACTGCTGGCAAGGCGTTGCGCCAGTTTGGTGAGTGGCAAGTTCGCGGCAAGCTCCAGGCGTTGGGAAGGAACACGCTTTTGCAACCGGGTCAGGCGTTCACCTTCGGCCTCGCCACCAATCATCAAGAGTTTAAAATCTGTTTCATTTGAAAAACGTTTCAGCAGGTCGGACCATTTGTTCTCAGGCCAGTTTTTCTTTTCACTGCCGCTCCCCGGATGAAAGGCAATTTCGTTCATGGATGGATCCGTAGCGTTTAAAGTCAGGCGGGGAGCCGGATCAGAAGCGAACACGGCGAGCCGTTCCAATGGTTTCAGGAACACATCCGTCGCATGCATGTCCTCATCATCCCTGGGCCGATGCGGCCCCTGGATGAACTGGCCAGAGGAACATCGCCGAACATTCGTTTGGAAAACTTCGTCCGGATCGTAAAGAAATGAGATGATGATATTGAAGGTCGAGAAATACTCCGCCAATTCAACAGATAAATCGCCGTTCCGGGCAAAGAACCCGGCGAGTGCCTGGGCTTCAATCGACCGAACCCGATCTGCCAGGCCGCCTGACAACGCAAGTTCCGCTACTTTTGGATAACCGAGCACATGGAGTTCTGTGCCGGAGAAATTGTCCCGGAGCGCCGAGAGCACTGGCAGGGTCAGAATGAAATCTCCGATCGCCCCTCCGCGAATTACCAGAATTTTACCGCGTATCTGCATAAAAAAGGCGGCGGTATGAACCGCCGCCCAAGGAAAACTGACGGTTAATTGCCGCCCACTTTGCGCGTTTGTTTAAGCCCGAGCTTTTTACGCATGTCAGCTTCGATCTCTTCGTTGCGTTTCCGTTCGCTTTCGGTGATTTCGAACTCCGTCTGGCGAATGCCTGGCAGTTGTTCGCGTTCATGCAACGCGGCAATGGCAGCGGCTCGTGGTGTTGGCAACACAGTGGGGCGAAGGAACACCATCAACTCAACGCGTTGCGTGCTGTTTGCCTTGCTGCGGAACAGGGCGCCAAAAATGGGAAGATCCTTGAGGTAAGGCACTCCAGATTTGGATTCCTGCTTGGCAGTGCTGATGAAACCGCCAAGCATAACCGTTTCACGATCATGCACTGCGACTTTCGCGGCAGCCTGACGTTTGGTGGTGGTTGGAACCTGGTTTCCATCGATCAGAATCGGTGTTCCCAATTGTTCGATGTTTTGCTGGATGTCCATGACAACCAATCCATCCGGATTAATGAGAGGCAATACGTCGAGAGTGATACCGACTTCCTTTTGCTGGTATTGCGAACTCGAACCGGTGTTTACGCCGCCGAAATAGGTGCCGGAAACGTAAGGAACCGTTTGACCGACAAACAAATTCGCAGGGACAGCATGTGAAGTTTGGATGCGCGGCTTCGACAACACATTTACACGGCTATCGGTTGCGATGGCCGTCAACGCGACGTCAAAGCTATTCCCGATTGTGGTGAAATAGCTAAAGCCGCCAGGCAGACCAGAAGTCAGGATTGGTGCGGAAGAGTTTGTGGCGCCCGCGAACAGGCTGCCGACAACCGGATTCAAGAAATTATTGTTGTTAAGCACACCGCCGGCGCCTCGGACATCTCCCCCAAATTTCTTTGGTTGTTGTTGATAACTGAGTCCGAGGTTCTTGGTGTCATCCAAAGAGACTTCCATGATGATTGCCTCGATCAATACTTGTGCCAGGACAACGTCCAACTGGTCGATGATGTGTTTGATCATCGTCATGTCCTGCGTGTTCGCAAAGATCAGCAACGAATTGGTGCGTTCATCGGCAACGATTTTTGCTTCACCGATAATCTGGAAATCACCGGAAGAGGAAGCGCGGTTGACGATCGATTGCAAACGGTTTTGAAAAGCGCTTCGTCCGGATGTCGCTTGAGAACCCAAACCGGTGCCAGGCTGGGTTTGACTCTGCATTCCGGGCTGTTGTCCAGTTGCGCCCGGTGTATAACCAGTGCCTGGCCGGGAAGAAAGGCCGGTGCGGCTGGCACTTCCGACTGCGACCCCCGGGCCACTGGCCGTTAAGCTGCCGAGCACCTGTGCGATTTCACTGGCCAAAGCATATTTAATCGGGATCAACTCCGGTTTCATCTCCAGTTCAGTGATCCGATCTATCTGTTCGATCACTTCCATCATCCGTTTGATATTTTCGGAATAATCCCGGAGCACCAGTGTCTGGCTGGCGGCGATCGGGATGATACTCGTTCCCGTTTTCATGCTGGCAAACGGAGTAATCGCTGTTACGGCATCCTGAGTGGCGACAAATTTCAGTGGAATAATCTGGGTGACATAGCGACCGGCAATGGGCAGATCCGCGGCGTCCGCTCTCGAAAATTCCGCGCCTTGTGTTCCAGCTTCAGCGCCCGGCACCACTTTGATGAATTTTTCGCCAACAGGAATGATTGTAATGCCATTCATCGCCATTACCGCTTCCAACGCCGTGACCGCTTCCGCCCGGGTGATTTCACCGCGGGTCTTCAGGTTGATGAATTGGGTGATTGGCAATTGGCTTGAACGAAGAATAGTTCGGTTCACCAGGTCTGCGTAAACTTCCAACACCTGCCCGAGCGGCATGTTCTCGAAATTCATCGGGTTCGCCTGCTGATCCGGATCCATAACCGCCTGTGGGGTCGTGGGTGTGGTCAAGCCGGGCGGCGCAATTGTCGGGCCGGAAGGCGCTAGGGGCAATGCTGACGACGGCGCAGCCGGTCTCGCTACGGGAGGGGAACTAGGGCGAGTTGGTCTTGTCGGTGGTGCCCCCGGGACGGCGGGTTGTGCCTGGGATTGTGAGGCAGCCTGTAAAATCAATCCTAGCAACAGAACTACGCGAATGTTTTTCATGGAAATTTTTAAAGGGAAATTCATCTCTAACGCTTGGCGGCATCCGGTTTGGGTATGGGCGCTGGATCGGATGTTGGATTGGCTGACTTGGATTTGGAAGGGGTAGTGGACTTTGCCGCTGGAGCGTTGGTTGGTTTTGCCGCGGCTTTGGTCTGCTGTTTGGCGACCGGTTTGGAAGGGGTGGAAGCCGGGGCAGGGGCTGGTGTCGTTCTCTTCTGATAGTTGACCGTCAGGCTGATATTTCCCTGGAGCTTTTGCATCTGTGTATCGGGGCGAACGGTCAGATCCCGGACGCGAATCATGGAACGATCTCCAATATTAAACAGGAAATCGACCAGGGCACTGTCGGGTGTGTTGATGAATCCCATCATGATGGAACGTTCCGCAAAAAACTGGTCGGGTGTCTCGCGAGCAGGTTGATCATTGATGCCGTTTGGGATAACCCCGCTTTGTGAAACTTGATTCTCAATCGTGCGCCGCAGTTGAATGGCGGCTTCCTCGGGCATCAGGGAGGAACCCTGACCTTCGAGTTTTTCCTTCGTCTTTTGATACTCGGGCATGCGCGCGATTTCAGCACGGTAATCCGCCAGAGTCTCGCGCGTTTTATCCAGTTCTTTCTGTGCTTTGGCCCAGTCGCCGAACCGTGGCCAGACGAGCAATGCGTTGAGCACGATGAAGACAACAATCGCAATCACCACGACGAGGCGCCGTTCTCCCGGACGTAAATTTAGCTTATCCAGGAAATTCATTTCTTCTTTGCTCCTTTTTTGGCAGCAGGTTGGCTGGCGGCACTATAAATTTCACACGCAAAACTCCAGGAGATGATCGGTGTGCCTCCCGGGCCCGGGCGCGGCGTTGAGGAACTTAATGTGCTGAGCTTCATGGGCGCTCCATTGACGGGGACTTTGCTCATGGATTCGTAGTAATCGGTCAACTTGCTCATGCTGTCCTGGGGCACGGTGCCGTAAACCGTCAGTTTACTGTTCTGAAAATTGATCTGGGTGAGCGTCAATTCCTGGGGCAAGAGGTCTGATGACGCTTTCCACGAATCCAGCGCGGCATGTTTCAGATGTCTCTGCTCTTCGAGGATACGCACCCGTTCCTGCAATTGAACTGCTTCGGTATGTTGTTTCTTGAGTCCCGCGACATCTTTTTTAGTGCTGTTCAACTGATAATTCAGGACTTGCAGTGCGCTGAAATAGATCACCACCCCAACCAGGTAAAGGATGACCAACGCTCCCATTCCACGCATCCACAAACGATCAATGTACCGTTGATGATACCGCGTGGAGTATTCAGGAGGAAGAAGGCTCGCGCTGCCGCCCGACCTGGCGGCGCGTTTTGCGCTTAATGTTGCCAACTGTTTTGCATCGACCGGTGGAGCGGTGACAACCGTTTGCCCGGACCATTCGCTCAGGATCGGTTCCCAGAGAGCGGCGGTTTCCTGTGTTGCCACCAGGTGCCAGCGAGGTTGGGATGTGAGCCAGCCTTCAAGTTCGCCCGCCCACGCCATCTGTGAAACCTGGTCACGCAACCGGTGTGCTTCGGTGACATCCACACCCGGCAGCAAAGTAAGATTGTGCAGGACGCCACCGTACCACCAGGCCACCAGGCACGGAGTCTCGGGATCGTCGCTTAAATAAATCCAAACACCCTCGTCACGAACTTCCGTGGCGAGCAGTTGATCGAGCAGGGGAACCTCGAGCCGATCCGGCAAATAGCCGTGGGTCTCAAGTTGCCCGAGGAATTCTTCCACCAGGCTGCGCGGCACGATGACCACGATTATGCTCTGCAATTCGCCGGCGCGCTTTGGTAAAATCTCAATGGTCCAAACAATCTGTCCGACAGGCAGCGGGGAAAGTTTTTCCAACTGCATTTCCACCATTGCCAGTGTCTCGGCGAAATCTGCCACGGGCAGTTGTACTACCCGCAGAAAAATCTTATCAGAAGGCAGCCACGCGATGTTTAGTTTGGGCTGCCAGATGGAGCGCCAGTTTTTGGCGACCAAATTGCCCGGGAGACCTTCGCCATTGCGTGAGGTGACCTCGCGAACCAGTGGGAAATTGCCGCTTGCCGAAAACTGCCACAGTTTGCGGGAGTCAGGTCGGACATCGAGAACGTTTGCGTAGTTCCAGCGTGCCATTTTTAACCTTTCACCCACATTCCGGTTTTGCTGTCGTCCACAAGTGATTTCAAATGTTCCTCAGTCTGGGTGACACGAAGGACTTCTTCAATAGTGGTTTGGCCCGCTTTTACCTTATTCCAACCGTCCGTCCGGAGCGTGCGCATTCCTTGTTCCATGGCAGCTTGCGCGATGGTGGAGGAGGCGGCGCGGCTCAAAATCAGCGGACGAAGTGCTTCATTCAAAATCAGCAGTTCGTAAATGCCCATTCGGCCCTGGTAACCGAGTTGCCGGCATTCTTCGCAGCCGACACCCTTCCAAAAGCGTGCTGTTTCGATCTCATGCGCTGGGAAACCGATCTTCCGCAAGTAATCGCGTTCCACTTTCTGCTCTGTCTTGCAGTGCTCACAAATTGTGCGGACGAGACGTTGCGCCATGATCGCCTCCACCGAGGAAGCCACGAGGAAGGGTTCGATCCCCATGTCAATCAAACGGGTAAATGCGCTCGGCGCATCATTCGTATGCAACGTGGAGAACACCATGTGACCGGTCAGCGCCGCGCGAATCGCGATTTCAGCGGTTTCCAAATCACGAATTTCACCGACCATGATCACATTCGGATCCTGGCGCAGAATATGACGCAAGCCCATGGCGAAGGTCAGCCCGATGTCCGAACGGACGGCGATCTGGTTGATGCCTTTCAGTTCATATTCCACCGGTTCTTCAATTGTGATGATTCGTTTCGTAACCGAATTGATCGTGCTGAGAAAGGAATAGAGCGAAGTGGATTTGCCGGAACCAGTCGGTCCAGTGACGAGCATGATGCCGTGCGGTTTAACGATGATTTCGCGGATAGCGGCTTCTTCCATCGGAGAAAACCCAAGCTTCTCCATCGTAAAAAAGATTTTGCCGCGCGTCAGCAAACGCAGCGACACACTTTCGCCGTAAACGGTTGGCACCGTCGAAACACGAATATCGATTTCTTCACCTTTGATACGGACATTGATACGTCCGTCCTGCGGCAAACGTTTCTCGGCAATGTTCATTCCCGACATGACCTTGATGCGGGAAATGAGCGATGCCTGGTAACGCTTCAACTGCGGGGGCATCGGTGTTTGATGCAAAATACCGTCAATACGATAGCGAATGCGCAATTCGTCTTCCGCCGGTTCAAAGTGAATATCAGTCGCGCGATCCTTGTAGGCTTCCCAGATGATCTGGTTGACGAACTTGATGACGCTCGCTTCCTGGTCGCCCTCGGTGATTTCCTTGTCTTCGATGAACAGTTCGAGCGGTTCATCTTCCTTGGACATTTCATCGAGTGTTTCAGCGCCGACACCATAATATTTCTTCAGCGACTTCTCGATTTCAGCCCGGGGCGCCAGTGCAAACTCCACGGCACAACGCGCATCGAACTGCACAGCTCCCAGCATTGATGCATCAAATGGATTGCTGATGGCCACCTGCAATTTATTTGCTTCGAAGCGGACCGGCAGGACGTTGTACTGGAAAGCTACCTTCGTGGAAATTCGGCTGCGCGCTTCCTGTGGGATGTCGGTTTTCTTCAGGTCGAGATAGGACCAGCCAAGTACTTTGGCCAATTCCTGGAGAAAAGCATCCTCCGAAGTTCCACGCTCGCGGATAATAAAGGCAAGTAACGACTCCTGGGAACCACTCTCCTGGGCCACTCGCCAGGCTTTGTTCCATTCGTCGAACTGCTCAGGCGTAGCCAGCGCGTGTTGCGCCAACAAATTTCTAATCGATACAAGTGCCATCTATTGCGTTATTTAAGTCTGAAACACGGAAAGATAGGGAAAGTTGCGCTTCCGTCAAAGAATTTAACGGATCAGCATCAAGGATTGGGTCGCTTTAGGATGGTATATTTCGGTTCAATGATCGGAGGGTGAATGTCTTGAAGCTGAAGGTTGTGGGGAACGTTGATCTATCGTCAACAATTACCGTCGGCTGCCGGTGCATGCGGGGTAATTAACCCCGGAGCGCGGCGTAACCGCAAAGCGGTTTGTCTCATTTAGTTCTGGTTTGTGCGAAGCATCAGCCGTAGCGCTCAAGGCTGGAACGTCGCGCTGCTGGGCCTTCTATGACGTTCGAACAATCTCACGCGCTCCGATTGCGCAGAAAGCAGCTCTGTCTCACCCACCTTTTAAAACCGCACCCAGTGCATGCATGTGGTGGTGAAATACTGTCGGGGTGAGCGAAAGCAAACTGTCCGTTGACCTGTGAAGTTGGGAGAAAAGAAAGAGATGGTCGGGGCGACAGGATTCGAACCTGCGACCTCTTGTACCCGAAACAAGCGCGCTACCAGGCTACGCTACGCCCCGACACCGGGCTGGAAATGTGCCAACTGTTCTTCCATTTGCAAACCGTATTTTACTTGGGATGACCCAAAAACAGCCGTTCAACCGCTAATCTGCGCAAATAAAAGGTCGCGCGCCACCCTCGTCTTCAACAGTAGGTGCGACTCAGGACTGAAAGTCCGTCATGTGATAGCCGGGCTGCCGCGAGTCCGACGAGCAAGGCCCAGGTAAATGCAATCAAAGGATTTTGAGCTCTGTAAGAGCGTCATATTCCCTCCACATTTGATTTCGACCGTCGAGATCGAAAAACAAACTGTTTTTTGAAGCAGCCTGGACAAACAGCTCCAGAGGAGCGGCATGGTGCGCCTGAAAGGGTGCGTGTTGAGAGCGGTGAAAGTCCGCTTTTCGAGGTCTGAGAGATGACCGAAGGGTACGGAACCTTAACTGCGATATGGAGACATATGGTGGAGAGCAAAGGGAAAG
>JACDHS010000117.1 GCA_013820875.1 Verrucomicrobiota bacterium | reverse complement strand
GGTGGTTCGCTTTTCAATCGGCCTTCCTCGCAATCCCCTTCTGATTAGCGGTCATTAGCGTTGATTAGCGGTATTGAACTGCTGGATTTAGGTTTAGTGTTCTGAAGAGCTCGCAGACGCACAGTTCGAGAATTCCATGCCAGGGCCACTGATCTTGTCTCCTTGGTTGATTTCTGCATGCGATCTTCTTAACTAAATGGCAGTGGCCCACTGGGCTGGGTAAACGGTTTTACCACATTTGCGGCCTGAAGGGCCGCGATATCCGGGCTCTTAATCCCCCAACGTAGCATTCCAACAAACGCGATACCTACTGGAGGATGCTGAATACTGAACACCAGAGAAGAGGCGAAGGGGAGCAGAAGACAACAGCGGGTCGACAACCCTTTCGCGGCTCGGGAGACTTTTTTGACGAGGGCGAGCGTATCCGGAAATTACTTTTGGCAATCGCTATAGCTTCCTCGCCTGCACTGCTGAAAGATTTACTGCTGAGAAAGGAGCTGTGGACGGCGTCAGAAAGATTGGTACCCCCGCCCGGAATTGAACCGGGATGCGCGGTTTAGGAAACCACTGCTTTATCCATTTAAGCTACGGGGGCGATAGCCTGTCGAAGGCTGCCAGCTTCCTTCGAACTTACAACTGACAGAAAGGAATCAGCAAGAGGTTTCAAAGCCGCATTCAAATTCCTGGGGAAGGTCCGATGTTCACCGCGAACGTATATTTCACGGCGCGCCTGGTTCCTCCTCCTCGGAGGGAGAAGGTTACTGCCACTATCTAAATGGCAGTCGGGAGAAGGTTAGATTCGTATCAGGGCGAGCCAACACATTCTTCGAATCCGTTCATTTCGAAAATGACTTTTGGTAATCGCTATAGACAGTGTGTTGTCCACTTTAAAACTGCAGCAACGACGTCCGCACAGTGTGTTGCCCACGTTCCGGGGAACTCAATTTGGCGGGCGCGCGTGGGCGATGGACGTCAGCCAACTGTTCCCGACCAGGAGACTCTGGGTTACAAATTCCGCAAAGGAGCCGCTTATGACTGAAAAGGACGCACTATTTCTTTCCCTCAGCGGGTGAGAGCATAAAACGTCATCTTATCTCATCTTCACCATCAGGCTTATTTCCAATAGCCTTCACGCCAGACGAATCCGTTCCCCTGCCTGTCCCAGTGTCCTGGCATGTAAACGGCTGTTGGAGTCGGGCGCAAGTCATAGCGTCCACTCATCCAAACCCAGCGATCTCCTTGACGCATCCAGTGCCCGGGCACCCAGACGTGTTCTCCGCTCGGCGCTACTCCCACTGCTTCCACCTGCGGGACCGGCGGTTGATCCACCACGACTGTTTCGCGCACAACCGTTCGGCTTGAGGTCGGTACAGCACCCGCCGGTTCGCGAATGATTTCGCGTTCGGTATAACAACCGGTCACTGCAACCGCGGCGAACGAGGCGATACTTAATATCTTAAATGATGTTTTCATACTCCACTCCTTCTTTTAAATTTACGCCTCCCCGGCGGTTTGGAAATCGGTAGAGAATGGAGGATTTTGATAGTAAAATCCTGCAAAGCTTTTATGGAGAAAGGCCCCTTGTCACTTTCGCCATTTCTGCGATTTTAGATATAGTTAAACCAACCATTCGGCTTATGCCTGACCAAGCTCAAAAAACACGTCCTGTGGTTCCGGGTTCAGGTGGCGGCGGCGAAGGCCCTGCGTCACCAAAGGTTGAAAAACCGAACACGGAAGAACTCTTGAAACGCATGCGCAAGGTCGATCCCGACCAGGCAAAACGTTATCGCCAACGAACCGGACAATAACTAATTCCGCGATATGACCGAAACCCATCGTATCGCTGGCGACTTTTTGTCCCTGCTCGCCGAGCGCAAGCTTGTGCCCACCCGTGTGGAAGCAGGACATGCCGCGCCAGTGCAAACTCAAGCCACCACTGTCTTTGCTTTCCATTTTGCCGATGGGGTGATGATGGCGGGCGACCGCCGGGCGACCGCCGGAAATATCATCGTCACGGATAAGGTCGAGAAAATCATCGAAATTGACGCGACATCGCTCCTCGCTATTGCCGGGGTGCCGGCAACGGCTTTTGAAATGGCGCGGGTGTTGCAAACCTCTTTTGAATATTATCGGCGGAGCCAACTTCAAACGCTGAGTCTGCCCGCGAAAGTTCGCGCACTGGCTCGATTGCTGAGAGACAATCTTCCCATGACCATGCAAGGCGTTGGCGTGGTAGTTCCGTTGTTCGCCGGGTTGGACCAAACGGTTTCACCGCCGAAAGCGCAGATCTATTTTTACGATCCTCTCGGTGCTCAATTCCAAGCCGTGGGTTATGCGGCTTCAGGCTCCGGCTCGGGAACCATTCGCAGCATCCTGAGTTTCCAGGAACGCTACGGCAAACCGCGGCCTTCCGACATGAAACTGGCCGATGCAGTGAAATTCGCCTCGCGCCTGCTCATCGTGGCTTCGGAGTTCGACTCTGCAACCGGCGGAGTCAATCCGGCGTCGGAAACGTTTGCAACCATCCGCGTTCTGGGCCCCAAAGGAATTGAGAACATCAGCGACGAACAACAGAAAGAATTTTTGAAATGAACGGAGGGAAGGGGAAATTAACGGAGTGGTGGAGTAATGGAGTTTTGGAATGTTGGAATAACGCTCTGGAAATTCCAATACTCCATCACTCCAATACTCCATCACTCCGCCCCCCCCAACCCCCCTACCCTTTACCATGACTGAAGAACCATATCGTTGGCTGGAGGCGGTTGGAAACCGTCGGGATTACGTCCGCGAACAGCTCAAGGGCGGCTCCCCCGTTTTCGCCGCCAGTCTGCCGGAGGGCATTTTGTTACTCGGCGTCGGCAGTGGCCAATCGAAGGTGTTCGAAATCTTCGACCGCCAGGCGCTCGCCGGACTTGGGCACCCGGCGGACATCGAGAAAATTCGCCAGGCTGCCATTGATGCCGCGCATACGGAATCGTTCACGCGGGCTCCGGAAGATGTAAGTCTGCGTCGGCTGGTTAGCTTTGGGGTTAGTGGACAATTGAAAACTAATTTCGAACAACTGTTCACCGCCCCGTTCTTAATCGAACTCCTGCTCGCTGAAATTGGTTCCACTCCCGAGCATGATCTCTTTTTCCGTTTACATTTTGATGGTTCCTTCCAGTCGCATACCGGTGGAATTGTGGTTTGCGCGAGTCAGCCGGAAACTGAATCTGCCGCCCAGAAATGGCTGGCGGAAGCTTGCAAAGGCAAAAAGGATCGCGGGGAAGTGGCTAATCTTTTGTTGCAAGCCTGGTGGCTTCTTCAACACGGGAAAAACTTCACGGAAAGCATGCCTGACGAGAAGGAACGCCAGTCTGGCTGGCGCAGTGACGCCCAGGATAAGACCGTCGAAGTCGGCTGGCTGTCCCGCAACAGCTCGCGCCCGATTCGTTACCAGGCGCTGACACTCTCAGAGCTGGACTTATGATTTTTTCTTCGCGACCGGTAGCGGAAGGGGGCAGGCGGACTTACATTTTTGCCGAGGAACTATGAACCGCATCGTTGGTCTCGAAACTGAATACGGATGTCTTACAAACAACATCCCCGTCTCCCCGGGTGCGATCACCCGGGTGCGTGACTGGGTGTTTGCCAATCAACGCTATGGGCTGATCGATGTTCATCAGCGCGACTGGGATGAACCGGCTGGCAATGGCGGCTTTTTATTTAACGGCGGGCGCACCTATGTGGACATGGGCCACCTGGAATATTGCACGCCGGAATGCCTTTCACTGATTGATATCCATCGCTACGACCGCGTCGGTGATGCCATTCTTCTGCAAGCGCTCAAAGAGCTGAAGATGGAGAAGGAAGTTAGCTTCATCCGCAATAATGTTGACCATTACTCGGGCGCGACGTTCGGTTGCCATGAAAACTACCTAGTGCGCCGGTCAGCGCCGTTGACGGAGGCGAACGTTCAATCTCTCCTGGCTTTTCTCACCTTACGATTGCTTTATTCCAGTTCCGGACGGGTTGGAACAACGATCGCCGCTGAATTTCGCGGTGAGATTTCCCAGCCGGCGTTGGATAATATTTTCCAAATCAGCCAGCGCGCCGATTACATCAACAACGACCTCTTTGAATGGGTCCAGTTCAACCGTGCGATCATCAATACCCGAGACGAACCACTGGCCGATTCCCGCAAGTATCGCCGCTTACATCTCCTGCATGGCGATACAAACGTCCTACCAGCAACACTATTGCTGAAGATCGGCACTACTTCACTGGTTCTCGATCTCCTGGAAGCCGATTGCCTGCCGAAGGTTATTTTGGCGGATGCGGTGATGACGTTTCGAACACTCTCTCATCAACCGGAGGGTCCATGGCTGGTGCCGCTGGCGAGTGGACGTTGCGTAAATGCAGTGGAACTGCTCGAACAATTTTGGGCCGCGGGAAATCGCGAATTCCGTGGGCGCGATCCCGAGACAACCATTCTCCTCGATATATGGCGGAAGAATTTGGATGGCCTCGCCAACGATCCAGACGTCCTGGTGGGGCAGGTGGATTGGATTACTAAACGCTGGCTGTTCCGGCAATTCATGGCGGAGGAAAAATTGTCATGGAACGATCCCTGGCTTAAATCCCAGGATCTGGAGTTTCATCACATTGATCCCGCCCGCAGTCTCGGTCTCGCCCTGGCTCGAACCCCGGAACCGTGGGATCTTTCCAAAGAAAACATTGATAAAGCATTGCGAACCGCACCTGCCAACACACGAGCCGCAGCCCGCTCAGACGCGATGAAATTATTGCGCGAGCACGCTCTGGAATATTATGTAGATTGGGAAATCCTGGGAGCGGAAGGTGGCAATTCCCTGCAACTGCTGGATCCTTTCGACGCTTCTCCCAAGGAAGCCGACGCATGGACTCGGCACTTGATTGAGCCGAAGGAAAAGACATCCAAAAAATCACTTCGTTGATATGGCAGCACCAACTCTAATCTTAATCCACGGTTATCCATTCGATCACACAATGTGGAACCGCGTCGTCGAACCGCTTCGCAAAGTTACCCGGGTGCTCACCCCGGATTTGCCGGGGTTCGGCGGCAAACCGGTTTCCGGGTTGGAACCCTCCATTGATCGTATGGCCGATGAAATCGTAAAGCTCTTTGTCACAGAGCACATGGATCGGGCGGTGGTGGCCGGGATGTCCATGGGCGGTTACGTCGCCCTCTCCCTGGCGGAACGCTACAAGCATCGGCTCAGCGGACTGGCTTTGATCAGCACACAAGCGGTCGCGGACTCTGCCGAAGCCCGCAATGACCGGCAGCAGATGATTGAAAAAGTGCGAGCGCAAGGTTCCAGAGCGGCGGCTGAAGCAGCCATCCAAAAATTGTTTGCTCCGCAAAACCAAACCAATCTTATCTTGCAGAAATTTCCACAACAAGGAGCGGAAAAAGCCGGAGTTGAAGGTATTTGTTGGGCGTTGCAGGCAATGGCAGTGCGCCCTGACAGAACCGCTGTTTTGAAAAACTTACATTTTCCGGCATTGGTCGTGCATGGTTCAGAAGATCAGTTCATTCCAACCGAGCGCGCCCGCCAAATGTGCGAGATGATCCCCGATTGCGAGTATGCGGAGATCCTGAATGCCGGACACGCCCTGCCACTGGAAGCGCCCGATCAGCTCTGCGAAGAATTAATGGGCCTGCTCGAACGCGCCGAAGCCGCCGAACCCCACCTCGAAGGACTCCTGAACCGTCCCGGTGTCGTCATTGCCCCGAACGAAAGTGGATTGTGAGAAGTTGAATGGTTGAATCGTTGCATGGTGGCAACGCCCACCGATGCAACCATTTAACCATTCAACCTGTAACTCTTTATTGATTCCACCCTCTCCATTGTCCATTGTCCGACAATGCTAAATGCTGAGCACGCTGAACAGTTGGATGAGTTACTAACGTGCCGTCTTGACCTGGGGCGGAGGGCTGTCGAGCCATGTTCAATTGTCATCTTCGGCGCCAGCGGCGACCTGACTGCGCGCAAATTGATCCCCGCTTTGTTTCACTTGTTTTGCGAGAAACAGTTACCCACACCGTTTCGCATCATAGGCTTTGCGCGACGCGAAAAAGACGACGAACTGTTCCGGACGGAACTCCATGAGGCGTTCAAAAAATATTCACGGACGAAGAATGTGGAGGACAGTGCCTGGGAGGCATTCGCGAAAAACGTTTTCTATTGCCAGGGCGATATTTCAGATCCTGCTGCTTACGGCAAACTTCGGGATCTTCTGAAAAGTTCCAACCACGAGGCGTTGCGCAACAACTTTCTCTTTTACCTGGCGACTCTTCCGAGCCAATTTGCTGAAATCGTCGAGAACCTGCACAACGTCAATCTGCTGTCCAAAGAAGAACAAAAGCATCATTGGCAACGGGTGGTGGTCGAGAAACCGTTCGGACACGACCTCGCCTCGGCGCAGCAACTGAATAACGAACTCACGAAATACGCGCACGAAAAGCAGATCTATCGCATTGACCATTATCTTGGCAAAGAAACGGTGCAGAACATTTTGATGTTTCGTTTTTCGAATGCGATTTTTGAAGAGCTTTGGACACGTCGATCCGTTGAACAGGTGCAAATCACCGTCAGCGAAAAACTCGGTGTCGGCTCACGCGGCGGTTATTATGAGGAAGCCGGTGCGTTGCGTGACATGGTGCAGAATCATCTTCTCCAGGTGCTTGCGTTGATTGCGATGGAACCACCTGTCTCGCTCGAAGCCGAATCCATTCGCGATGAAAAAGTAAAGTTGCTGAAATCCATCCGGCCGCTCGGGAACATCGCGGACAATGTGGTTCGCGGACAATATACCGGTGGAGAAATCGATGGACAAAAGCGGATCGCTTATCGCGAGGAAGGTCGCGTCAATCCGCAGTCCAGCACCGAGACCTTCGTCGCAGCCCGCCTGCACATTGATAACTGGCGTTGGTCCGGCGTACCGTTTTATTTACGCACTGGCAAATCGCTGCCCGTGAGCGCCAGTGAAGTGCGCATCCAATTTAAACCGACACCGAACGTCCTGTTCGCCGCGCAGTGCGGAACCAAGCTCGATGCCAATGCGATTACACTCCGCTTACAGCCGCACGAAGGAATTTTCCTGCGGTTCAACGGCAAAGTTCCCGGCACCAGCACGCAGCTTCGCCCAGTCCGGATGCACTTCGATTACGGCGTGGAATTCGGCGCTTACACACCGGAGGCTTACGAACGACTTCTACTGGAAGCGATCAGCGGTGATGCAACTCTCTTCATTCGCCGTGATGAAGTGGAGGCGGCCTGGAGCATTGTGGATCCGATCCGTCAGGCGTGGGATGGATTACCGCTCACTGAACGCGAACTTTACTCCGCCGGAACCTGGGGCCCTGCGGCATCCGATGATTTGCTGGCCCAGCACAAACATGCGTGGCGCAAACCGCATCCGATTCCAGGCGAAATTTCCGATGGTAAAGGGCGGGACGCGAAGTTTGAATAAGGCACAGCAGCCCCCCTGCTCTCTTAATCATAATCATAATCTCACTCTGCCTAGATCTCTGCAGCACGAATTAGAGAGTAAGATCAGGATTTTGGGGCTCCACCGCAATCCAGTTGCTTTGACCCATGAATACATACGAACTAAAACAATTCCCCACTGACAAAGAACTCGCACGCACTGCAGCCAAGGATTTCACCGCGCAGATTGAACAAGCCAATCAACAAGGATCCCAGTTGCTGGTGGCATTATCCGGCGGGCGAATCACCAAACAATTCTTCATCTTCACCATGGAAGAGATCCAACGCAGCAACACTTCCATGGATCTCATCCACTTCTTCTGGGCCGACGAACGTTGTGTCGCACCAGAACATCCGGACAGCAATTTCGCCCTCGCGAATGAATTCCTTTTTGAACCGCTCCAACTCAAACCGGAAAATATCCACCGCCTCAAAGGCGAACTGCCCTCTGAAGAAGCTGTAGCCAATGCCAATGCAGAACTCCAGAAGCTCGCATCCGAACAAAATCGAAGCGCAGAGCTTGATTTAATTTTGCTCGGAATGGGTGAAGATGGCCACGTCGCTTCACTATTTCCGAATGCAACCTTGGAAACCATCCAATGCACCACCCCCTTTCTCGCGATCAACAATTCTCCAAAACCACCACCTGAACGCTTGAGCCTCAGCTTCGCCGCAATCAAAACCGCAAAAGATGTGTGGGTTCTCGCGTCCGGATCTGGAAAAGAAACTGCCCTGCGCCAATCGCTCAAACCCGGCGCACCTGAGACCCCGCTCGCGCGGGTTTTGCAAAGCCGCGGCACAAGCTCCATTTACACCGATCTCAATCTTACATAGAAGGCCGGTCGCTCTCGAATTTATCTCATCGTCTTTTTTTTGTTTTGCCCTACTGCGTTCTTTCGTGGCTCGGCTATCAACTGCCGTTTTAGGTTTATCATGCAATCGGTCGCCGCTTCGACGTGCGATGACACCCCGAGCAAATCTTGATTTACGTCAAAGTAAATCTGGCGCTGACAGCCGATAATCCTCTTGGTGAAGCCTTTTCCTCGACCCTTATTGCTTGGATGTACCCTTGTCCTGTCGATGGTCGTGCTTCAAGCATCAGCCGCTAAAAATCCTCCGGAACCAAAACTACCCCCGCTACAACTGGCTTCATGGATCTGGGACCCAAAGCCGGAGGATATCTGTCAGTTTCGGAAAGTGTTTACCATTGAGGAGGTTCCGCAGGCGGCCAGCATCCTCATAACTGCTGATAATGGATACGAACTTTATCTAAACGGTTCCCGCGTCGGCAGCGATGTCGGGGCGGCTTCGGAAGTATGGCAATCAGTTGAACATTACGACATCAAATCGCGCCTCGCGAAAGGCGCCAACGTCATCGGCATTCGTGGGATTGACCTTGGCGGGATTCGTGGAGTGATCGCGGCTATTCGGATTGAGTTTAAGAGTGGGAAGCCGATCGAGCTGGTGACCGATGGAACATGGCGGGTGACGCGCGATGGCAAGGGCGTTGATTATTCGCATCCCGAATTTGTGGAAGGAAAGGAATGGACCGACGCGAAAGTCGTTGGGCCGATGGGAATGGCGCCCTGGGGGCAACTGGCATGGTCAAAAGGTAAGAAAGGCGGGAAACCGATAGCGCCAATGGTGGAACTGGAACAGCCGGGTGACAATTTTTCATGGCCGGAGGGCGTGGCATTTCTGGGAGACGATTGCAGCGTTTATGTTCCGTTGCGAGGCGATGCCTGGGGGGTGGCTTTTCGGGTTGGCGATTGGTCGCGCGCTTACACAGAATTCGATTTGCCTTGTCCGTCGAAGATTGGACGCAAGCTCTACACGTTAAAACCCGGACCAGACGCCAAGCCACGGATTCTCTTCGATGCCGGCACGGGCGCGATGGGTTCGCCGAGTGTTTCGTTCGATGGTCAGTCATTGCTCGTGTCGTTGGCTCCCGAGGGAGAAAAGTTTTTTCATATCTACCGCATTCCAGTGGCCGGGGGAGTACCACAGCGGCTCACCGATGGGCCTTTTCATGACATTGATCCCGCCGAACTTCCTGACGGTCGAATTGTTTTCACCTCCACACGCATTGGCACTTTCGAGGAATATCATCAACCGCCGTCACGCGCCCTCTTTCGCATGAACACGGATGGCAGCGACATTCATCCAATTACCTCTACGCTAATTTTCGATAACGAACCAAAGGTGATGGCGGATGGACGGATTGCATTCATCCGCACAGATAATTTTTTCGACCGCGGCAAAGTCGAAACTCATCTTCATGTCATTCGCCCGGATGGCACGGATGGATTGACGGAAATCGGCGCAAATGTCGGTGCGGATTACGGCGTGCGTTTGCGGGCGTTTGGTTACGGCAGCCCCGCCCCGATGCCGGATGGCAGACTGGCTTTTATTTCGAATCGCGGGAACTTCATCGCATCGCCAGGAGGAAACGAACGGGACTTCCATAAATTGCCCGGACAACTCGGCGATCTTGCGGCGCTGCCGGATGGACGCCTGATTTGTACAGTGCTGCAACCCGGCGGCAAGGGAATGTCCTCGGATGTTCTCGGCATCATTGACCCGCGCGACAACAAAATCGTCAGCATTTTCGAATCGTCGGAGGGCTCCATTCATTCACCAGTATCCCTCGGCTCACGTCCGCGTCCGCCGATTATTCCCGATTACGTGGACAGAAAGGTTGCAGATCAACCGGGTGCAACGGGATTTCTTCTCTGTCAGGACGCCCGTTTCAGCACTAAAACGAAAGCCGATTGGGAGCGCATCCGCGCCATTCGCGTGCTGGCCGCCGTGCCCCTAACGATTCGCTCCTCACACTCGCACATCGTTCACGCTGGCCACGAAACCGTGGAACTCGGAACGGTCCCCCTTTCGCCCGATGGCTCATTTTTTGTTGAGGTGCCTGCCGATACACCGCTCGCGCTTCAAGCGGTGGATGCGGAGGGGCGTTCGGAACTAAACGAGATGTCCTGGATTTATGTTCGCCCCGGCGAGCGCCGTTCTTGTGTGGGCTGCCATCAACCGCGCGAATCCACTCCAGCATTGGTCGCCAGCATAGACGCATTACGCACCCCGCCTTTGAAACTGGTCGGCCAGGGCAATCCTCATCGTTCGCGGGGAAATAACTCTGGTGTCACCGGTATGATGGATTTGCAGTTCGAGCGTTTCCGGGAATGCGCCTCGCTCAACCGGCATTCTCTGCGCGCTGAACCGCTTGCTTCCGGACGGGATGAGATTGCTGCTTTACGTGCATACCTTCTAGGTGGAGACGACGCATTGAAAATTTCCGCTGCTCAAAGGCTCGCTATTTTTCGCACACACAAAGTGGCCCCGGCCCTGACGCAATGTTTGAATTCTACAAATCGAGAAGTGCGCGTGGCCGCCGCTCTTGCCCTTGCCCCCTGCGGCACGCGCGACTCTGTGCCTGCGCTTCTTTCGGTGCTGGACAAAAACGACGCGCTTGTATCTCAGGCAGCCGTAGTGGCCCTGGAAAATATCACTGGCCACACTGAACCGGCCAGCAGCGCGCAGGCAAAGGCATGGCAAGAATGGTTTGCTGCAAATTCCTGGGACTCGATAGAGCAAGGGCTGATTAAAAACCTTTCCAACACAAACAGTTCTTTGCGTTCCGCGATTATTGCACTCGGCCATATTGGCGGCGATGCCGGGCGCGCGGCGCTTCGTGAATTTATCGCCAATGGAGCGAAGAACAGTCCCTACGCTGTTTTTGAAAAAGATAATCGCACTGACACATTTACCTTTGCCGCCGACTCGCCGCTCAATCCACGAACGTTGCAGGAAGCTGTTCGGGCACTGGGCCAATTGCGCGACCCGGAGGCCGTGCCACTTCTTCGCGAATTGCTCGCACAGAACATTGAGCCAAAAACCGGGAACCTGTTTTTCGCCGAGGCTGCCATCGAAGCGCTCGGTCGAATCGCCACACCTGAAACGGAAGCAGTCCTCATCGAAACGTTCGCTGCATTGAAGGACTACTGGCATTACGTCGGATGGTATAGCGATCATCCCGCACTTTACGCCTGTCACTCATCTCCACTGCACGCGCGCATCATCGAAGCGCTCGACCTGATGGCGTCCACTCGCGCAGCCAGCATTGTCCCGCAACTCCTTCGCTCGATCCCGACAGATCCTGACCGCGCACTGTTCCCTGATAATGATGATTACGAAACTCTCGTGGGGAGGTTGATTCGTCGCAGCGGTCGAGGCTCGGAAGTGATCGAAACCTGTCTCGCCGTCCTCGGTGATCCCGAGTCAGTCGCCCACCCCGAATTTAAAGCAGCCGTCTCCACCGCGCACGCCGCCTGGGCAGGTCATCCCGGACCGGAAAACCGCGCTGCCCAAATCCTCTCACTGGTTTGTCGCGATCCATCGAAAGAACCGCAAGTGCGGGCTGCATTCACCCGCTTTCTCGCTCGGCCCGAAGAACCCATTGAACGAACGCTCGGCAACCCCAAATGGACACCGATTCGTCACTGGGTCTTATTCTATCTCGGTCGCACTCTCGGCCAACTTTCAGATCGCGCTTCCCTGGAAACACTCACTGCCGTTCTAAGCGATGACCAGAACGAAGCGCGCCATGGACGTCCCGATCCTTCCGAGCCTGAAATTCATTATCTGCAACTCGATTACACACCCTGCTGGCGCGCCGCTGCCGCGTGGGCCCTCGGACAGATCGGCGACAACAGCGTCGTGCCTGCATTGCTCGGCGTCGTGCGCAACATGGAGAACGCCACCGACACACGTCATGCCGCCGCGAAATCCCTGGAGCAAATCGCCGATCCATCAAGCCTGTCCGCCCTGGAAAAGCTTGCCGCGGATTATCCCGAAGTCAGCACCCGTCGCGTCCTGCTTTCCGCGTGCGCAATAATACGAGAAAACACAACCCCTCACCTCGCTCGAAGCACCGATAAACATTGAAACGTTTACATGAAAAACGCCAAACCATTAACTCTGATTGCGGCTGTCGCCCTGGGCTTTTCGTTCCACACAATGTGGGCTGCACCGAAATCCAAGCCCGCCAGCGATCCAGCTTATTTGTCTCCAAGCGCGTTAGCCGCGCGGTCTGACGGAACAACTTTATTCATCGCCTGTGAGACAGCCAATAAAGTCATCGCACTCGACGTCGCTTCAGGGACAATAACACAGACCATCACCGTTCCTTCATCGCCACTCGGCCTCGCGCTGTCACCGGACAACACACGGCTTTACGTCACTTGCGCAGCCCCCGATAGCAGCATCGCCGTAATCGATGTAACAAAACTTAAAACAATTAAGACTCTTCCCGCCGGGCATACCGCGATGGCGCCAGTCGTCAGCCCCGATGGAAAAATGCTTTATGTCTGTAACCGCTTCAACAACTCCATTGCTGTTTTCGATTTAAAAAAACAAAAACAAATCGCTGAGATCGCCGTTCAGCGGGAACCGGTGGCCGCCGCCATTTCGCCTGATGGAAAAACTCTTTTCGCGGCCAACCACATCCATGCCGGCCGCTCCGATGGCGATTTCGTCGCCACTTCGGTCAGCGTCATTGACACCGTCACTCAGAAGGTTGTTAAGGAAATTGTCTTACCGAACGGCAGCACGCTTTTGCGCGGAGTCGCACTTTCACCCGATGGAAAATTTGCTGCGGTCACTCACAACCTCGCTCGTTTCCATTTGCCGACGACACAAATCGAGCGCGGCTGGATTAACAACAATGCGCTCAGCATTATCGATGTCGAAAAGCGCGAATTACTCAATACCGTTTTGCTCGACAATGTGGACAGCGGCGCGGGCAATCCCTGGGCTGTCGAGTGGACGCGCGATGGCAAATCCATTTGCGTGACGCACGCCGGAACGCACGAACTCACCGTGATCGACGCTCCTGCCCTGCTCGAAAAGCTCGCCACCATTGCCAAATCTCCGCTGCAGAAAGTCGGCTATCAAACTTCTGCATCACGAAAGGCCACGGATGTGCCGAATGATTTGGCCTTTCTCGTTGGCCTGCGGAAAAGGGTTAAACTTGGTGGTGATCAAAAAGCGCCGCGAGCACTCGCGTTGATTGGGAACAAAGCATTCACCGCTAATTATTTCTCAGATGCACTCAGCGTAGTGGATATTTCATCCCAAAATGCCCCCACACAAATTGCACTTGGACCTAAGCATGAGATGTCAGTCGTCCGCCGGGGCGAACTGATTTGGAACGACGCCTCCCTCTGTTTCCAAGGCTGGCAAAGTTGCGCCAGTTGTCATTCCTCCGATGCCCGTGTGGACGGGCTGAACTGGGACAATCTCAACGATGGTATCGGCAATCCCAAAAACTCTAAAAGCATGTTGCTCGCGCACAAAACACCACCTTCCATGGCTCTGGGCGTTCGCGCCGACGCCGAAACTTCGGTGCGAGCCGGCATCAGGAATAGTCTGTTCGTGGTTTTGCCCGAGGAATACGCCGTGGCACTGGATGAATATCTGAAGTCGCTAACGCCCCTCCCTAGCCCTCATCTCGTCAAAGGCAAACTCTCCAAAGCTGCCGAACGCGGCAAAAAGCTGTTCATGAACGAAGACGTTGGCTGCGCTGATTGTCATAAGCCGGGACTGTTCACCGACTTGAAATCTTATAATGTCGGCACGATCGGAAGATTCGACCATCCAACAAATCGCTTTGACACTCCGAGCCTTGTTGAAGTTTGGCGTTCGGGCCCCTATTTGCACGATGGTTCGGCAGCGACAATCCGTGATGTGGT
Source organism: Verrucomicrobiota bacterium (assembly GCA_013820875.1). Lineage (GTDB taxonomy): Bacteria > Verrucomicrobiota > Verrucomicrobiia > Limisphaerales > JACDHS01 > JACDHS01. The sequence continues at coordinate 4,629 of JACDHS010000117.1, read as the reverse complement.
GACGACCCGCAATCCCGATGACCAACACGGAAACGTTTCTCATTTAACCCAGGAACAAATCGACGATCTGGCCGCATACGTCTTGTCTTTATGACCACCCAACCAGCGACGACAAAACCCGAATCCAACTTCAGACCGAACGCCGCCGGTCCAAAACAAATTGTCCGCCAATCCAGCGAAGGGCTGAATGTTAGGATCTGCGAACATTCCGGCATTTGTGAATTCCACATTTCCGCTCGTCCACTGCCCGGCGAAAATCTTTCCATTCTTTTCGGGCGGATTGCTGCTCTTTTGAAGGAACACGACGCCAAAATTGTCCGTCAGGAAGTCTTCGGCAGCATAGACGCCTACGAAGCAACCGAGGGGCTGTTGCATGATCTTTTCGGTGACATCGCGTGGCCGCTGAATTGGATCGATGGTGACTCCACCGCCAGTGGCATTTCCGGGACGCATATTGTCGCCATTTCCGGCGTGGAAATTGAATGCATTCGTCTCAATGGAAAAACCGTTGCTACGGTTTTCCGAGACAAATGGGCAAAGCATTGTTTAATCGGTAACATCATCCCTGCCAACGTGAGCGCCTCGCAAGCGGCCCAAACCGAAAACGCCTATCAAAATTTTCAAGCCGCTCTCGCCTCCGCCGGGATGGATATTGGTGACGTCGTGCGCACCTGGTTTTTTCTCGACAATATTCTTTCCTGGTACGACGAGTTCAACAAAGTGCGGAATGGTTTTTACTCAGGCCGGAACTTGCACGGGAAAACGTTTCCAGCCAGCACTGGAGTCAGTGGCAGGAATCCGGAAGGGGGCGCGCTTTCCCTTGCTGCATGGGCAATGCAACCGCTCGATTCCCAAACGGATTTCACGGAAGTTCCTTCGCCGCTCCAATGCCCCGCGCCAAATTACGGCAGCGGATTCAGCCGCGCCGCCGAAATGGTGACGCCCGAATATCGGCGACTTCTCGTCTCCGGCACCGCGAGCATTTTCCCAGATGGCCGCAGTGCGCATGATGGTGATATTGCGAAGCAGATCACGCTGACCATGGAAGTGGTGCGCGGTATTTTGGAATCACGCGATCTCACTTATGCCGACATCACACGCGCAACCCTTTACTTCAAAGACATCGCGCAAGCCGGAGCATTCGATGCGTGGTGCACCAGGAACAATGTCGTGGTGCCCGCCATCAGCACCCAGGCAGATGTCTGCCGCGACGAATTGTTATTCGAAATTGAACTCGATGCTCTCGTTGAACTGAACCTGTGATGTCCAACTGGGTTGGCCACAAGCAGTTTCGGAAAAGCGCCATACCTGATTGAAGTCACCCCGGATAAGAAGGTCGTCTGGACGTTTGCCGATCACGAGACGATGCGAACCATTTCTTCGGTGCAACTCCTCAATGTCCCGGGAGACGCGCTCAAAGGCGAAGTCATGCACTGACCTGCCAGATCAGATATTGCTATCAAGCAGCGCGCTGAGTCACTGGCTCTACTAAAATCATTTGTGCAAGGGCGGCACTGATTGCCAAACGCGAGTTGCAAACCTGGCAGATGAAATTGGACTGGCTAGTGATTAACCGGATGATTTGTTCCTCGCAGAAACCAATTTCGCGGAGGCGCTTGGAATTTTCGTGCGACATGGACAACTGTTTAATACGAACCGCTGTTCCAGCCTTGATCCGGCTCAATGGGCAGAACGCCTGGTCGCATTCGATCATTTCAGGTCCGGACGAATTCTGACATTTATTCACTTCCCAAAGCATCCACGAAGCAGCGCTCTTCGAACTACACGGATATTGCCAATTGTATTTCGTTTCTTGCGTGGGAATTGTTCCCGGATTTGCCCCAACTATTTCCCGGAAACGACTGAATCGGGAGTGTGCCACAGCAATTTCCAATATTCCCGCTCCACAGCATAGCAATCGATCGGCGCATTCAGCGGCAGAGCTTACCAATGCGGATCCTGACCCAATTGCCGCGCTGCAAAAAACAATCTCCTCAACGTTGGCCATCCGCACCGGCGCGAAATCTTTGAAGCAGACTTCCATTATTGGCCGTGATTCCAACTGGCCATGCGAGGAGCGTAAGCCAAACGGCAAGCCATGTTGAGCGACCGCCGTAAACCATTTCACTGGAGGGAGTTTCAGCATGGAGTGGGTGATAAACGGACGCGATGGAGGTCTTCCAAACTTTTTTGGAGGTTCGTTTTGGATTTTTTTTAAGCTACTTAAAAACTTCTAAAAAGAATTTTGCATCCAAAAAAGGAGTTTTGAAACCTTCAAAAACGTGGTCTGGAACTGGCACTCGTTAGAGACCGTGGATTCTTGCGCTGGCCACCGAGGTTGCTGGGACAACCGATATTTTATCCGGTGACGAGGAGAACGAATTTGGACTGCGGTGGCAAGCGAAGCGGCAACACCGCTTTTGGACGCCCAATGCGGGGTTTTCAATTTTCTGGTGCTTTATGCGCCCGAAAGCGCTGTTGCCGCTGCGCTCTGCCAGCGCAGTCCAAAATACGAAAATCGAAACCCATCATGCTTCATCGTCCGACCGGCCCAAAAGAACTGGCACTCGTTAAATAGAGTGGATACAAAATCGCATGAGGTTACGAAGCTTCCTCAAATGGATGTTTGGAGCGTTGGCGGCTCTTGAGTTCATAATTTATGTCCTGGCAGCGATAGCGATGGTGGCGGTCGGTCCCGGGATATGGTTTTACCGACTGATTAGCGCACAACAATCTGTTTCCGCCACTCTCGTTGCGGTTTTCTGGATTATTTCGGTGTTCTTCGTTGCCCGAGAAGTTCGACGCGGAGCGATCACCGCGTTCTCTTTGGGCATCTTCTTGTCCTGGTTGATCGTGCTTTTTTATGTCTTTCGCCATTGGTTTATCTGAATGCGGGCGCGATCGCTGTTCCGGAAGGGACAATTGAGAGAAGCCCAATGTTTCAACACTTGTCATTACCCACATCTTCTCCAGTGTTTCTGAATCCCTTCAGGATTGTAACAGATTTGAGATGTGGGTAATGAGGCTTGAAATTAATGGAAGTAGCTGGGCTGTAATAAACTGAACAGGCAACGAATCATGTTTTCACTCCGATTCGCCGTCTGTTCTGGGTTTTACGGAATTCACATTCTGCGATCGGTGTGGCTGCGCTCTACTCTGCGCGGATTTGATAGAACTTCGCACCGATTCCAACCGGGTCGCTGATCGAAATGGTTGCACCCGTTCCATTGGTGGCTTCGCCGAAGTTCATCCAGGAGGATTGCGCAAGATCGTCTTTATATTGCACCTGGTAGGCAATCCCAGCCTGCGACTGCCAGGAAACTGTCACTTCACCGGTTTGTGCTGACACAGAGGTGCTGAATGGAACCAAAGGAGTGGAGGTGAGATTAAATGCAGTGATTCCATTGTCTGTATCCAGCACGAACACGCGATTATTGCTAAAGGCCACGGCGCCTGTGCTGTTGCCGTTTCGATTGATTCCCAATGAATGAGTGGTGCCTTGTTGAATCAATCCGCTTTCCGTCACTTTGAAGAGCCGCAGTTCGTGGCCGATAGTATCGATCAGGCCTAACAGGTTGCGAGCGGCATCAAACCCGAGCGGTCCTCCCACGAAAACTGCATTTGTGTAATTCTGGATCAATATGGCATTGGTGGTGACCGGATCAAAGCTGAAGTGTTGCAGCGGACGAAGGGTGGCATTGATCTGGGACTTGATCCAAAAGGTATTGCCGCTGCCGAAAGCGATGGTCATGGTGTTGTTCACGGCAGTCAGATCCGGAGCACTGATCTTTTGGGGCGCGAAATTAGTCCCATCGGCGGTGGTGAATCGTATCACAATTCTTCCCGCACGAGTCCCGACGAGAATCTCTGTATCAACCCCTGAACCACGCACAGAAAGGCTGTCGCCAAATCGACGGTGATTGAGGATTTCGTCTTCATCGCTGGGATCTCCCACGTAGGCGACAGTGGGTTCAGCACTTTCATTAGCCCAACGGTAGAGCCGGAATGGCCCGGTGTTCCCGATGATGTCCGCATGGGCGGAATCGATCGTCAGGTTGCAGGCATAGATGACGCCGTCATCCGCAACAGCAATCATGTTCAGGGGGAAATTGATATCAGCAAAGACGTTGACGGTACTGAGATTGCCGAGGTGCGTGCCGTCGCTGCTGGCGTGAATGTAAACGGCAGCGTTGGTGGCAGGGTAGCGACTGGTGGTGAGGAGATTGCCGGTGGCGGCGTTGTAAGCTAAGCCACGTTGAGTGCTATTGGTGAAAATCCAATCATATCCAGGAGTTTCCGCCGGGATGCTCCATACGGGAGAAAGTTCGTAAGACTGGGCTTTGGTGTTGTTACAAAACCCGAGCACCAAGGCACCCGCAAAGAGCAGTGCCGCAAAACCGAACGATTGAGTTTTCATAGAGATAGTATTGGTTGACTGCCGGGAGGAGCATATTGAGAACTTTTGTTTTTGAAACCCGAAAAGTTTGGTTTCCCTCACATTCGGTAGAGTAGGCAGAGTTGGTTTCACGAATTAAACGGACCGTAGTTGTCAGTTTCGTTTAGGCCAACTCCACCCCTCATCAAACCGGACGGACGGATTTCCCGTATCCGGCTTTCCGGGTCACTTCA
>JACDHS010000116.1 GCA_013820875.1 Verrucomicrobiota bacterium | reverse complement strand
AACGCTGAACAGCGACGAAGACACTGGTTTGGTTGAGTTCACAATGAAGACCGGCAGCACGCTGACCTTCACGGCGAGCGCAACGGATACCGACGCAGTGACATTCAGCCTCGAGCCGGGAGCTCCGGTCGCAGCAAGCCTCAATAGCGGCACCGGTGCCTTTAGCTGGACGCCATCTGTTGGCGACGCTGGCACGAGTGCCAACATTGGCATCTCTGTCGAAGACAATCCAACAAACGGCGGACTCAAGAAGCAGGATGCGGATGAGTTCGTTGTTCACGTGGTCGCGGATGCAGTCGGACCTCAAAATCCGACGGTCAATGGCGAAGTGAGCGCGGGCGAAGTTGTTGCCTTGACCTGGGATTCAATCCCCGGCGCGACTTACAATGTGCAAGCCAAAGGAGCTGACGGCGTATGGACTACTGTCCAGACGGTGGTAGCCGAAGGCACCACATCGTCAACCGAAGTCAGCAGCGACGAAGACCTCACCTATCGTGTGGTTGAAGTTAGCGGCTCTGGCAGCGACGAATAATTAATTAGTAACAACTCCACAGGCCTGCTTCCGAAAGGGAGCAGGCTTTTTGTTTTTCAACCCCCCTGCGGAACAGATCCTTCCGGGGCCTCTACTTGATCGGAACCAAAACTTCATCTGTCTGAAGTGCGGTAAGTAGATCTGCAACAGTCTGGCTTCGATCGGGAAAAACGAAGTCAGGAGCAATTTCACTCAATGGTTGCAGAACAAATTTGCGTTGATGCGCTCGTGCATGGGGCAGGGTCAACATCTCGGAATCCCGAATTTCATCTCCAAATGCAATCAGATCGAGATCCAGCGGTCGGGCTTCATTGAGAATGGTTTTGGGTTGGCGGCCAAACTCCCGTTCCAATTCTTGCAGTTTTCCGAGCAGCGTTTCTGGTGTTTCGCCTTCACGCGGCACGAGAGCAACTGCTGCATTCACAAATGGGGACGACCCGGGGGGGCAATCCACCGGGGTGGTTTGCCAGAGAGATGATTTCAGTAACGGCTCTTCCGAAAACGCCTGCAGACGTTGGATTGCGTTCAAAACGATGCTGGCCGAGTTGCCGAGGTTCGAACCGAGTGCAACAAGTGCGACGCTTTTCATCCCACAAAGCTATCATCAACCTTAGGAGCAACCAATGATCATTGGGTTGGACTGGTGTTGGTATCAACTTCCGAAGGCTTATCCTCTGCCAGGGCTCCATTTAAATCCGTTTCAGCCAATTCTTCGGGTGGAGCTGTCGCCAAACCGGGATCCGTGGTCAAGAGTGCCTCCGGTTTTTCAATCGGAATCCGCCTGAGTTCATCTGCTGCAGGCAAATCTTCCAAACTGCGAAGGCCGAAATATTCGAGGAACAGAGAGGTCGTGCCGTAGAGGGAAGGACGTCCGATCACTTCAGCGCGTCCGGTTTGTTCGATCAGGCCTCGCTCCAGCAACGTGGAGACGACGCCATCTACTGCCACACCGCGCACCTGTTCCACTTCGGCGCGGGTGATTGGTTGCCGATAGGCAACGATAGCAAGTGTTTCTAATGCAGGTTGTGATAAACGCGGCGGACGATTCTTTTGTCCCACCATTGTGATAAGCCATGGCGCGTAATCGGGTGAACTGACGAATTGCCACGAGCCTGCCACACAAGTGAGCCGGAAACTGCGCTTAGCCTCGTCGTGTTCCTTTTGGAGAGCCTCAAGTGCCTCGACAATTTCTTCTTCTTTTACTTTCTTGAATGCCTTTGCTTCTTCCGATGCATTCTCCGCAGTCGCGGTGGCGTTGATCAAGTCGCGAAGCTCCTTGAGACTCATGGCTTTTTGGGCTGCGAAAAGGGTCGCCTCCAAAATAAATTTTAGTTCCATTTAATTAAACTGCGAGTTTGAGACGTCGTTGTGTTCTGGCGGATTTTCAATGACAGAAGGCGGTTCGTCCGCTGGTTGAGCCAAAGAGAGTTGCACTGGAGCGCGGGTGATTTCGATATCGCCAAAGTCCTCGCCCTGGACACAAAGAATTTGCTTCAGGCGAATCAATTCAAGCACGGCAAGAAATGTGCAAACCACTTCGAATCGGTTTTTAGCATCTTCGAAGAGCTCGGAGAACTTCAAGGATGACTTCTCTGAAATGGCATTAACGAGAAGTTCCATCTTTTCGCTGACCGTCCATTTGTCTTCAAAGATATCACGAGCTTCGTCTCCTCGTTGGTTAACGCGTTTCAGGATGCTGTTAACTGCATTCAGCAGGTCAAAGATAGAAGCTTCAACTCTTGGAGGCGGCTGGGTGACATCAAATTCGATTTTGCCGGGGCGGCGAGGATAAATAAACTCCATCTCGATTTCGCGGTGTTGGAGTTGCGCTGCTGCGTCTTTGAATTTCTTATATTCGACCAGTTGCCGAATGAGTTCCCAGCGAGGATCCTCTTCATCATCCTCTTCGGTGGCTTGCACCTGCTGTTCTTTGGGAAGTAATTCCCTGCTCTTGATATACATCAGTGTGGCAGCCATTACTAAAAACTCTCCCGCAACATCCAGGTCCATCATGCGCATCACATCGATGTATTCGATGAACTGTGTGGCGAGTTTCGTCAGGTCCACATCATAGATTTCAACCTCCTCTTTTCTGACGAGATAAAGAAGCAGGTCGAGCGGACCTTCAAAAACTTCAAATTTAACTTTGTATTCGGACATGCCGGAGTGAGTTGTTCGGGCGGAAATCCTAAAGGCGGGAATGTCTGTTTTGCAACGGAATACTCCTCCTTATCGCGCTTTGTCCCGGAAGGAATCATTAATGCGGGGGAATGGGACAGCGGTTCGGCGAACTTAAGGAAAGCCTTGAAAAACAATGGTCTGCGAGCGGTTTAACGAATTGACAATAATGGTTAAGCCTACCTAAAGTTTGTAGAAGATTTGGTTCGGGTAGCAGTACGTTTCTTCAGCGGGGTTCCCCACCCCCACCTCCTTGGCGTCTGCTGCCCGAACTTTATAAACGCGGTTGACTTGAGTTGGAAGTTCACTTAGGTTCTCGCGCCTTTTAGATGCGGGGGCGTAGCTCAATTGGTTAGAGCGCTGCCCTGTCACGGCAGAGGTTACGGGTTCGAGCCCCGCCGCTCCCGCCATTTTTAAAGGCTTTCTTCGTTATTCTTTCCGGACGCCCTTTCAATTTGCATCGGGCAATACGCAGGGCTCATCGGATACAGATCAGATGTTGCGATACTAATTTGCTACTAATAAGTGCTAAATTAGTATTATCCCTATTTACTAAATTAGTGTGAATTAGTAGATTGTTAGTAGATGAGAATTCCTCAAGCACCAATGCCATGGATGGAGCTAATGTCGAAATTATCTGAGAATGGACGTTTGGGCGAAGTTCTACGAATTGGAGCGACAGCAAAAAGACGCAGGGATTATCTTCACTGGAATGACCTGCGTCATCGGTCACCACCAGAAGGATTAAACGTTGAAGAGTGGTGGCTTAGTACAAAATTACTTCGCAACGGTAGCATGCGTGCCACCCCGTTGATGGACAAGAAAGGCTATCCCTTCAAATTCAATGTCCCGGATTGCGTTGTCGAACAACTTCATCAAATTGACAAAGGGGGGGGCACGTTAATAACTCCTGAACCCGTCACAAACCCACAAACGCGAGATCGTTATTTGATGAGGTCGTTGATAGCTGAGGCAATAACCTCCAGCCAACTCGAAGGCGCTGTTACAACGCGAGAGGTGGCGAAAGAAATGTTAAGCACCGGACGCAAGCCGAGGGACCGAAGTGAACGAATGATCCTAAACAATTTTTTGACGATGCAGCGGATTCGTCAATTGAGGGATTTTTCATTAACGCCGGATTTGATTTTAGAAATTCACCGGATGGTAGGAGCTGAGGCCTTGGACAAACCAGATGCTGCTGGGCGTCTCAGGAGGGATGATGAACTTATTGATGTTTCGGATCATGAGGGGAACATTTTGCACGTTCCGCCGATCGCCAGGGAACTTCCGAACCGTTTAGAAGCGATGTGCAAATTTGCCAATGCGGAGACGCCGGATTTCTTTATCCACCCAGTCGTTCGATCGGTTATTCTTCATTTCTGGCTCGCTTATGATCACCCATTTGTCGATGGAAACGGCAGAACTGCCCGGGCTTTGTTCTACTGGTCCATGTTGAGAAACGGATTTTGGTTGTTTGAGTTTATTTCTATTTCTCAAATCATCCTCAAGGCACCTGTGAAGTATGGCACGGCCTTTCTTCACACCGAAACGGATGATAACGATTTAACCTACTTTTTGATGCATCAGACGGACGTTATCCGGAAGGCTGTCCAGGAACTTCATGAATATATTGAGCGGAAAACAGAAGAAGTTGAAGAGGCGCGAACTCTTATTGATGGGATCGAATGGGCAAACCACCGGCAACAAGAATTGCTCGCTCATGCAATGAAACACCCAAGACAGCGCTACACGGTGGCGGAGCATAAAGGGCGACATGGGATTGTGTATCAGACGGCGAGAACAGATTTGCTTGCCCTTGCCGACTGCGGTTTTTTGGAAAAACGTCTTGTGGGCAAAGAATTTGTCTTTAGGGCACCTCCGGATTTGGTGCAACGTATCAAAAAAAATTAACTGTCTCGAGAGAGAGCCAATCGGGTTTATCGCGGATGAAGCACTTGAATGCTTTCAACAGGGCTTTTAAGGAGTTTATACCTTGCCCAACTCCGGATTTTCCATGAACACGTAACAAAGCATGTGGAGAATTCCCATTTCGGCATCTTCAACACGTCCGTAATGCGTCTCGTTGATGACCACAACCTGGTCAGCGATCTCTGCCATGCAACCGCGTTTTGCACCCACGAGGGCCACTGTTTTTAGACCATTCTTTTTGGCCCATTCCAAAGCTTTCACACAATTTGGCGAGTTGCCGCTCACCGAAATCGAAAGCGCCACATCACCCGCGCGCCCGTAATTCTCCAATTGGCGGACAAAAATATCGTCGTAGGAATAATCATTCCCGATCGCCGTCATCCAGCTCACGTTGTCGTTCAGAGAGAGAACGCGAAATCGCTTTCCAACTTTGTCAGAAGATCCTTTGCCGAGGTCGGTGACGAAGTGCGAGGAGTTGGATGCGCTGCCGCCATTGCCGAAGACGAAGATCTGGCGATCGTCTTTGAGAGCTTGTTGCAGCGTCCCGACAATCTGGGCGACACCTTCGACGGAAATGGAGTCGAGCGCTGCCTTTTGAGCTTGGATATAATCAGCGATCCAGTGATTCATGCGCGCAAAGTGTAGTTCAGCTTTCCCCTGATTCAAGTGGCGATTGCGGGCAGCGGTTTACGAGTTTCGTGTGAACCGTTTGCCAGGCAGTTGTTTGATCAAACGTTTCATCTCCAGTCCAAGCAGCACGACGGAAACTGTCGAAACTGGCAAACCGCTTTTCTGCATAACTTCATCAATGGCCGTTTCTTCATTCGAAAGAACCTCGAATATCTTTTGTTCATTCTCCGAAAGGGACAGTGTTGGCAAAACCCCTGTCGCCGCAGCAGTTGGCGGTCGGTTGGTCTGTGGGAACAAATACTCGAACTCGCTTAAAATATCTTCTGCTCCTTCACAAAGCTTCGCGCCTTTCTTGATTAGATCATGGCAACCTTTGCTGCGCGGTGAATCAATCCGTCCTGGTACCGCAAAAACCTGGCGTCCATTTTCCACTGCCATGTTTGCTGTGATGAGTGAGCCGCTCGTAAGGTTCGCTTCGACGACGACCGTGCCAAGCGTCATGCCGGCCACGATGCGGTTGCGGATCGGGAAACTTTGTTTGTCGCCCTTGCGGTTGAAAGGAAACTGCGTGATCACGGCGCCTTGCGTGGCAATGCGATCGAACAGTTCTTTGTTCTCCGTGGGGTAAACAATATTGATGCCGTTGCCGATCACCGCAATTGTCCGGCCCTTCGCGCTCATTGCACCCTGGTGCGATGCGGTATCGATGCCCCGCGCGCCACCGCTCACGACCGTGACTCCGATGTAAGCCAATTGATACGCCAACTTCCGCGCTGTTTCCATTCCGTAAGGAGTGGTCATGCGCGAGCCAACCAGGGCCACGCCATTCTTGTCCTGCGGCAACAGGGTCCCCTTGACGTAGAGCACGATGGGTGGATCATAAATCTCCTTGAGCAGTGCGGGATAATTCTCATCTGATTGGATGACGATGTGACAACCGAATTGTTCGATGCGTTTGAGTTCCCCGACGAGGTCCACGTTCTTTTCCCAACCATGAATCGCGGTGGCGACATCCTCACCGATGCCATGCACTTTGATCAGTTGTTGTTTTGAAGCTTTGAGAATGGTGGGAGCTTCCCCGAAGAACTCGAGTAATTGCCGGACCCGCACCGGTCCGACACCCTCGATCATGTTTAACGCCACCAAAGCTTCACGTTCATCCATGCGAGTGAAATAGCGTGAGAGCAGAAAAGAGCAAGGTGTGTTTTAAGCCGCCGCTTTGGAATCGCGGATTCGCTGTTCTGCTTTCGCAGCGTAAATCGGCAATTCTTTAGCCCCTTGCAACATTCCTTCCACGCCGATGTCGCAATCCAAGTCGGGCCAGTAAACAGAGAAGGGGTAACGTTCGAAGTTTTGACGTTCTTCTTGGGAGGCGTGGAAAAGAGTTGGATAAAAAGCGAGCGGTACACTAATGCAGCGACCATCGGCCAAGTCAAAGGTGAGCCGGTCTTCGCTGATTCGAACGTCGTTAATTTCCGCTGCGTTCATTCCATGCACTTTCTATCACATTTTGGTTCTCTTCAACAATCGCCAATATCTCGCGTAATTCAACATCTCTGAAACCCTTGCTCCAAGCCAACGAAACGGGCGACATCCAAATCTTTGCTTCACAGCCAGCTTTCGTGACATGGACGTGGATTGGTTCGTTCAGGTCGTAGCTGAAGAAACTCAAGCGATAGCCTTTTACTCTGAGGACAGTCGGCATGGATCAAAGTAGTTTCACAGTTGGATGATGCGTAAAAACTCCGCTTCATCAATCACCGTCACCCCGAGTTGTTGGGCCTTCTCAAGTTTGGAACCTGCTTCGGCGCCGGCGAGAAGATAGCTGGTGTTCTTGCTGACGCTGCTGGTGACTTTGCCGCCTAGCGATTCGATTTTGGCGGAGGCTTCGTCGCGGCTCATGTTCGGTAGAGTGCCGGTGAGGACAAATGTTTTTCCAGAAAAAGGAAGGCCCTCTGTTGCGGCGGCTTCGGCTTTGGTCCCCTTCGGATTAATCCCGAGTTGGTCCAGGCGCTGTAAGGTTGTGCGCCCAATTTCGGAGCCAAAATAGTTCAGCACACTTTGGGCACCGACAGGACCTACCTCTGTGATGATGCCCGATTCCTTTTCGTTCTTTCTCTTGGATGGTTGAGCAAAGCCGGACGCGATCAAACGTTGGCCAATCTCTTCGGCTTCCGCCTTCAGCTTTTTGTCGCGCGCTTCGTGGTAGGCGACGACGTCACGCAGCAATTGTGAGTTGGCCACGTCTTTGATGTCCTCGTGGAATTTAGAAATATCACTGGAAGTGGTTTTTCCCACTTCTGGAATGGCGAGTGCAAACAACCAGCGCGAGAGTGGAAATGTTTTGGCACGTTCAATCGCCTGAATGGCCTTCTCCGCATTTTTTCTGCCGAAGACCCGAGGCGCTTCGATTGTGCCGAGGTTCAACTCACCGAGTGGCTCGGCTTTGAGGTCAAATAGATCAAGCGGGTCTTTCACCAACCTGCGTTCCACCAACTTGTCCGCCACAATCCCGCCGATGCTTTCGATGTCGAGCGCGCCGCGTGCGCAAAAGAATTCCAGCCGTCGCGTCGCTTGCGCGGGGCAGGTGATGTTCTCGCAACGCCAGACGACAAACTCGGGATCACGCGAAATCGTGCCGCCACAGACCGGGCACTTCCCATGGAGATGCTGGAAGAAATCGAATGGTGCTGCTTCAGGGGGACGCTTCTCGAGCACCACGCCGATGACTGCCGGGATGACTTCGCCGGCTTTCTCAATGACGACGGTATCGCCGACGCGAATGTCTTTGCGTTTGATCTCGTCTTCGTTGTGCAACGTGGCGCGCGCAATTGTGCTGCCCGCAAGAAAAACCGGTTCCAGTTCTGCGACCGGTGTGAGCGCACCCGTGCGTCCAACCTGGACTGTGATGGCATTCAGTTTGGTTTGGCCTTGTTCGGCGGCATACTTGTAAGCCATTGCCCAGCGGGGCGCTTTGGAAGTGTAACCAACTTTCTCGCGTTGCGAAAAGTTGTTTAGCTTGATGACGGCCCCATCGGTTTCGTAACCAAACTGTTTTCGCATGTGGTCGAGTTCATTGATGGCGGCGAGCAGTTCGTCGATCGAACGGCAGACCCAGACTTTCTCCGGGGTTTTAAATCCCAGCGAGGTGAGCAGCTCAATCCAGTCGCAATGGGTTTGCGGGAGGTTATCGCCTTCGGCCTTGCCCACGCCGTAGAAGACAACATCGAGTGGACGCTTGGCGACCGTGCGGGGGTCGAGTTGTTTTAGGGAACCGGCGGTGGCATTGCGGGGGTTGGCAAATGTTTCATCACCGGCAGCGGCGCGTTCGGTGTTCATCTTTTTAAACCCTTCGCGGCTCATATAGACCTCGCCGCGGACTTCGAAGAGATCGGGGCAGGGAAAGAGGCGGGACGCCTCTTCTACTTTGAGAGGAACGCTGCGAATGGTTTTTAAATTTACGGTGATGTCGTCGCCGGTGGTGCCATCGCCGCGTGTCGCGCCGCAGACGAGTTTGCCCTCTTCGTAACGCAGGTTAACGGCTACTCCATCCACTTTCGGTTCGACGGTCCATTCGAGCGTCTCGTCGGGAACCAGCTTCTGCACTCGTGCGACGAAATCGCGGACTTCCTGCTGCGAATAGGTGTTGTCGAGACTGAGCATCGGCGCGAGGTGTTGCACCGGTTTGAATGCTTTGAGCGGTTCGCCGCCGACGCGCTGGGTGGGTGAATCGGGTGTGACAAGATCCGGAAACTCGTTTTCGAGGTCAGAAAGCTCGCGGTAAAGCCGGTCGTAATCGGGATCGCTTATGGTCGGGTGTGCCTGGATGTAATAGGCGTAATCGTGTTTGCGAATCTGGGTGACGAGTTCTTCGTGTCGAACTTTCGCGTCGGCATGTGTCATCGTGAAAACTGAATCACCTTAGGATAAAGAGACCAAGAGGATTCTTTGACTGAATTTTTTGTCTCATCTACCCATGATTTTCATGGAGGGTCTGCGGACCCGCAAAAAAGGGATTTTTGGGAGTCAGCAAGGTGTGTTGGCCGCCAAAAAAGGGATTTTTGACTGTCAACACACCTTGCGCACTCCTCAAAAAGGGATTTTTGACTGTCCGCAAACCTTGCGAAGGTCGCAAAAAGGCTTTTTTGACCTTCAACAAGGTGTGTTGGGTGTCGAAAAAGGGATTTTTGGGAGTCAGCAAAGGTTGTTGGGTGTCAAAAAAGGGTTTTTTGACTGTCAGCAAGCTTTGCGCACTCCTCAAAAAGGGATTTTTGACTGTCCGCAAACCTTGCGAAGGTCGTAAAAAGGCTTTTTTGACCCTCAGCAAGGTCTGCGGGGTGTCAAAAATCCCTTTTTTCGTCATTTTGCGCCCAAACTCAGGTTTTCTTCTTGAAGTCACTTCGGGCAAGGCGTCTTTTGCGGTATCTCAAAACCGTTTTTTCGGCAGTGGGAATGGAAGAAAAGCGGGCACCATTTGTTGGGTGAAATCCTTGTATCGCTCCGCTTTATTCCATTAGCGCAGATGAGAAGAGTTTTATCCACTCTGGCCGGCCAATGGTTTTACATCTTCCACCGGCGAAGGCGGAGGGCGTTGCCAATGACAATGAGGTCGGACAGACCCATCGCCGCTGCGCACAGGAGCGGACTCATGAAGCCGAGGGCGGCGAGCGGAATTGCCGCTGCATTATAGAAGAATGCCCAAAAGAGATTTTGTTTGATCGTCCGCAGAGTCGCTCCGGCGAGGCCGAGCGTCTCAGGAATCGCTTCAATCTCGGATTTCAGCAGGATAATATCGGCGGCTTCATGGGCCACATCGCTCGCTTTGCTGACAGCGATGCCGAGGTCGGCTTGCTCAAGGGCCGGGGCGTCGTTGATGCCATCGCCGACGAATGCGACGCGTTCACCTTTTTGCTGAAGCTTCTTTACCAGGTCAGCTTTCTGTTCCGGACGGATTTCGGCAAAAACATTTTCCGGCTTCAACCCGATTTGTTGCGCGATGGCGTGCGCGGTTAGCTGGTTGTCACCGGTGATCAGGTAAACTTGCAGGTTTTTAGCTCCCAATTGTTTGACCACCTTTTCCGCGCCCGACTTGAGGGTGTCGCGCAAAGCGATGAGCGCAATCAATTGTGAATCGCCGCTCAATCCAAGGATAGTGGCGCCTTGCGACATCCAATGATCTGCAAACGTTTTTCCGGCAGTGACATTCACGCCGGTTTCTTGAAGCCATTTGAGTGAGCCGAGCCGGAATAACCAGTTCTTATTTTGAAGAGTGAGTTCACCCGCCACACCCGAACCGCACACTTCACGCCAGTTTGTAAAAGTGATTTCGCGCGGGGAAGTTTTCGCGAGCGCCAGGCTGAGCGGATGAGTCGAGCCGCGGGCGAGCGCGGCGGCCAATTGGAATTCGTAACCGGCTTCCGGCGAAATATTTTGCAGCACCTTGCAATCTCCCACGGAAGGTTTGCCAACAGTCAGAGTACCGGTTTTGTCGAACATGACAGCGGTGATTTTGCCGGCCTTTTCGAGAGCGACACCGTCACGGATCAAAATGCCACGTTGAGCGGCGGCATTGGTTCCGGCCATGATTGCAACCGGCGTTGCGAGTCCCATTGCGCAGGGACATGCCACGATCAATACGGCAGCGGCGAAGATAAAAGCGGCGGCGACGGCGGTTTGTGGAAAGTGGATCATCCACAGTTGCGGCGCGATGGCATCGTGCAGTTTCTTTGCGCCTTCAAAATTCAGACCCCACCACAACGCGGTGGCGATGGCGATGACGACGACAATTGGGACAAAGATGCTGCTGACTTTATCGCCGAGACGCTGGATGCTGGCGCGGCTGGATTGGGCGCGCTGAACGGCGGCGATAATATTCGCGAGTGCGGTGCCCTCGCCCACTGCGGTGACGCGCACCGCGATCAGGCCGTTCACATTGAGAGTGCCGCCATAGATTTGATCGCCCGATGTTTTATCCATGGGGAGCGATTCACCCGTGAGCATGGATTCGTCCAGGGCGGAAGCGCCTTCCAGGACGATGCCGTCCACGGGAACGCGATTGCCGGGACGCAACAGGATGGTGTCGTTTTCGCGCAGGTCAGCCACGGGAACTTCGCGTTCGGCGCCGCTTTGTGGATCGCGCAGGCGAGCGGTTTGAGGGGCGAGGTTCAGCAGTTTTTCCAATGCGCTGGATGCTTTGGCGCCAGCGCGGGCCTCCAGCCAATGGCCGACACTGACGAGAGTAATGATCCCGGCAGCTTCCATAAAATAGACGTGTTCGTGCCGGCCACTCAACAAAACCCAGAGACTATATATATAGGCAGTCGTGGAGCCGAGCGACACGAGGGTGTCCATGTTGGAGTTGCCGATTTTTAATTGGGCCCAGGCGCCTCGATAGAAGCGCGCGCCGCCAAACACCTGCACAATGGTCGCAAGGACAAATGCAACCCATTGATACCAACTCTCCATGGCGACGCCGAAGATCCATTCGGCGGCGAGCATTGGAACGAGGGCAATCATTCCAACAAGAGCTGTGGCGCGCCAACTGGAGAGGGCGCTAAACACATTCTTGCTTTTGATAGCATCCGGATCGTGAAGATGTGCGGGATAACCGGCTTCTCTCAAAACCGCGATTGCCGCGGAAATATTCGGCTGAGCTGGATTGCGCCAGCGAACGGTGGCTCTTCCGCTTTCGAGAGCAACACCCGCGCTTCCCACCTCGGGCACGCTCTGGAGCGCCTCTGTAACATGCCTCGCGCAATTGCCGCAGGTCATTCCATCAACTGTGAATTCAGCAATGTTTGTGGTGGGATTGAGGGTTTCAGACATACGTGTCTTCTCGCAAATAGAGCTTCCGGAACGAGACGCGTCAATTGGACAAATGGCAGATTTTGAAAACCCCAACGAGAGAATCTTGAGAAACGACTTGCTTCAAATTGACTTTGTTCTAAGTCATTGGCTTAACTCGGCTTAAGAGTTGCTACTTGCATTGGTCTGAAATAATAGACTAAAAACACCCATGGCTCTTGCACTATCAAAAAAACGGACGAAAGGTCGCGACCAGGTTATTGCGATCGATCTCGGTAGTCGCACGACAAAAGCCGTTTGTCTGCAGCGCCGTGGCGGAGGTTACGTTCTTACCCGCTTCACCATCCAGGACGCTCCTATATACGAGAAGAATTTGTCTCCAGACCTTTTAGCTGAACACCTGAAGAGCATCATGCAGGCGTTGGATGCCAAGTCGAAGTCGGTGGTGTTGTCGCTGGGAGTGGCTGATTCTATTTTGCGAAGCGCAGAGTTGCCGCTGATGCCGGTGCCGGAAATGCGGCTGATGCTGAAGTATAACAGCAAAAATTATTTGCAGCAGGAACTGCCTGATCACGTTTTCGACTGTTCCATCATTCCGCCCAAAGCTGGCAGCGCCGATACGGTCAAGGAAGCGGGCGCGCGAGGGGCCCAGAAATTCAAAGTATGGGTGGGCGCTGCAAGAAACCGTTTGATATCGGATCTGCAAGCTGGCACGAAGACGGCGGGGCTCGTTGCAGAGGAAGTAACTTTGAGTGTCCTGGGGCCGATCAATGCTTTCGAAGTGGCTGAACCTGAGGTGTTCGCCAATGGAGTTGTTGCACTGGTGGATATCGGATTCAAAGCCTCCACAATTAGCATCGTCGCGGAAGGTGAGCTGATGTTGAGCCGTGTCGTGGGAATCGGTGGAGATAAATTAACCACCGGGTTGGCGGAATCCATCGGAGTCACGTATGCGGAAGCTGAAGGTATCAAAATAGGGATGCCACACGAGGTGGAAACATCTTTGCAGCCCCTGCTCTCCCCGTTGGGTCGTGAATTGCGCGCTTCAATCGATTTCTTCGAACATCAACACGATAAGACCGTTGGGCAGGTTTATGTCTCTGGTGGAGCAGCCGCTTCTGAGTTCATCCTCCAAAATTTACATTCCGAACTGATGGTGCCCTGCAAGAGTTGGGATCCGACAACCGCTGTAACAATGGGATTGCCCCCGGAACAGTTGGGGCAAATTGAACAAGTCGCACCGCAATTAGTCGTTGCGATGGGGACCGCATTGCAAGCCGTGAATTAACTATGCCGATCAAGCTCAATCTACTGGCGGAAGCACAAGCAGCAGAGGATGTGCGTCGTAAAGATCCTGTCAAACGCGCCATTGCGGTGGGAGCGTTGATCATTCTGGCAATGCTTGTTTGGTCCGGCCTTCTTTATTGGGAAACAGCAGCAGCGCGAGCGGAACAGGCGCGATTTGAATCCACTTGGATAGACCTTGAAAAACGTTATACGGAACTCGCGCAGGAGCAAAAGCTCACGCGAGACCTGAACGGAAGGATTGCAGCCCTTGAGCGATACAGCACAAATCGATTTCTTTGGGGGTCCACTCTGAATGCGGTGCAACAAACGATTCCCCAGCAGTTAATCGGCACCATTCAACTCATGCGACTGAATGGCATGCACACTTATCAGGTTGTTGAAGCGATTCCTGTAAAGAAAAAGGGAACCAAGGTAATACAAGCCGCACGTGCAGCTACTTCAACAGAGCGCATTGCGATTATCCTTGAGGCGCGGGATTATGGGAATCCTGCCGACCAGAATTTTAACAAATTCAAGAACGCTATCCTGGGTGTGCCGTATTTTAAGAATTTACTGAGTGCCGACCGCATTCTGATAAGGAGCGTCGGACAACCGCTTAAAGATGTTGCGGCGAACAAGGATTACGCGCCGTTTACCTTGGAATGCCAGCTTCCTCCCTCGACGCGAAATGAATAATTTCACCAAAGAAAAAAAGCAGCAGATCGCGTTTGTCGCGATGATGACAATCGCTTTCGTGGCGGTCATATGGTTTTTCCTCATTACCAGCCAGCAGAAAAGCGTTGCGGAAGCGCAGAAGAAAGCCGATGAAGCGCGCCACAAAGTTGAAAGTGCCCAGAAGTTGCTCAAGCAAACGGAACAGATCCGGGAGGAGTTGGCAGAGGTGCAGTCTGAACTCCGTCTCCGAGAGGAAACGATGGCCAGCGGCGGCGATCTCTACCAATGGATTCTTATCCAAATGAACACGCTAACGTCAGCGCGGCCAGTCTATAATTTTACCGCATCTCAACAAACCCTTGTGGATGCTTTGTTAATCCCGAAGTTTCCTTATCGTGCCGCCTCATATTCGATCCGGTTGAACGGGCACTTTCATGATCTCGGGCGTTTTATCGCAGATGTGGAAAATCAATTCCCGTACGCCCGCATCCAGAATATCGATCTCACTCCAGCAACTGCGCAAGCTCCCGAACGGCTCAACCTCAGTTTTGATTTTATCACGCTTTATCACACCAACCGGCCGGTCAGCATCAAATGAAAAGTGCATTCTTAAAAATATCAGTTTGCTCGATGCTCCTGGTCGCCGGGGCGTTGGTTGCTTCAGCGCAGCAGGAAAATAGTTCTTCCCCTCCAGAGCCGAAACAAAACGCAACCGAACTTTTGGAGCACCAATCCGTTTTCGAGGAACCTTTGCGGCCGCCTTACACCGATCCGTTCTTTCCGCAGAGCAAACGGATGCCGTACCGCGCTGTGCCGACTGTGGTTTCGACGTCTCAACCTCAAGTCGCCACGATCGATCACATAATTCTCAAAGGTGTTTCTGTTGGAGGTGGCAAGAGAACTGCACTTATCAATCGAAAGAACTTTGCGGCCGGCGAATCCGGCACAGTGCAAACACCTCGAGGCCCGGTGAATATCGAGGTTCTGGAAGTGAGAGACCGTTCGGTTCTTATCAAAGTCGAGAACGATCCAGATCCAAAAGAGATTCATCTGAGTCCCGAGCCGTAAGGCACAGAACAGTGGCCCCCAACAAAAAACCTATAGAAATATGAAAATAAAATCAGGCCTGCTCCTAGCCCTGGTCTTTGCCGCCTCCACGGGGGGTAGCATCGCTCAGGACACCAACACTGCCACGACTCCGGCAGCTTCCGCCCCAACGAGTGAAGTGATGCCGCTCATTGTAATCGATGACGCGCCCCTTTCTGATGCGATCAGAAATCTGGCACGGCAGGCGGGCATCAACTTGCTTTTTGATCCGGCAGCCGCAGCCGCCATGACCAATGATGTGTCGTTCAGGCTCGAAAACATCACTGCTGAAGATGCGATGCAAGCTTTGCTGGATAATAATGGCTTTCAGATTGTCCATGATCCTAAAACAAAGATATCGCGAGTAACGACCAAAGACCCCGCGGCATTGGAGCCACTCATCACACAAGTCATTACTCTCAAATATAGTCATGCTACCAACATGATGCCGATTGTAACGGCGTCTTTCACCCAGCCCCGAAGCCGAGTGCTTCCTGATGCCAAGAATAATCAATTGGTAGTGCTCGCTACAGCGGCTGAAATGCAGAATATCACCAACACGATCGCGCAACTCGATATCTCACCGCGCCAGGTTCTTATCGAAGCGAGGTTTATTGAGACGTTTCATAATCCTCAGACTGCGAAAGGCATCAATTGGGCTGGAACAGCTCGAAACCGTGAAGTTAGTTTTGGAAATACGGTAGTAGGAGGGCAGGGGTTTGGAGATCCAGGCTTTGGCACAATTGGTTCACCAGGAATAATCGGCAGTACCGCGCGTGGTTTCGGGCCAATTGCCTTTTTGAATACAGAACAATTGAGCGCCACGCTCAATTTTTTCAATTCTGACAATCAGACGGAAACGCTCTCCACGCCGCGTGCGGTTGCTTTGGATGGGCAACCTACTGAATTAGCAGTTGTAAGAAACGTTCCTGTCCTGGAGCAGGAGCAAGGGGCAGCAGGAACCGGCGGAAGCCCACCTACAGCCGTAAAAGTGCGCTACGAAATTATTGTTGGTGGAACTATCATCAACGAAGTTGGCGTGAGGCTCTTGGTAACACCTCGAATCTACGCGGGTTCTAATGTTTTTCTGGACTTGAAACCGGAAATTTCCCAAAGAGAAACTATCGATGCGGTGCAGACATTCGACAACAATGAGTTTTCAGCTCCTATCTTTAGTCGTCGTCGAATCACTACTCAAGCGATGGTGCCAAGTGGAACAACGCTTGTGCTGGGTGGCTTGATTTCTGACCAGAATATCCAGGACAAGACGAAGGTTCCGATTTTAGGAGATGTGCCAGGCTTGGGCCGTGCATTTAGAAGCAGTTCCAAATCTCGCACTAAACAGCACCTCTTGATTTTTGTAACTCCAACAATTCTGGATAACGACGACTACTTGCCCAGCCCAGAGAATCGTGAGTTTCTCCATCAGAAGCCGATCGATAAGCCGGATAAACCATGGGCAAGTTGGGATAATGCCGAACCAAGAGATTGGACGAAATCCACAGACTATTGATTCGACTCCATTGATTTGATCAAACAAGGGCCGCTTTCGAGCGGCCCTTTTTTTGTCCGCCGCTGAAGCTCACTGGCTTGCCAAATCCAAAGCAACGCCAGCGAAGTGCCCGGGCAAAACATCATCCACGATTAATCGCAAAGTGTAATCTGAATGAAGAAAGCATTGGTCCGACGTGAAGAAAACACGCGAGGATGGCAGCTGCAGCGGAGGTGGCGAAACTTGAACTCCAGCTTCTACACGGAAGCAGATTGAGCAACAGCTTGGTTTTTTGAGTAAACAAAAACCCACGATCATGAGCCAGTTGCTCATCATCGTGGGTTTAGGTGTAACGGCGGCTTCCTCGCCTATTTCTTTTCTTCCTCAGATTGCTCTGAGTTCAAATTTTCTTCGGCAGTTTCCTGGAGATCAGCAACTTCTGTTTCCGAAAAAGCAGCGCTTGTTTCCGTGGTGTCGGCAGGAGCTTCCGCCGATTGGATTATTTCCACCGGTTGATCCGGTCTGGCGGCCTCAAGTTCCGCAACCTTCGGCTCAATTGTTTCGACGCTCGCGTTGGGCACAGATCCAGCCTTTGCGCCTGCGGGACGTGCCGGGGCTTTCTTCGGTTCAGGCCGTGGCAGGGGTTTCTTGGCTGCTTCCAACATGCCGTTGGCAAACTCAATAACGTGTCCTTGATGAATCAACCAGTGCAAATCGCCGATTACGGCTGACTGTTCCGGTGTGGGCACTTTGGCGGGAGCAGCGGCTTCTCCTTCGGTTGGCACAACCTCGGTCACAGCCGGACTTGGGGCAATGCTCTCGACTAAATCCCGCCGGGTGCATTTCGGATGGGCATTGATGTAATCGACAATCTTTTTTACCCCATCGGAGACCGGTATGTTCTCGAGATCGAGGTAGTGTGGACGTGAAACAGCCACATGCGTGACATGTTTGTTTACCTTGAAGAATTGCAGCCCATGACCAGCGAACTGTTGGCTCAAATAAGTAACCAGCTTAAGCGGAAACCTCTGTTGATCTTCCCAGGCGCGGCGCACGGAACGTTGCAGGGCGGCGCACTCCAGACGGCGGCTGGTTTGTCCGCTGACAGTGTGAGATTCGACTTCTTTGATGATGTTGGGCAAATGCACCGCGCGGAAATGAGCGTCAACTTCCGCACGGCTCCCGAACGTTTTCGTTTCAGCTTCGGGAACATTCAGCGTGGTGTACTCGGTTTTGAAACTCTGCTCTTCGAGCCACTTTTTAACCACCGCTTCATCCTTCACGATTTTGACCCGTGATTTGTACATTTCGAACGGCATCCGCGAGAACCGTTCCTGATGCAACTTGCGGAGTTTGTTCTGGTAATCGTGATAATTTGGCGGACCCAAAATGGCGCCAGTCATTCCGCACTGTGCGACAAACGTATAAACTCCCTTTGGCGGTTCAGTCGGAATTTTTTCGGCCTTATAGAACGTATCGAAGTGTTTGTCCAAAACGTGCTGGACCGCTTCAGATTCAGAGAGCCAGAGGGAATCATCCAGCATGCAAAGGAATAGCGGTTCCGCAATTTTCCCCTCTTCCTTTACAACTTCGAATCTCACCTGCTGACGCTCTGGCTTCTGCAATATGAGCTTGGCAATTTCGAACAGGGGATATGCGCGACCAGTCATTTTGATCTGGCGCGAAATGGATTCCACCCCTTTGTCGTCCGGCACCATCGTGACATTTATCCTCGGCAATGGTTCTGGTTCGCGGCGTTCGGCGAATCTGTCATCGCGGCGATCCTGATGTGGACCGCGACGATCATCATCGCGCCGTCCTTGAAAGCGACGTTCGGTGGGTGGGTTGATCCCTTTGCCGCCGGGCGCGGTGAAATCACGTTGCGCCTGGCGAGGCGGACCTCTGCGGTCGCCGCGATTATCGCGCCCGCCGGGACGGCGTTCGCCGCGATCCCCTCCGGAGTGGTTGGAATATTTATTGTAAGAAGGCGATTCCTGCGCCCAGGAGGGCAGGAACAGCTTGTCCAGGTTGAAATCAGCTTCAGTACTCATACATCAGGCGAATGCCTCGAAAGTGTGCCAGTTAGAATGGAGCGGCTTTTTCAGGATTGCAAGAGCAGGTTGGGGCGAGAAGCGAGGTTGGCTGTGATTTTTTCCGGGTGAGATTGTAGGATCGGAGCGCGGTGTGCGCAGCATCAGCCGCAGCACGTGAGATATCAAGCGGGCCTGCAAAATCTGAACGCCGCAATTATTGCCGTACCCGCTGCGGCTGACTCTTCGAGCACAGCCGCGCTC
>JACDHS010000115.1 GCA_013820875.1 Verrucomicrobiota bacterium | reverse complement strand
TATCTATCCTTGTACCCAATGTTGAAACATTGGGCTATTGTCAGGTGTCCCTCCGGGACAAAGACCATCATCGGCATTCCTGTTTCACAAGAACACCATTCCACCGAAAACAGCGAAGAACCTTTCCGCCTCCTGGGCGCAGTCCGTGACTATCGCTGGGCAAGCTGCATTTCCACCTCCAAAATCGTCGTTGTTTAGATAAATGTCGGAATTACCACTCCGGAATCGCCGCCGTATGTTCCTGACGTCGGAATTACCGCTCCGTAATCGTCGTCGTACGTTCCTGACGTCGGAATTTCCACTCCGTAATCGTCGCCGCACGTTCTGACGTCGGAATTTTCACTCCGTAATCGTCGCCGTACGTTCCTGACGTCGGAATTTCCGCTCCGTAATCGTCGCCGCACGTTCTGACGTCGGAATTTCCACTCCGTAATCGCCGCCGCATGTTCTGACGTCGGAATTTCCACTCCGGAATCGCCGCCGTATGTTCTGACGTCGGAATTACCGCTCCGTAATCGCCGCCGGATTTTTGCAACCTTTCCGTCCCGAAACTTATTATAGGACTTATCCGACTGGCGCATAATCTGACCAACGATTCCATGCGCCGACGCGGCACACGGGACCAAAACCATGAAGAGTTCGCGATGCAATGCCCTCCGCCTTTTATGTCGCGCCAGCGAACATTGCAGCGGCGCGCTTCTGGAGTTCTTCCGGGGCGACATCTTCTTTGTGAGTGGCGATACACCATTTGTGGCCAAACGGATCCACGATGTTGCCGCAGCGATCTCCATAGAATTGATCGGCCACCGGCATCTTCACCGTGGCTCCGAGGGAAACCGCTTTTTCGACAATTGCATCGCAATCCGGCACATAGATCATCAATGAAACGGGCGAACCGCCAATCGTCTGCGGCCCCTGCGCGTCCCACTCTGGAAATTCATCCGCAAGCATGATTGCAGAGTCGCCGATCTGAATTTCAGCGTGTCCAATCTTGTCACCCGGTGCCGGAATGCACATTGTTTCTTTCGCACCGAATGCCTGTTTGTAAAACTCGATCGCTTTCGCGGCGTCGTTCACCACGATGTAAGGTGTGACGGTCCGAGAGCCCTCTGGAATGTAACTACTGGTTTTCATTTCGTTTCGTGTTTTACATAAACTTACAAAAAACGTCTATAGGCGATCCGATTAGATGCGGTGAGGCACCAATGGATGAGCTATTTCAATTGCCCCTTGTCAGGACCGGTCGTATTTGCAGCGTGAGAATCGCGGTGCGAAGCAATGCATTCGGTGGGGTTTTGCGGACAAGCTCTAGGTATTGATGATCTCGCCGCCATTCGGATGCAAAACCTGCCCCGCCATATAAGAAGAGTCTTCCGAGGCGAGAAACACGAAACAAGGCGCAACTTCCGAGGGTTGCCCGACCCGTTTCATTGGCGTTTGCTGGCCGAAACTTTCGACCTTTTTCTCGTTAAAGGTGGAGGGAATCAGCGGGGTCCAGATCGGGCCCGGTGCAACGCCATTCACCCGGATGCCTTTTTCAATGAGGGACAAGGCCAGAGAACGTGTGAAAGCAACAATCGCTCCTTTGGTGGCAGCATAATCGAGCAACTTGGGACTGCCACGATAAGCAGTAACCGATGTGGTGTTAATGATAGTGCTGCCCTCCTTAAGATGTGGCAACGACGCTTTGGCCATGAAGAAATAGGAGAAGATGTTGGTGCGAAAGGTCCGCTCCAATTGCCGGGCGGTGATCTTCTCGATGCCTTCCTGTGGATGCTGTTCGGCGGCGTTATTGACCAGAATATCAAGGCGACCGAACGTTTTGATCGTTTGGCGGACGGATTCCTTGCAAAAGGCTTCATCGCCGGCGTCACCGGCAATCTTCAAACAGCGTTCCCCTTCTGCCTCTACGAGGCGAACGGTTTCGGCGGCATCCTTGTGCTCGTTCAGGTAAACGATGGCGACGGTCGCCCCTTCCACGGCAAATGCAATGGCAACAGCGCGACCGATGCCGCTGTCGCCCCCGGTGATCAGGGCAACTTTACCGGCGAGTTTGCCGGAGCCTTTCTGTTGGTGCGTCCCGGAATCCGGGCGCGGCGTCATCTTGTCTTCGAGCCCGGGTTGTTTCCCTTGTTTCTGCGGCGGCAGCCTGGATGGTTTTTTACTCCGCGACATGGTTCCTTAAAACAATTTTCATCGAAACAACGTTTCCTCTTTGAACGCGAATAATCGAAAGACAACTTAACGAACAGTCCTCGTCGTGAGGTGGGACAGGTGTAGGAAAAACAAACGGCTCAGGAGCGTCGTAAATTCGTTCTGTCGCACCGGGTTCATCGACTGGATCGTGTAGAAATAATGTGATCAAAAGTTCCTCCTGGTTAAAATGTAGCCTTGGCCGAAAGTGATTCAATGGGGCGAGTCTGTTGTCTTTCTACCGGTGCAATTGCCCTGACACGGTTGAGAAAGGGACGGAGGGGATATGGGCAAAGCTCTGCTTCCTTGACGTGTCCCGTGTCACTGTTACCCTAATGTGAACGCGGGGTGAAAAAGGATTCAGCAACTTTCAGCAATAATGAAACGCATCCAAAGTCAGCGGCATGGAAACTCGCGTTTGCGATCTGACGAAACTTCTCCATATTTTTACGTGAAACGTTTTCTTACATTCATCTGGTTGCCCCTGGCGCTGGCTATCATTGCCGTCCAGGCGCAACCTTCGCTCATAAAGTCTCTGACGGGCGTCGACAAGGCCCCTGTGAACGTTTCCGACCAGACTACAGAGGCCAATATCGCCAAGTCCGCAGCACGCGTTCTGGAACGATATCACTACTCCCAGATGAAACTGGACGATGAGGCCTCGGCCAAATTCCTCTCCAGTTACCTGAATTTGTTGGACGTTCAACGGTTGCACTTCTTGAAAAGCGACATCAATGAGTTCGCTAAATATGAGACCACTTTGGATGACATGATCCTTCGCGCTGGAGATACCGAGCCAGCCCACGAGATCTTTGCCAGGATGATTATCCGGCTGGACGAACGCGTGGCGCACGTGCAAACACTACTGTCCAACGGGGAGTTCGAGTTCAATACCAACGAGCGTTACACGCCGTTGCGCAAAGAAATGCCGCATCCCGCCAATCTGAAGGAAGCACAACAACTTTGGGAAAAACATCTCCGCTACGAGTACCTCCAGGAAAGACTGTCTCTCCTGCAAAAAGAAGAGAACGGGAACAAGAAAAAGATCAAAGCTTCTGCACAACCCATCGACATCAAGCCCCGCTCTGAAAATGGCTTGATTGAAGGCTTCACCAACAAAGTGGAGATTGCGGAAATACCGAAGAGTAAACACGAGCAGATCGTGGAAACTTTGACGAAACGCTACGAACGTCTGCAACGCACTTTCAAGGAGTTCACCAAAGATGAAGTGTTTGAATTATTTCTCACGGCGTTGACCCGCGTTTTCGACCCGCATTCCGATTACATGGGTAAAGCGCAGATGGAGAACTTTGCCATTTCCATGAAATTGTCGCTGTTCGGCATCGGCGCAGTGCTCAAATCCGAAGACGGCTATTGCACCATCCAGAGCCTTGTTCCGGGTGCTCCGGCTGAAAAGACCAAACAGATCAAGGAAGGCGACCGCATTGTGGCCGTTGCTCAAAAAGGCAAGGAGCCGGTGGATTGCGTAGGCATGAAGCTGAACAAAGTGGTGGAAATGATCCGCGGCGAAAAAGGGACGGAAGTGCAGTTGACCATCGTGCCCGCGGATGCGGCTGATACTTCGACGCGCAAATTAGTCACCATCATTCGTGACGAGGTGAAACTGGAAGACCAGGAAGCCAAGGCAAAAATTATCGAGATGCCGGCAACCGGCGGTGGCAAGGCGGTTCGAATTGGTGTGCTCGATCTGCCTTCATTCTACGAAGACATGGAAAACCGTGGCGCAGATCACAAAAGCACTTCTGCAGATATTTCAAAACTGATTAAAAAATTAAACGAAGAAAAGGTCAGCGGGATCATTCTCGACCTTCGTCGGAACGGTGGCGGCGCGTTGAACGAAGCAATCAAGCTGACTGGTTTGTTCATCAAAAAAGGGCCGGTCGTTCAAACCAAAGATCCCTCGGGACGCACCGTGGTGGATGCGGACACCGATCCTTCCATTCTATACGACGGTCCAATGATTGTCCTGACCAGCCGCTTCAGTGCTTCGGCTTCAGAGATTTTGGCTGGAGCATTGCAGGACTATGGCAGGGCTTTAATCGTGGGCGATTCCTCAACCCACGGCAAAGGCACCGTGCAACAACTTCTTCATCTCAAGGACATTCTCGATGACAACCGCCTGGAATATGGCTACAACCCTGGCGCTTTGAAATTCACTATCCGCAAGTTCTACCGGGCGAGCGGTTCCTCCACCCAATTAAAAGGAGTGGTCCCGGATCTCGTGCTGCCATCGATCAACAACTACGCGGAAGTCGGGGAATCTGCGCTGGACAACCCGTTGCCATGGGATGAAGTAAACTCAGCCAAACACGACAAACTTAACCGTGTGGAGCCGCTATTGTCGGAATTGAAGAAACGTTCTGATCAACGGATCGAACGCGACACTGACTTCCAATATATCAGCCAGGACATTGAGCGGTTTAAGAAACACCTCGCCGACAAGAGCATTTCGCTGAATGAAAAACAGCGCCTCAGCGAATTGCGGGAGCTGAAAGATGTCGCCGATGAACGCAAAAAGGAACGTCTGGCCCGAAAGACCTCGAACGAAAAAATCTACGAGATTGCGCTCAAAGACGCTGCAAAACCAGGGCTGCCCGCCCCGGTAGCCAAGACAAATGAAATCGCCACGGCGGAAAGCAGTGCCATAACCGCAGAAGCCCTCGGAACAATTACAGCCGAAACGCACCACGGAATTGAAAAAGAGGAAGATGAAGACAAAGTCGCCACCGTGGATGCCACCATGGAAGAAACAAAACGAATCCTCCTCGACTACATTAAATTGCTGGGAAAAGGTGATTCAGCGGTGACATTTCTGAAGTAACAGGAACCTCAGCGGTCTTTGATTTAAAGAAAAACGCCTCTTTCGCAAGAAAGGGGCGTTTTATGGTATAAACAGTCGGAAAGGGACAACTCAGCAGGGAATGGACGCCGCTGACCTGAACCTAAAAACGGCAGTTGAACCGCTAATCTTCGCTGATAGTCGCTAATGGAGAAGTGGTTATGCGAAACAAAGACTTCACCCAAACAGGTGGTTGGCTTTTCAAACGGCCTTCTTCGCAATCCCCCTCTGATTAGCGGTCATTAGCGTAGATTAGCGGTATTAAATGCCGGATTTAGGCTGAATCGCAAGGAAAGCACTTCTTATAAAGGACGAACGACCTCCACTTGATAGAGGGTTCGGTAATACTTCATGAAAAGGGGCTTTGTCAGCTCCGGCACCAAAGATAAAGCCGCCGATCCAACGAGAGCTGCAAGCACAATGGTCAATAGGAATGGGGAAAATTTCCGTTGGTTGTTCGTTTGCCGTTGACTCATATTTTTTTGTTTGCATAAAGCATGCCATCTTTTGCTGCCTCATTCGTATCGAAGGCAAATTGATGGAATACGAGTTTTCAAAGCGCCGACACAGGTGCTATTTGTCTTATTTTCGAACAAACACCTTCCGTTGTCATGACAACGCAGTGGTTTCGACGTAACGGGAACCGAATTGGATGAGCAAATTTAATTTGCAAAAAAGAGAAAAAAAGAAGCGAGTTCCTTAACGGAACTCGCTTCGTGCAGATTTGATTAATTGGAAATTAGGCCTTATCAGCCGGAGCCGGAGCCGGTTCAGCCATTTCCTTGTCGCGATCTTCCATCGCAGCTTTGCGCGACAGACGGACACGACCTTTTTCGTCGATGCCAAGGCATTTCACCCAGATTTCATCGCCGATTTTGACGATGTCTTCGGTTGCCTTAACACGGAAATTTGCCAGTTCACTGATGTGAACGAGACCTTCTTTGCCCGGCAGGAATTCGACAAACGCGCCGAAGTCTTTCGTCGAAACAACTTTCGCACGGTAAGTCTTGCCCGGTTCAGCTTCAGCGGTCATGCCTTCGATATGCTCGCGGGCAATCTTCATTCCGTCAGCCGACACCGAGTAGATATTCACTGTGCCATCGTCTTCGATGTTAATCTCGCAACCGGACTCTTCAACGATGCGTTTGATGTTCTTGCCACCAGGCCCGATCAGCGCGCCGATCTTCTCCGGATTGATTTTCAATTGAATGATCTGCGGCGCGTATTTGCTGAGTTCAGCCCGCGGCGTGGAGATTGTCTTCGCCATTTCGGCCAGGATGTGAAGGCGAGCGATGCGAGCTTTTTCAAGCGTTTCCGCCATGATATCGAGAGGAAGCCCACGAAGTTTCAAATCCATTTGAAAACCGGTGATCCCCTTCTCTGTCCCGGCGATCTTGCAATCCATATCACCAAACGCATCTTCCGCCCCGATAATATCGGCGAGAAGTTTGTACTTGGTGATCTTGTGGTTCGTATCGGTTTCAGTGCAAATTCCGATGCTGATGCCAGCCACCGGGCGCGCCAGAGGAACACCAGCGTCCATCAAAGCCAATGAACCGGAGCAAACCGATGCCATCGAGGTGGAACCATTCGATTCCATGACTTCGCAAGTAATGCGAACTGCGTATGGATAGGTATCGAGCGGCAAAACTGGTTCAATGGAACGTTCTGCCAACGCGCCGTGACCGATTTCGCGGCGTCCCGGGCCCATGATACGGCCAGTTTCGCCAACGGAGTAATTCGGAAAGTTGTAATGCAACAGGAATTTCTTCTCTGTGGCGCCGCCGGTGTAGGAATCAAATTCCTGGGCGTCTTCCTTCGTGCCGAGGGTGACGAGTGCCATCACCTGGGTTTCGCCACGGCTGAAAATCGAAGAACCGTGTGCGCGAGGGAGAACGCCGACTTCCCCACCAATCGCACGAATTGCATCTGGATCACGTCCATCCTGCCGTTTGCCCTGCATGAGCAAACCGCGAACAGCTTCCTTCTGGATGTAATATTGCGCATCTTTCAGCGCGAAAGGAGTGATCTTTTCTGCGCCGAACTTTTCGACCAGCTTCGGTGCGATTTCCTCGAAAATAGCGTTCACGGCTGCTTCGCGAGCGAGCTTGCCGGGATTGAGAAGCGCCGGGATAACGCGGTCACCAGCTAACGTTTTAGCTTCCTTGAGAATTTCTTCAGGAACGATGTTCAGCTTGATCTGGCGCTTTGGTTTGCCGATGCGTTTTGCAAGTTCGATTTGCGCATCAATCAGCGGTTGGCAGGCTTCGTGGGCGAACTTCAGAGCGGCCATGAAATCGGCTTCTGAAATTTCGTGGGACGAACCCTCAAACATTACGAGATCCTGGCGGCTGCCGACGTAAATGATGTCGAGGTCGCTTTCAACGATCTCTGACTGCGTGGGGTTTGCAATGAACTCGCCGTTCACACGTCCAACGCGCACAGCGCCAAGCGGGCCTTCCCAGGGGATATCGCTGACCGTGAGGGCAGCGGAAGCTCCAAGGATACTCAGAACGTCTGGTTCATTTTCGCCATCCGCACTGAGCAACAAGCTCTGAACCTGGCATTCGTTATACCAACCTTTTGGAAACAGAGGGCGAATTGGGCGGTCGGTGAGCCGGCTGGTGAGAATTTCTTTCTCGGTCGGACGTCCTTCACGCTTGAAATAACCACCGGGGAATCTGCCTGCTGCGGCTGCTTTCTCGCGGTAATCGACCGTGAGAGGGAAGAATTCCATGCCTTCTTTGGCTTTGGTGGCAGCGACTGCTGCAATGAGGACGATCGTTTCTCCGAGTTGAACCGTAACTGAGCCATCAGCTTGTTTGGCTAGTTTACCGGATTCAATGATGATCTGCTTGGCTCCGAGAGAAGCCGTTACTCTTTCTGGCATACTTTTCTTATAAAAACGCCTGCCGGATTGAGTAGTTCAAAAGTTAAAGCTCCAATGGAACAAGAACCTTAACTTTTAAACTACCTACCGACTCTGGCGAAGGTTCCACGCGAATTGAATTTAATCGGCCCGGCACGTCGCGTTTTCGTGCCGGGCTAAAAATCGGGTGATTAGGGAGGATTGAAGACCCAAAAATTCCAAAAGCAAGGCTTATTCGCCTTACCTGCGCAACTTCAGCTTCTTGGTGATTGCGTGATAACGCGGCGCATCTGTCCGATGGAGGTAATCCAGCAACTTGCGGCGCTGGGCAACCATGATAAGCAAACCACGGCGGGAACTGTGATCCTTCTTATTGGCTTGAAGATGTTCCGTCAGTGAATTGATGCGCTCCGTCAACAGCGCAATCTGCACATCCGCAGAACCAGTGTCCCGCTCGTGCAGCCGAAATTTTTCGATCGTATTTCCTTTTACTTGCATAAATTCAATTATAACTATCGTCGCGACCGGGAAAGATATGTTTTAAAACGCTTCTGTAAAGCACTTTCCCTACGTTCATTTTCCTCTATCAACGGGTTTTCGCCAAGGAAAACCGTCCCACAGGGTTTAACCCCCGACTTCCGCCCGCGCTTCAGCCGCCAGCGGTGTGCTGAGATACCGTTCACCTGTCGAACAAGCAACTGTAACAATCGTCTTTCCTTTGTTTTCCGGGCGCTTCGCGATCTCGATCGCTGCCCAGACATTCGCGCCAGTCGAAATACCAACGAGAATTCCTTCTTCCTTGGCCAAACGACGCGCCATGGCGAAAGCGTCGTCGTTGGTTACCTGGACACATTCTACAATCTGCGGATTACCCTGGCTGTCTTTCAAATGAAGGTTTAGAGGCACGAATCCAGCACCGGTGCCCTGGATTTTGTGCGGTCCCGGCTTCACCGGTTCACCTGCAAGGGTTTGAGAAATAACAGGCGAATCTTTCGGTTCAACCGCAATCGCCTGGAAGGAAGCTTTCTTCGGTTTAATAAATTCCGTCACCCCGGTGATCGTTCCACCGGTTCCGACTGCCGAAACCAAAATATCGATCTTACCGTCCGTATCTTCCCAAAGTTCCACCGCAGTTGTTTTGAAATGAATCTCCGGATTCGCAGGATTCTCAAACTGTTGCGGGATCCATGAGTTCGGTGTTTCTTTCGCCAATTGCTCCGCCCTGGCAATGGCACCCTTCATTCCTTCAGTTCCGGGAGTGAGCACAAGCTTTGCGCCGAGCATTGCCAGCAACGTGCGGCGTTCCAGGGACATCGTTTCCGGCATGGTCAGGATCAGCTTGTAACCTTTGGCCGCGGCAACGAACGCAAGGGCAATGCCAGTATTTCCGCTCGTCGGTTCAATGATGACGGTATTTTTTTTCAAAATACCCTGGTTTTCGGCTGCTTCGATCATCGCCATGCCGATGCGGTCTTTCACGCTGCCCAGCGGATTAAAAAATTCGCACTTCAAAAGAATGGTGGCATCAACGTCGCCAGTCACTTTGTTCAATTTCACCAGCGGAGTGCGGCCAACCGTTTCCACGATGTTGTTGTAAATTTTTCCCATAATAATTAGATCGTAGTTTGTGATTCAGATGCCGCGCTTGAACGGCTTGAGTATCGCGATTCTCCTTAAACAAATGCGTGCGGCAAGAAGTTTCTGCATCGCTTTATTGAATCACGGACGCACGTTGCCCTGTTTCGCTCAGTTTTACAGGCGATTCAAGGCGACCACCTCAAGCGGTAATATGCCGCGGAAGGCGTTTCGGCGAGTTCCTCAAAATTATCTATATAGTCAAACAGCCCACTCGACGGCACTACGTTTGTTGAAATCGTCTGCCAGGCCGACAAATTTGTCGAACGCTCCAAATAGTAGGTCGCACCCGGTTCTCCCGAAAAATGCAGAGTCACGTCATTGGAGTCCACGGTTGGGGATAGAGTAAAATATCCGTCTGGCGACGGAAGTATCCGCACCATGCCCGTCGCACTGCCGCCGCGGCCATCGCTAATGGTGTAATCAAACTGATCGGCCACATTAGAGTTGTTTGAGTAGATGATGGACTCTACATCCACCGTCAGCGTCACCCCGTTAGTGGTCACTGGATCGAAGCCACTGAGTGAAATAGGATCTCCGTCTGCGTCCGTGCCGGCAGCAATCAAGCTCGCTACAGGAATCTCCAGACCCTGCACAGGAACATTCGTAAACGTCACCAGGCCGGCAACCGGATTGCGATTCACACGGATGGTGCCGTTGACAGCCAGATCGCCGAGATACCAATTCAATCCACTGCTCAACGCCGGAAGTTGCGTCACTGAAAAGGCGCCTGTGTAAGCACCCGCCGAGAAAATTGTAAACACTTCACCGCCCACGAGCGCCGCACCGATGTTGGAAACGGCTAGCGTGCCACCGTAATTCAGCGTTCCGGTCGGCCGCGTGACTTTGTCCGCTAATGTCGAACCACCATTGCGGTTGATTTTGATGGAGACAGTGCCGTTCAATGTCGGAGCGCTGTTTAACGTCAGGTTCCCGATGGAAGTGGCAGTGCCCGGCCGGATCGTTCCGCCGCCATTCACGGTCACCGCCCCGGCAATGCTGCCGGTGCCGCCAAGTATTCCGCCATTGATTGTGAGATTACCGCTGCCGGTGCCCGACCCGCTGGTGTTGTTCACCAGCAATGTTCCGGCAGAAAGCGTCGTTCCACCGCTGTAGGTGTTGGCTTTGTTGAGCAGCATCGTTCCCGTGCCCGCCTTCACCAGTGCTCCGTTTGAGACCGGAACCTCGACCGACAGATTGACGCCATTCGCAACGTTGAACGTTCGATTCCCACCCACCAAATCAATTGTCCCGGAGATACCCAAGCCAGCTCCATTGGTGATAATCAGATTCCCGCTGGTCACTGCGTCAAAATTTACGTTCCCGGTCATGGCAATTTTTCCCGGCGAACTGTTGTGAGGCATGAGTTTCATGGTGTTAAACAAGAGATTACCGCCACCCAGCGTAAAGGTTCGGGAGGCGTCCACCTGGAGCGTATGCACACTGAGAGTGCCGCTGCCCCCAAGCGTGACCGCCCCCGAAAACTGCGCCGAAATTGGGGTGGAATCCCACGAAGGAACATAATTAACGTTTAACGTCCCACCGGTAATGCTCAATGTCTCGCGCACGTAGAGCTTGCGAATGTTGTGTGTTCCTGAGGATAACGTGACGGTAATATTTGCGGCCGGACGATCAAGAATAACGGTGTCGTGAAGCGTAGGGAGGCGTGTTGCGGGAAGTATCAACGATCCGACACGTGCCACCTGGCCCGGCCCCTGCACCGGCGCAACCGGCGCCTGTCCGCTGTTCCAGTTGGTTTGTGTGGTCCATTGGCCACTGCTGTTGTTCATCCAGATCGCAGGGACAAGAATGTCTTTAATAAATTCGGTGCCGCCCTGTGCCACGTTAGCGTCAAGATTATTGCCGCCATTGTTGTAGCTTTGCAAACGGAGGGTGCTGGCGTACTGCCAAAGGCCCCAGGGATGAGTAGGGTTGGGCGCGTCGTCCCATGGACCATAGATTGGCGTGTAGGTATCCTTTGGGTGACCGGTCTGAATGGGAATCGAATTGGGGTCACTCTGATTCGCATAACGCGCGGACCATAAAACAGGATATGCGCTGACAAGAGTGGCTCGATTGCTGGCCGATTGCACATGGTTTGCGTAGGCGCCATTGATATACATGATCGGACGGATACCCATCACCTCAAAAATACGATTAGAAAAATCAATCGAGAAGGTCGCCAGCGGGGTGGGCTGGCGCTGGTTTATTCCGGCCTCCAAATCATGCACCGGCAGCAGGTAACCGGGACGCATCCAGGCGCCTGCCATTTGGATCATGTGATCCGCTTCATCCGCACCGTTATTGGCGATACCCCCTGAGTTCTGAGTTGTTTCAATAATGTCAGGTCGCGAGAAGTGATACGATCCGGCTAAGATGCCTGCGGTCGTCGCACGGTCGATGTTCTGCACAAAGTAAGGATCGTCATAGCGCTGGGAGAGCGTGTTCAGATTGTTATTATTATTCGGATCGCTTTGATTATAATAACCGGTCGTTCCGCCGCGACTGGATCGAATGAAAACGAACTGGCGGTTCTCGACGTTTCGAATGTTGTTCCAGGTGGTCTGTAATATATTCGCTTGCCAGGCAGACACATCAATTCCTAAAGCACGCTCCTGCTGCGCGGAAGCAGACACACTCGTGCCCAACAGAACCACCGCCACTCCTGCAATTTTGAACATCCAACGACACATCACATTACTGTATACAGGTGTTTCTCATGTTTGAGCAACAAGAACTCGCCCCTAAACGGTTTTTTCTCACTTTTGCAACTTTTAATTGTCACACTATAAAATATTCCTGCAGAAACTACAAACAAGCGGGGTTTCTCTGATGGAGCGGAATAGGCCTCACAACCACATTTTCGTCTCTAAAACTTCATCAACAAGGTCTCACAACTACATTTTCGTCTCCAAAACTTCGTCAACAAGGTCTCACAACTGCATTTTCATCTCGAAAACTTCGTCAACAAGGTCTCACAACCATAGTTTGGACTCCAAAATGTCGTCAAAAGAAGCCGATCTGCCGCCAATCGCATTTGAGATAGGCGAATCTTGAGGCGCTATCGGAGTGCGCCCCGCCCCAGCGCAGCAATGCGAGATTTGTCCGCAGTTTCAGGTATTCACGCCTAACGATACTCCAACGTTGCCGTACCCGAGACGGGCACACTCCGGGCGGTAGCAGTGTAAAGATGCACCCATTTGAGGCTGCGAAAGCGGGAAACGCAAGTGGCTGACGGCACCGGATCCGTCAGCCATTGAGGCGGAATCGAGTTGAACGATAATCAGATAATCACTTAAATCGAAAATCTTACAACTTCACCCGCTTGAAGGTGGATGAAGACTCAGGAACTTCCTTTCCGTCCATAAACGCTTTGCAGGTGGTCGTAATCGTATCCGAGTCGTTGAACGTGAGCGTCATGGCATGCATGTGCGATTCCTTCTTCACATCGATCCCGCAACTTTTGTCGAAGTCGAATTTCAGCGTCTTGTCATTCGAAGATCCGAGAACCATCCCCGGCCGATTGCCCATCACGCAATAATGCGTCAGGGCCAACTTTCCCTTTTGATCATAATACATCGTCACCATTTCGTTGGGCGTCCCGATAAAACACCGTTCTTCCAGCACACTCCCGCCCGCCAGCAACCGATATTGCACCTGCATATCGATCGGGCCCTGCCCCATATCCACTTGCCCTTCCCAGGTGCCGACCAACGTTTTCATCCGTTCAAACTCTGGCGAGCCGGTTTTTGCCTTGGCTGGCTCCTCCGCGTTCAAGCAGACAGCCGCCGCGAGCAATAATGTTGAGCAAAATGCAGTAATCGTAGTTTTCATCGTATTCCTTAGTTTCGAGTTTTTAATTTCAGTTTCATTATTACAACGAATGAGCGTACGAGTTTAGGACATCCTTTTATAAATATCCCAAGACAAACGACCAACAAACGGGGCACCGGCACCCAACCACAAATAATCTTGCACAGATTGCAAGCTTGACTGGTTTATTGAAAAGCAATGAACTTGCATTCGTTAAAAAGCCCTGCAACCAAGCAGTAATTCCAACGTGGACAGGGGGAACAACAAACAACTTGTGAACTATCTGAAGTCGTGTCGTCCCGGCGCGATGAGCAAACTTCCGAAGCTCATCCTTATTCTATTTGCCTACACATGCCTTGCTCATCCTTGCCTGTTCGCGCAGTCCGGTATTTTAGATACACAATTCAGCCCCCGAATTTACAACAGTGGCACAAATAAAATCGAAATCCGGTCCATTGCCAACATCCCTGACGGCCGCCTTGCCATTGGCGGCTCATTCACGAATGTGGACGGAAAAGTATCGGATGGAATCGCGGTATTACTAAATGAGGGGGATTCGGACCAATCATTTCGGCGGTTCCCTTCCTATCCATTAATCCCCAATAGCGTTCGAACAGTGGCTGTAGATACCGAAGGCAATTACTTTTTCAGCGCAATGAGTGCCGACATGTTTCCACCCACTCACCTACACCGCTTGAGCCCCACCGGAGCGAGCGATGATTACTTCGATATTCGCACCGGATTGAACGGTTCGGTTCTGGCCATAGCTTCCACTGCAGATAATAAGATTGTCGCAGGTGGCGCTTTCACTCAGCCCCGCACCCGTGTCGCACAATTCCTCTCCACGGGTTTTCGTGACGACTCTTTTGATCCTGGCGCGACTTTTGTCCATTCCGTTAGCGCCCTAATATTGCAGCCGGATGGCAAAATTCTGGCAGGCAGTTCCAACCTGGTTGCAAGGCTGCAAACGAATGGCATACTGGATGCCACGTTCAACAGCGGCACTGGCCCAAACGGAAATGTATTTTCGTTGGCATTGCAACCGAACGGAAAAATTCTGGTTGGAGGCAGCTTCACAGAGTTCGATGGAGTCGTCCGACCTTATCTCGCGCGGTTGATGCCATCGGGCGACCTAGACCCAACATTCACATCTGCTGGTGTCCCGAATGATTCAGTAAGGAGCATTGCCCTGCAGTCTGACGGGCGAATCGTCATAGCCGGAGACTTTACGGAAGTGGATGGATCCCCGTCTTCCCGTATTGCACGTCTGACCAGTTCCGGAGCGTTGGATCCTACCTTCAACGGAGACATTGGCATAAACGACAGTATACTTGCGATGAGAAGGCGCCCGGATGGATCATTGGTCCTGGGAGGCGTTTTTTCGAGTATCGCCAAAACGGCAGTGGACGGAATTGCTAAGATTAGCGGCACCGATTTGGTCGTTCAATCCGTTAAAAAGCTGACAAACGGCCATCTGCAACTAACAGTTCACGGGAGTTCTGGAACTACGATTGCCGTCGAAGCGAGCCCTGACCTCACCGATTGGACTCCAATCACCACCGCCTTCCTGCCATCAGGGGAAAAAACGATCGAAGATCATGAGGCTACCAACCACACCAACCGTTTTTACCGCATCCACTCAACCAATTCGCTTGTAACAGATCCGCTCGATAACTGGACTTGCTTTGATGGCACACAAAGGATGCTGGGCGTTGCATGGGGGAGGGGCCAATTCGTCATAGTCGGCGATAACGTTCGAACGAGCGCCGATGGTATGACATGGGTTAGTCACTCTTCAGGAACTTCTGCTTTGCTCTTCGGAGTAGGTTCCAACGACAAGACTTACGTGGCAGTAGGAAGTTCTGGGGCCATTATCACCAGCCCGGATGCCATCACCTGGACCACCCATTCATCTGGAGTTTCGCAACATCTTTACTCGGTGACATGGGGCGGCAGTAGGTTCGTCGCCGTCGGCAACACCGGAACTATCCTTACGAGCTCAAACGGGGTTGTTTGGAATATTCAATCATCGGAATCAAGCGCCAATCTGCGCGGTGTAACATGGAATGGCAGCCAATTTGTCGCAGTCGGCGCCTCCGGCACAATCCTGACAAGTCCTGATGGTGTTACCTGGACAAGCCGGTCAGGAACGACTTCCCACCTTCATAGCGTAACATGGAACAACCTTCTGCTCGTTGTGACCGGTAGTAATGGCACCATTCTGACCAGTGTTGACGGCGTTGCCTGGGAAAGTCGTTCAGCAGGAAGTGCCATCTCACTCAGGAGTATTGTGTGGGATGGCAAGCAATTCGCAGTTGCCGGTTTCGGAACTATTCTTACGAGTCCCGACGGAATAACGTGGACCAACCGGCCTTTAGAAACCTCTGGAAGCCTCATCAGTATTGCTAGCAATGGCGAACAATTCGTTGCGATTGGTAGCACCATAGTGGTCAGCGCAAATGGGTTGTCATGGGGCAACCGAGGTCCCAATGAGAATATTGTTTTGAAAGTTCATTGGAGTACCAATTGGTATTCTCCCAAGTTTGTTGCCGTTGGCTACGGAAGCATTGCTACAAGTTCGGATGGGATTGGCTGGTTATCTCAAGATTCCGGCACTTCGGCATATCTCAACGGAATCACAGGGAATTCGAGTTTATTGGTAGCCGTCGGAAATAGCGGAACAATTCTCACCAGTCAAACCGGTCTCACCTGGACCCAACGTTCTTCAGGGACATCCTTACGGTTGGAGGCAGTTGCCTGGGGAAAAAATCAGTTTGTTGCAGTTGGCGACACAATCCTGACCAGTCCAGATGGCATTTCGTGGACGCAACGCAACTTCCCTAATTCAGGCAGGCTTTACGGAATAACATGCGACAGCAATCTGTTCGTTGCGGTGGGCGAATACGGCTCGGCTTTGAGCAGCCCCGATGGTATCAATTGGACCACCCGCAACATTGGCTCCACGAGTCTTGCGGAAGTCGCATCGAATGGAATGGGGTTCGTAGCAGTAGGGGCCGGTGGGGCGATCCGGACCAGTCCGGATGGCATTTCATGGAGCGCCCGCAGTTCCGGCACGACACAATCCCTCTTCGGCATTGCATGGGGTGCTGATCAATTTATCGCCACTGGTTTCGAGGGAACAATCCTTACCAGCCCCAATGGCACGAACTGGACGACACGGAATTCGGGCACTTCAACACATCTTTTAGGCACCGCCTGGAACGGCAGGCGGTTTGTGGTAGTAGGCGCAGGTGGCACTGTTCTTCGCTCTGGGAAAATTATCCCATAGGCAAGCCTGGCGCAAAGGCGCTCCGCTAAATCTCCACTTCTCAATTCAACCCAGTCCGGATGATTTTCAAAATCGTTTACAACGGATCACGCTGGACAAAGATCTATGCGTTCTCCGATGGCAGCGTCCAGACCGAACATCGCGATGACGGAAACTTCGCCGATTGGGAAAAGGAACACATGGCTGAAGGGCAAACGGCCCCGCCGGGCTGGTGATTCTGGATTCTGGATTCTGACCGGCTATTTCAAAGCGGCTGTTTTTCTAGCCCGCCGAGTTCAGGCAACACACCGATTATTGCGTTGTCGGACAGCCGAACAGTCGGCGGCAGGTTGCCGCCGACAACGGGGTGGTAACCCGTTCCACCCATTTTCAAACAGGCTCTTAACAATTCCTGTCCCCGTTACGTCTTCTTACATTGTATGCGCAATACCGCACATCTCATTCTCTGGCTGTTCGCTCTCACAAATCTTTCCAACGCCGCTCCCCTGCCCTCGCGAGAATGGCAGGTAGACGGCGTCACCCGCAAAGCTTTGGTTTACGTTCCAATACCCGACAACAAGAAAACGAACGCCGCCCCAGTCGTATTTGCCTTTCACGGACACGGCGGTTCCATGCAAAACGCCGCGCGGATGTTCCACATCGAGACCCTTTGGCCTGAAGCGATTGTCGTCTACATGCAAGGCCTCAACACCCCCGGCCGCCTCACCGATCCCGAAGGCAAGAGACCGGGCTGGCAACGCACCGCCGGCGACCAAAGCGATCGCGACCTGAAATTCTTCGATGCCGTCCTGGCGAGCCTGAAAAAAGATCATACCGTGGACGTTAAAAGAATCTATTCCACCGGCCACTCCAACGGCGGCAGCTTCACCTATCTCCTCTGGCAAACCCGTGGGGAACACTTTGCCGCATTCGCCCCATCCGCTTCCCTTCACCGCGATCTACTCGGCGATATTCCTGGAGTTCCCAACCGGCAGACTGAAAAGGCTGCCCCACAAGCCGGAGGTTCACTCATTCCGAAACCAATCCTCCACATCGCCGGCAAAAACGATGACCTCGTCAAATACAATTGGCAGAAGCTCTTCCTCGAAATGCTGCGCAAACGCAACGAATGCGCCGAAGGCAAACCGTGGCCCGAAGACAAGCGTTGCAACCTCTACAAATCGAAAACCGGCGGTGACATTCTCACCTACATCCATTCCGGCACTCACAAATATCCAGAAGAAGCACCCGAGATCATCGTGAAATTCTTCAAAGGACAAGTGCGGTAGCCCTTCCTCTAAATCCTAATCTTAATCGGTTCCCCCTGATTAAGATTAAGAGAACTCCCCGACTAATTAAAAACCCTTCCCCTACTCCACCCCAATCCCTTCTGGAAACACAAACTTGTCTTTCGTCTTCGCAATCCACTCTTTCAACATCGCGCGATGCGTCGCAACCACCTTCCGCCTGGACCGATCACCCGCAAGATTTCGTGTTTCATGCGGATCAGATTGCAGGTCGAACAACATCTCCGGGGCTGAACTGTCGCCGTAAATGACATATTTGTAGCGATCACTCCGCACCATCCGGACGTATTCGCCATCCCCCATCTCCACCACCAGATGATCGCGCCACGCGACAGCACTCCGCCGTTTCAAATTTTCGATCAGCGGACGCAAACTCTGTCCTTCAAAGGAAGGCAACGCCGGAATCCCCGCGTAATCACACAAGGTCGGCAAAATGTCCAAACCCGAAACAAGATGCGTTTTGTTTACTGTCGCATTCGTCGTTTTGCCCGGAACACAGACGATCAAAGGCACGTTCGCTGCCTCTTCAAACATCTGCATCTTCGTCGCCAACCGGTGCGCCCATCCGTGGTTAAA
Source organism: Verrucomicrobiota bacterium (assembly GCA_013820875.1). Taxonomy (GTDB): domain Bacteria; phylum Verrucomicrobiota; class Verrucomicrobiia; order Limisphaerales; family JACDHS01; genus JACDHS01. Next base: position 453 of record JACDHS010000115.1, on the reverse strand, counting down.
ATTCTTCCCTTATCAAAAACCAGCATTCCCTTCCCTCCCACCTACTTAGAACGGCGGAAACACCGTTTTTCACGAGATTTGTGAGTCACGGACGACGTGAATTACGTAATTCACGGAATTTTTGATCCACAAAAGGTGTGAAATACATATTTCACGGAATTTTGGTTCCGCAAAACAGCTAAATTACGTAACTCACCACTTCCGTGACTCACTAAAGACGAAAATTACGTGTTTTTCGAGCGCCCCGAACAGTCCGCCGGGAACGATCGTTATTGTACCTCGCCGACTCATTCCGTCGCATCTCTTCCACGGCGCCACCCTGGGCAATAACGGTTGCCAAAAGTAATTTCCGGATAGGTCCTGAATCGAGTTATTCTAAAGGAGTAGGAATAAACGATATCGCACAGCTTCGGTGCATCTGGCCGGAGGCCCAAAGGGCCGGCAATCCCTCAG